>CAYTOJ010000045.1:0-8990 GCA_964439415.1 uncultured Rickettsiales bacterium
ACCCGTTCATGCAGCGCGAATTTGAACAGGTGTTGGACGAGGGCGGCGTAAGACTTGCTTCCTACTCAACAGGCAGATAAAACATATAACTGCCAATACACTTATCGCAGCTCTTGAAATGCGAGGGGTATATATGTAAATGGGATTCTTAATTAGTAGAGTGGGATTGTAAATGTCGGTAGATGCTGAAACAGTTGTTAAAATGGCAAAGCTTGCCAGGCTGCAATTGCGGGAGGATGAAATAACATTGATGACCGTAGAGCTTAACGGCCTGCTGAAATGGGTTGAACGTTTGAGTGAGGTTGATACCAGCGGTGTGCCGCAGATGTTCGGCCATTCGGGAATTGAACTGCCAATGCGTGCCGATACCGTGACTGACGGTGGTAAACTTGCGGATATTCTGAAGAATGCCCCTAATGCTGAACATGGCTGTTTTGCCGTACCAAAGGTAGTGGAATAACAATGCTGAATAAACTTACCATATCGCAGGCTCTGAAGGGCTTAAAATCCCGTCAGTTTTCCAGCGTTGAATTAACAAAAGCGTGTCTGGATGCCGCTGCAAAACATAAAAATCTCAATTCTTATGTATTGCTGACCCCTGAAAGTGCAATAATGCAGGCGACAAAAGCCGATGAGAGGTTAAAGAATGGGGAAGGGGGGCTGCTAGAGGGCGTACCCATAGCAGTGAAAGATCTGTTCTGCGTCAACAATGTGCGGACTACCGCATGTTCAAAAATACTGGATGGTTTTGTACCGCCTTATGAATCAACAGTAACGGCCAATATGTTCGCTCAAGGTGCGGTGATGATGGGTAAAACCAATATGGATGAGTTTGCCATGGGTTCTACCAATCTCACTAGCGCATATGGTGCGGTGTTGAATCCCTGGCGGCGCAGGAATGACGATGCGCCGCTCACCCCCGGTGGCTCATCCGGTGGTTCTGCCGCTGCTGTAGCGTCTTTTTCCTGCCTGGGTGCACTTGGCTCTGATACCGGCGGCTCGATACGCCAGCCTGCCGCGTTTTGCGGCCTGACAGGAATCAAGCCTACCTATGGCAGGTGTTCGCGCTATGGCATGATAGCCTTTGCAAGCTCGCTGGATCAGGCTGGGGTATTCACCCGTTCAGTGAGGGATGCCGCAGTGATGCTGGAGGCTATATCAGGCTTTGACCCTAAGGATTCAACTTCAGCCAACCGCCCAGTGCCAGATTTTGAAAAAGCTGTGGGTGCTGGCGTAAAGGGAATGCGAATCGGCGTGCCGAAAGAATACCGCGTGCCAGGTATGCCGCAGGAGATTGAAAATATCTGGAACGCAGGCATCCAGTGGCTCAAAGAAGCGGGGGCGGAAATAAGGGAAATCACCCTGCCGCATACGGAATATGCTCTACCAGCATATTATATTATTGCTCCGGCTGAAGCTTCATCCAACCTTGCCCGCTATGATGGTGTGCGCTACGGCAAGCGCGTTACCGCTAAAGGCGGCGTGAATGAAATGTACGCGGCTACCCGTGGCGCAGGGTTTGGCACTGAAGTCAAGCGGCGGATACTGATAGGCACATACGTGCTTTCGCATGGCTATTACGATGCTTATTACAAGCAGGCGCAGCGTATACGCACATTGATATCAAGGGATTTTGAGGAAGCATTTAAGGAAGTAGACGCTATACTCACACCAACCACTCCATCGGCGGCTTTCAGTTTGAATGAAAAATTTGACGACCCCGTGCAGCTATACCTGAATGATATTTTTACCGTATCAGTTAATCTCGCCTGGCTGCCTGGAATATCCGTACCCGCAGGGTTTGATGCAAACGGCCTGCCTTTGGGGCTGCAAATCATAGCCAGACCATTTGATGAGGAAACCTGCTTTAAAACTGCCGCCGTGATAGAAGATTCCGCCGCGCTGAATCTAACCCCGGCGGGATATTAAGTAAAAATCTGGGGTAACTACCCAGGTGCTGGTACTACCTCCCGGCTTCCCCCACCGGGCACAAAGGGGGCTAGGGGGGGGGAACCTTTCTTCTTTCCATATTACACCAACACATTCCCCCCCTTAATCACCCACCGCACCTGGCTGCTCCATCGGCTCTGGCAACTGAATTTTACACCCCTTCGTCATCATCTACCTGACTAGTTGCCAGGGCGGCCAGTTCAGCGTCGTAGTCGCCGCGTAGCAGGGCGGTGATGTCGGCGTAGTATTCGGGTTTGAAATCAAACTCCTGCGCGATTTTCTGTTTTATCTCCTCGGTCGGGTCGCCGAATCCTGATGCTATCACCGCGCCGTAGTTGCGCAGATTATATGGCCGCCCGGTGGTCATAGCTTTCTTAAGTTCGCGCATTTTTGCGCCGCTGATTTGCAGGTAAGCGTATACCTTCTCCCCCCTTGTGTTGAAATTCTGGTAGAGTAGCACGAAAAAAGCCCGCTGCGCCGCTATCTTTTCCTGATAAGTAAGCCCGCCGATTTTCACCCCGCAAACAAGTTATAAGGCACTTATAACCCATGCATGTGAAAAAATTAGTTAAATTTATGGAAATTAGACTGTGCTGTAGACTTCCTGCATCGCAAGTTGATTTGGACTCGCAACATTATTTGTGAGGCAGTCAGACATGGACTTTACGCAATTGCCTGCTTCTTTTCTGACATTTGAGCCAGTTTCCGTTAACATTTTCATAAAACCATGCACCACTGAAGTACCAAGTGCTATGCCGATTATAGCTGTCAGCGGATTTTTCATAACATCAATATTCATGAACTTTCCAGCTTGATATGCCATACCACCACCCAGCACAACAGCAAATAACGGATTGCTTCCTACAAATTCAAGCAACGGGCTAGTGCCTGACTCTAATACTTTACTAATACCTTTCCAGGCTTTATCAGCTACATCAACTGCCTGCCCGGCGACACCTTCCAGCTTGTTAAGGTTAATACCTGTCTTTTCTTTGACCCAGTGCTGATCAAGCCCGCTGAGTGGCCGATTATTTGGTAAGGATAAATTCCTTAAGTATCTCTCTAACGTCCCGTATGCCAGCAAATCTTGAGTGCTAGCATCTGGTGCAGTTTGGTCAAGCATATCCGTAATAGCCGCCACAATGGGGCTTAATACATTAGCACCAGGCGGATACCCCCCGGCAGGCTCAAGCAGACTTAATAGCCCATCTACATCTCTATAATCTCTCTTCTCAGCTTCTGGAATACAGCTCCCCGTCACTTTCTCAGCCCTGACAACGGTATTGCGAGTCTGCACCAGTTTAAACGTTGCAACACCTCCAGGTTCTTTGAATGATGGAGCCTCAATATATGTACAACGCTGACCATACTCATCCGCAGCTACATAACCGGATAAACCCTGTATTCTAATCGGCTCTTTCAGCCCTGCTTCCCTCTGGCGCGAATTATGCTGTAACTTATGAAAAGTCTCGCCGATTCCGCCGCTAAGGGCGTAGGAGTTACCAACCAGGTTGCAGGCTTCCTGCCACACCTGGCCGTTATTGCCGTGCGCTCCGGCCTCTGCACGGCTTTGCCGCCAGCCCTGGCTTAAGTCATAAAGTGAGGATTCAATGCGAAATCCATCCCTGAACAGGTCATTTTCATCAATTTGTGTAAGGCGGCCTTTTTCATATATGGCGTAAACATGGCCTAGCACCTCATTATTTGCTCCCCATTGTTCCAAACGGAAAGCTTCCTGAGAGCCGTTAGATAATATATCTGTTACATAGTTGGCCATGCTGCCATTTACTTTATTTTTCTAAAATAGCCTAAAACCATTACACTTTTTTTAAATGTGGGAAATTTAGAAAATATTTAATTTATGGCGGCAGGGGGGCTGGGGTTTATCGGTCAATCTCTCCGAAAACTATATCCATAGTGCCGATAATCGCCACAACGTCCGCCAGCATGTGGCCTTTGCTCATGAAATCCAGGGCGGAAAGGTGGGCAAAACCAGGGGCGCGGAGTTTTACCCGGTACGGGCGGTTAGTTCCATCCGCCACTAGATACACGCCAAACTCGCCTTTAGGGGCTTCCACGGCTGTGTAAGTCTCCCCCGCTGGTATGTGATACCCCTCAGTATAGAGCTTGAAATGGTGGATCAGGGCTTCCATTGACTGTTTCATCTCAGCCCGGGGCGGCGGCGCGAACTTCCGGTTATCAGTTTTTACCAGCCCTTGCGGCATTTTCTCGATTGACTGTTTGATGATTTTCACTGATTCGCGCATTTCCTCCACCCGGCAGAGGTAACGGTCGTAACAGTCCCCATTCTTGCCGATTGGTATGCCAAAATCCATCTGCTCATAAACTTCATATGGCTGAGATTTCCGCAAATCCCACGGCAGACCGGAACCACGCAGCATAACCCCGGTAAAACCCCAGGCGCAGGCATCCTCAGCGGTGATTACACCAATGTTCACCGTGCGTTGCTTCCAGATGCGGTTTTCCGTCAGCACCGCCTCTAAATCATCAATATACTTACCGAAATTATCCGCGAACCGGTAAATATCCTCAGCCAGTCCATCAGGCAAATCCTGAGTGACCCCGCCAGGGCGGAAATATGCGGCGTGAAGGCGCGCCCCTGATGCCCGCTCGTAAAACTCCATCATTTTCTCCCGCTCCTCAAACAACCAGAGGAACGGCGTCATCGCGCCAATATCCAGCGCCTGGGTCGCGATGTTCATTATGTGATTCAATATGCGGGTGATTTCCGAGAACAACACGCGGATATATTGCGCCCTTATTGGAACTTCTATACCCGCCAGCTTCTCAACCGCCATAGCGTAAGCATGTTCCTGACACATGGGGGATACATAATCCAGACGGTCAAGATACGGCACATTCTGCAGGTATGTGCGGTATTCCATCAGTTTTTCCGTACCCCTATGAAGCAGTCCAACATGCGGATCGGCACGCTCCACCACCTCACCGTCCAGCTCCAGAATCAGGCGCAGCACACCATGCGCTGAAGGGTGCTGGGGGCCAAAGTTCAGGGTGACATTCTTCTGGCCGTCATCGTTATAGCTTTCAACCGCCTGAACATTTTCCGTTATTTTCTTCAGTGTCTGCTGTATCATAGTCTAGCCCGCCTTTTTAACATCATCGGGAGTTATATAGACATTGCCTTCCCACGGACTCAGGAAGTCAAAATTGCGGAACTCCTGCGCCAGCTTGACAGGTTCAAAGACTACCCGTTTCTTCTCCTCGTCATACCTGACTTCATAATGCCCGGTAAGCGGGAAATCCTTGCGCAGCGGATGCCCCTCAAAACCATAGTCAGTGAGTATGCGGCGTAAATCAGGATGGCCTGCGAATAAAATCCCGTACATATCCCAGGCTTCACGCTCAAACCATAAAGCGCCGGGAAAAATATCAACGCATGATGGAACAGGCGTTTTCTCATCAGTTGCGGTTTTAACCCGCACGCGCAGGTTTTTTCTTATGCTGAGGAGGTTATAAACCACTTCAAAACGATCCAGCCGCTCAGGGAAATCAACACCGCAGATATCAACTAGTATACTGAACTGACACTCTGGGTCACCCCGCAAAAACTCCAGCACTGCCAGCAGGTTACTGCGGTGAGTGAGTACATTTACCTCACCAAGCGCAACAAATGTAGTGATTTTATCACCCAGTTGACTGTTTAGATATGTCTCCAGTTCATGCATAAAATATGTATTTTTCAGTTAGCGACATTATTAGAGGCTTGGCTAATAAATGGCTATAAATTTTTTAGTATACTCCTCGCATTTCAAGCAACTCAATAATTGTTGCCTTTTGTAGCTTGTGCAGTTATAAGGCCACGCTCAAGCCAAGGAGGTTCGCTTGCAACGGTCTAAATACGATGATATCAAGCTCCCGAAGGAATACAAACCCCTCGAAAAAGAAGAATATATGAATCCTAAGCAGCTCGCCTATTTCAGGCGTAAACTGCTGGACTGGAAAGATGAGCTGATAAAAGAATCAGCCGAAACTCTGGAGCACCTTAAAACTGAAAACTGGCATGAGCCGGACATGGCCGACCGTGCATCTCTGGAAACAGAAGCAGGGGTTGAACTGCGTACCCGCAACCGATATCTGAAGCTTATATCCAAGATCGAGGAAGCATTAAAGCGCATAGAAACCGGGGAGTATGGCTATTGTGAAGAAACTGGTGACCCTATAGGCATCAAGCGCCTGGAAGCCCGCCCTATCGCCACCATGACCATTGACGCGCAGGAACGTCACGAGCGTATTGAAAAGCAGTACAGTGACGAGGAGTGACACTTTAATCTGCGTACTATTAGTTATATACCTATCGCACTTCAAGAGTGTGATAGGTATATCTTTTTTGTTTTGCGCATAGCCGCCCCACCTTCTCTAAAGCTTCGGCGCGCCAAGCAATCCATCCCCATGCGCATCCATACTGCTCGCAAAATCACTGCAAAGAACCCGCATTCTTCAAATGATAGCGGTATATCCTGAAATCGGTTTTATTTTTCACCCAAACAGCATAGCCAGCAGTGCGGCGAACATTATTATAATGGTGATCGCTACAACTGCCTGATTAAGGCGGGAACTGGGGCGGCCAGCCATAATTGTTTTATCGCGTGCGGTGAGCCAAATCGCGGTAAGCAAAAATGGCGCTAAAATTCCATTGATGATTGCGGTGAAATACAGCGCCTGTATGGGGTTGATTTCAGTAAACTCTATCGCCATGCCGCAGAGAACTGAGAAGATTATCACGCCATAAAATGCCCGCGCCTGTTTTAGTTTCTCGCTAAGCCCGTGCGACCAGTCAAAGGTTTCAGCGAAGGCATAAGCGGCTGAACCAGCCAGGGTGGGGATTGCCAGAAAACCAACGGCCAGTATGCCGGTTGCATATAAAATCATGGCGGCATCCCCCGCCAGTGGCCGTAGTGCTAGTGCAGCTTCTTTGGAGGATGATATTTCAGTAATGCCGTTTTTATTCAATGTCAGCGCGGTAGTGAGTACGATAAAAAAGAACACCGTGTTAGCCAGGAAAGTACCCGCACCAACGTCCATCATTCTGTCCTGCAACAGTTTGCGGGCTTTATTGTCTGGCAGAATCACCATTCGGCGGCCTAGTGCTTTTTCCTCCTCCACCTCCTGAGAGGCTTGCCAGAAGAATAAATACGGGCTGATGGTAGTGCCCAGTATCGCCACTATAGTCTGCCACTCCATGCGGCTTGCGGGCAGGCTTGGGGTGAAGGCTTCAGTTATTACCATCCCCCAGTCCGGCTTGATGAGAATGGCAGTGATAATGTAGGCAAACAGCGCCAGCGCCAGCCATTTGAGCACACTGGCTATCTGGTGATACCGCAGCTTTACGATAGCAAAACCAATACCTGCACCAAATAACAGAACCAGGAAATGTGAATCTATGCCTGACAGCACCTCAGCCGCATCGCTCATACCCGCCAGATTAGCGCCGATGTTAATGGAGTTGGCGGTAAACAATGCGCATGAAATTGCCAGCAATACAGGCTTGGGGAATTTATTCCGGAATGCGCCGATCAGCCCTTTTCCTGTCATCATGCCGATTCGTGCGCACATCATCTGTACAGCGGCCATAAGCGGCCAGGTCAGCCAGGCAGTCCAGAGCAGACTTGTGCCAAACTGCGCCCCGGCAATGGAGTATGTGGCAACGCCTGAGGGATCATCGTCCGCCGCGCCGGAAATCAGCCCAGGCCCCAGCGCGTTCCAGAAGCACTTCAGCGGATGCTTTGATTTTGCCTTCTGCTCCCCCTCCATGCGCCCCCTTTCACTTACAGCCTGTGACGATTTATGTTTTGAGTGTATTTTTAGATGATTTTTAGACTGGTTTTAGGAGGAAAATGCAATTCGTATTGGTGATACGGATAAATTTTTCGACAACAAACCAAGCAAAAAGCATCAAAAAGACTGAATAATGATAATTCGTCACAGGCTCTTAGAGCAGGTAATAGGTGGCTGGCTTTTCAAGTCAAGGAATAACAGTATTAATGTTCCTGATAGCCGAACAGTTGTTTTACTGGAAGAATCAGTACTTAGAGCCTGTTCATAATCTTTGTTGTTTGCCTATTTTTGTCTATTTTGGCTGCAAATTCGATTATAATTTTTCAAATAGTCCCTGCTATTGGATAAATTATAACCAAATTTTCGCTCAAAATATTCTAAAAATAACCTAAACAAAAAAATCATGAACAGGCTCTTACAAAGATTTGGGAAGTTACCGCAGGAAATAACACTAACGAAGGAAGTTCTGTAATATTATGTTATTATGTGTTAGAATACATCAATGAAGATGTTGCGCGGGTTATTTTATGGCATTACAAATATCATTATCGGCATCACTTGAAAAATTAATTCATAAAGAAGTAGAAAGTGGTACATATAACACTGTGAACGAAGTTGTTAGTGAGGCTCTAGGTTACTTTTTCAATAGTAATATGGAGCCAACCTGGGCAGTAGCTAACATTAAGCAAAGAGCTGATGCTCTTGCAAGCGGTGGCTATGAAGGCAGATTGATTGATGGGGAATCTTTATTCGCTGATTTGGCTAAAGAGTACCCAGACGAAGTATAATGGCATATCGTATAGAGTTCTTGCCTGAAGCAGAATCAGAGATAAGGAACGAACTTGCTTATTCCAAAAACCACTGGGGCTGTGGGCACGCTACTCAGTATCGTAAAGCAATAGAAGCAAAAATTAGGCATATTGCCCGTAATCCGTTTTTATATGCGATTAAACCTGAGTATGGAACTGGAGTTAGGGGTATACGATATAAGGGAAACTGGATATTTTACCGTATCAATGAAGAGAGGGAGATTATATCTATAATTGGTTTTCCCAGCATCTATCGATTTGTAAGATACAGTGCATAATCTGTTGTAACTACCCTGCATTATGAACTTTTACTCAATACCTTTTTAAGGTTTGTGATTTAAACTGCAGGCCAAAAGAAGGAAGTCGAACCAATGGCCAGAAGCCAGAAGCCAGAAGCCAGAAGCCAGAAGCCAG
>CAYTOJ010000045.1:9090-14678 GCA_964439415.1 uncultured Rickettsiales bacterium
GCCAGAAGCCAGAAGCCAGAAGCCAGAAGCCAGAAGCCAGTGTGAAGGGGCTTTAAGCCTTGTCAAGCAGAAAAATAGCGGTTTTACGCTGGTTGAGCTATCAATTGTACTGGTGATAGTTGGATTATTAGTGGGTGGCATACTCGCCGGGGCGGATTTGATCCGGGCGGCGAAAACAGGTAAAGTCATCAGTGAGCAGGAGCAGATTAAAACCGCAATGAATGCCTTCTACCTCAAATACAACTGCATTCCTGGCGATTGTTATAACATCTTCCACCTATCTCTCAGGCGAAACCAACGGTGATAGAGATGAAACATTAGACTCAGCAACTGTCGTTAGTGGTGCGGCAGAGATATATGCTGCTTGGAAACAACTAGCGGCCGCTGGAGTATATCTAGGAAGTTTTAGTGGTTTGAATGGTAGCGGCTACATATATCACCATTCAGTAATTGGAACCAATATACCAGGCTCTAAGGCTATCTCCAAAGCTGGCTATACATTCTACTATGTAGCGTCAATCACTGGCAATGCATCATATTGGAATGGTAATTACGGAAATTTATTGTGGTTTGGTAAAGAGCGTAGTGATTCTTTAACGCTTGATCCCGTACTTAAACCTGTGGATGCTTTTAATATCGATAAAAAAATAGACGATGGAATCCCGGGAATAGGTAAAGTGCGCACAGCTTATGCGAATATTGGTTCCTGCGCAACATCCGGCAGTGTTTACTCAGTGCCATCATCGTCCGCTTATTACATTACTAATGATAGTGTTGCCTGTGCTCTGGTGTTTCTACTGGATTACTAATGCGTTCCTGGGTATTCGTGCTCAACTTTTGAGTCGGTGATTTTCTCCCAGATGCTGTTCAGGCCGTCCGGCTCCGTCTGTGTTGCTTCACTCTGACTGTCGTCCTGGTTTTTCAGGTCTTCCTCAATCACTTTATCGGGGGAGAGGGCATCCATAACACCATCCCTGACGCTTTGAATGGTATCTAGCACCAGATTGGAATTCCAGTCAGTCGGGATTTCCTGAACTGGCTGGTCTTTAAGCGC
Source organism: uncultured Rickettsiales bacterium (assembly GCA_964439415.1). Taxonomy (GTDB): domain Bacteria; phylum Pseudomonadota; class Alphaproteobacteria; order Rickettsiales; family CAZAGG01; genus CAYTOJ01. The sequence continues at coordinate 10,145 of CAYTOJ010000045.1, forward strand.
CGCGCTCATAAAACCTTTCCACATAATCGCCGGGGAACTGCCGCCGGTAACTTTGCGCATTGGTTTGTTATCATCGTTACCCATCCATACACCGCAGACAAGCTGCGGGGTGTAGCCGATAAACCAGGCATCGCTATAATTCTGGCTGGTTCCGGTTTTGCCTGCTGCGGGGCGGCCAATTTTTGCATTTGTGCCTGTGCCGTGATTCACTACGCTAACCAGCATTGCGTTCATTATTTTAACCTGTTCCTCTTCTATAAGCCGCTCATGCTCTACAGGTTTCCTTTGAAATAAAACCTTGCCACTGCGCTGCACGTATACCTTTTGAATCCCGTATGGCGTTGCTTTATAGCCGCCGTTGGCAAAGGTCGCGTAGGCCGCCGTCATCTCCAGAAGATTCACCGAATCAGTGCCGAGCGCGATTGCAGCATAAGGCTTCAGGGGCGAGAGCACGCCCAGGCTTTTCGCCGTGTTCACCACATTCTGCAAACCCGCCTGCTGCGCGATTTTTATCGCCACGGTGTTTATAGATTGCGCCAGAGCTTCCTCCACACTCACCGTACCCTGGTAATCACCGCTGTAATTACGTGGTTTCCATTTGCCTATGGTAACAGGTTCATCTTCAAATATATCATCAGGCCGCAGGCCTTGTTTAACGGCGGTAAGATACACAAATGGCTTGAAGCTTGATCCGGCTTGCCGTTTAGCGGAACTGACCCGGTTATATGGGCTTTTGCGGTAGCTTGTACCGCCAACAAAAGCCTCTACCGCGCCATCAGGTTTTAATGCCAGAATCGCGCCTTGCCCGATTTTCAGCTTGGCACCGTTTTTACTGATGTAATTTGTAAGCGTATTCTCCGCCAGTTTCTGCAAGGCGGTGTCCAGAGTGGTCTCCACCACTATATCCTCCCGGGTGGAGCCGAACAGGGCTTCTATTTCCTCCAGCAACCAGTCTGCGAAGTAGTAGGTATCGAATGATGTGTGGGCGTATTCCAGCCCTTTTTCCAGAACGTTTAAATGCTTTTTTGCCTGCTCAGGGTTTAAATATCCCGCCTGCTGCATGTTGCGGATTACCTGCATGGCGCGGCGTTCGGCTTTGTCTTCATCACTGGTGGGGGAATAAGCGGATGGGGCTTTAAGCAGCCCGACAATCATTGCCGATTCCGGCAAGCTAAGTTCTCTTGCTGACTTCCCGAAGTAACGGCGTGCGGCAGCATCAGCCCCGTAAGCGCCTGCGCCCATGTAAACCCGGTTAAGGTAGGTGGACATAATAAGATTTTTATTAAAGCGCATTTCCAGTTGCAGGGAGAGAATCAGTTCCTGTATTTTCCTGCGGAAGGTTTTCTCCGAGCCAACAAATACATTTTTGGCCAACTGCTGGGTAATGGTGGAGCCGCCCTGTACAAGTCTGCCTGCTTTATAATTGGCGTAAGCCGCACGCGCTATGCCGAAAATGTCAAAGCCGTGATGCCGGAAAAAGCGGCGATCCTCAGTAGCGATAACCGCCTGCACCAGGTATTCAGGAAAGTCATGGTATTTCAGAAAATCGCCGTATACATCGCCATAGGTGGCGATGATTTCACCATCAGCGGCTTTGATTATTATTGAGCGTTGCTTGGCTATCTGGTGAATATCCTCAATATCCGGCAGCCCATAAGAATAATAGGCGAACACACCACATAGCGTTATCACGCCCCATATAAGCGCAAGTGCGGAAATCTTTCTCCACCCCGGACGATTAGGAGAGACTGCGTTTTTATCCTTCACTTTTTTCTGGATAGGCATACAGATTTTATGCGGTTCAATCTTGAGTTAGCGGGATTGTTGTGAAGGGCAACAAGGAACGCAAGTATATTTTGATCTACTTCAAAAAAGTTTGTAGATACTGTGGCTTAAAGCTTCGATTTTCTCAGGATTCCTGACAGGCACGCCGCTTATATAAAAAACGTCGGACGCTGCGTTGCCGTAGGTGGAGATAAAAGCACTGTCGATATTAAAACCGGCATGGCTTACAGCCATGCATAAACTGTAGAGAAGCCCCTGGCGGTCAGCCGCGTTTACTTCCAGTATTGAGTAGTTAGGATTGGTATCGGTATCAATGGTAATTTTAGTTGGTATTTTAACATCCGGGTTTTTGCGTTTGAATAAACCGCCTGATTCATTGGCGAATTTATCTGAAATATCCAACTCGCCGTTCATGGCAAGTTCCAGATAAGCGGATATTTTAGCAATGCGGTCAGCCCGGTCAAAGGCTTTGCCTTCCATATCCTGCACTGTGAAAACATCTACCGCTGTACAGTCATTAAGCGTGAACGCTTTAGCGTCTATGATATTGCCGCCGCAAAGCGAAATCACCCCTGAGATAATGGCGAATAACGCAGGCTGGTCAGCGGTGATTATTACCAGTTCGGTCACCATATGCTTTAAATCCACACGGTGAAATACTGATACTCTATCGCCATTTATCCGGTGATCTTGCAGATGTTTATATAACAATAAATGCTTATCCGGCTCAAAAGCCATAAGGAAGTTTTCAGGGGCATTGTTGATATAAAAAGTTGCAGGGGCTGAAGGCTCGCCGCTTAAAGCCTCCATTATCATACACCTGGCTTTGCCTGCTTCATCATTGTCGGATGCTGATCCCGGTGCAGCCAGCTCACTTGCGGCCAGTTGATACAGCGACCGCAGCAGTCCGGCTTTGTATTCATTCCATATATTGGGACCCACTGCTTTTATATCCGCAACCGTTATAATCAGCAGCATTTTGAGCCTGTCCAGAGACATCACCTTGCCGGCAAATTCGGTGATTGTACTGCTGTCAAATATATCGCGCTTGAAAACGGTTGATGTCATAAGCAGGTGGTTTTCAACCAGCCAGGCTACCAGTTCAGAGTCCGCTGTGTCTAATCGCAGTTTCCGGCAGATGTTTAAAGCCAGACTTCCGCCGATTCCGGTGTGATTACCGCCGCGCCCCTTGGCAACATCATGCAGCAGCATACCTAGATAAAGAACGAGCCGCGAACTTATGCCGCTGATAACAGTACTTGCCAGCGGGTGAGCCTGCTCCAGCAGACCATTTTCAATATCATGGATGATACTTACCGCTTGCAGGGTATGCTCGTCCACGGTGTAGACATGATACATATCATACTGCATTGCACCGCTGATACGCCCAAAGGCGGGGATGATCCGCGCCAGCAGGCCGATATCGTTCATCAGGCGCAACGCTCTGGCGGAGCCGCTACGGCTGGTGAGGATATCCAGAAACACCGTACTTGCTTCCCGCCATATTGCCCCCGCTGATTTATCCCCGGCTGCTGATGATGGTATAAGCTTCAAATTACGCGTAATTATTCTTAAAGCTTCCGGGTGAATGTCCATTCCGCTTTCTGCGTAGGCTTTGAATATGCGCATCATCAAAGCGGGGGATTTTTTTATCTCATCTTCCTCCAGCATCAATCTGCCGGTTTTTATTTTAAAGCCTCCGTTTTTGCGCTGGCGCAAGTGGTCCAGCAGATTGCGGCTTTCCTTGCGGTTACGCTCTTCCAGAACGGTTGAGAATATGCGCGCCAGTGCGCTGACGCGGGCAGTGGTTAGGAAGTACCTTTTCATGAAGCGTTCACCCGCGCTGGCCTTGCCGCTATCCTTGAATCCCAGCATAGGTGCTATTTTAAGCTGGTGATCGAAAATAAGCCTGTCCTCCGCCCGGCTAGACAGGTAATGCAGGGCAATACGGGTTTTCAGCAGAAAATCCTCGGCATCCTGGAATAGTTTTACCTCTTCCCCGGTCAGAAAGTTCACATCCGCCATTTCCTGAACACTGCCTACACCTAAAGAATACCTGGCCAGCCAGTATAATGTGTTAAGGTCGCGCAGGCCGCCTTTCCCCTCCTTCACATTAGGTTCCAGGAAATAACGCGAATCTCCCAGCTTGTGATGTCTAACATCCATCTCCGCCAGTTTGGCACTGATAAAAGTTTTCTCCGAACCACTGACTATTTTGCCTTTAAACTCCGATTGCAGGCGGTTGATAAGTCCTGCCGGATCGTGCAGAGGGCGCAAATCGATCAGGCTGGTACGGAATAATACATCCTCCCTGGCGAAGGATAATGTATCAGGAATGCTGCGGTATGAATGGCTGACCTTGAGGCCTAAATCCCACAAGCTGTATACCACATTTTTACAGAAATCTTTCTCTCCAGCGGTGTCTGCCTGCCACATAAAGAGCAGGTCAATATCAGAATGCGGGCAGAGTAGGCCGCGCCCATAGCCGCCCGTTGCAGCTATGCTGATATTTGCGGGGGCTTGAGTGGCAATGATTCGCTCTAGTGCAGCATCCACCATTTTCGCAAGACGTGAGGCGTGCAACAGCCCGGAAGGCTTCCGCAGGAAAGCTTCCTGCAGTTCCTGTTTATGTTTCAGGAACTGGCCTTTATTATCGCCGTTTGTAGGCATGATATACCGCTATCGTTTGAAGAACCCCAATTTTTTCTATCACTCCGGCGGTATATCTTTTATTTGTTAGGGGGGGCGC
>CAYTOJ010000046.1:0-14488 GCA_964439415.1 uncultured Rickettsiales bacterium
GCACCTACACGCAGTTTCCGCTCACGCTCGCCTGGGCGATCACCATCCATAAAAGTCAGGGCAAAACTCTAGAGCGCGTGATCATTGATCTCGGCAGCGGTGCATTTGCCGCTGGTCAGCTTTATGTAGCACTTTCACGCTGCAAATCGCTCGCTGGCATCGCGCTCAAACAACCCATCACTCACGCCGATATCCGCTGCGATGCTGAGGTGGTAGAGTTTATGCAAAGCATCACTTGATAAATCAGAGCATTGAGAGTTTGCTCGGCAATAATCACACAATGAAAAAGGCATGAAAAATGGTTAAAAACTGTTGGTGGAAAAATATACTGTAGGGCAAATGGCAGTCTTGGTGGAAGAGCCTGATGGGTGGTTAATCCAGCATATCAAGTTGCTGGGTGAAGTTGGCTGGGGCTTGTAGGTCAAGGTGGCTGAAGGCTTTGGCGGTTAAAACGCGCCCGCGTGGTGTGCGGGCAAGAAAGCCAATTTGCAGCAGGTATGGTTCTACGGTTTCCTCTAAAACGTCCCGCTGTTCGGAGAGCCCCGCTGCTATGGTTTCTACACCCACCGGTCCACCGCCGTAGTTTTCCGCAATGAAACGCATGTAGCGGCGGTCGCTGGAATCTAAGCCTTCAGCGTCCACTTCCATTCTAAGCAGGGCGTGATCGGCAATTTCAGCGGTGATTGAACTTTTCCCGGCAATCAGGGCAAAATCCGCCACGCGCCTGAGCAGCCTAACCGCAATGCGCGGCGTACCACGGCTACGCCGGGCTATCTCTAAACCGCCTTTTTCCTCTACCTTTACATTCAGGATTTTTCCACCGCGCTCTACCACTTTGCGCAGTTCTTCCACTTCGTAGAAATTCAGGCGCAGCGGTATGCCGAAGCGGTCGCGCAGGGGATTGGAAATTAAGCCAAGCCGGGTAGTTGCGCCTACCAGCGTAAAGGTTGGCAGGTCTATACGGATGGTACGGGCGGACACCCCCTGGCCGATGATTATATCCAACTTAAAATCCTCCATCGCCGGATAGAGCGTTTCCTCCACCGCAGGGCTTAAGCGGTGAATTTCATCCACAAACAGAACATCCCCCACTTCCAGGTTGGAGAGTATGGCCGCCAGATCCCCCGCCTTGGTGAGTGCGGGGCCGGATGTAGCGCGAAAGCCTACACCCATTTCCCTTGCAACTATTTGCGCCAGTGTGGTTTTGCCAAGCCCGGGTGGCCCATGGAATAGTACGTGATCAAGCGCATGAGCACGGTTTTTCGCGGCCTGTATGAATACGCGCAAGTTTTCAATAGCCTGCCTTTGCCCAGTAAAATCATCCAGCTTTACCGGGCGGAGTTTTGCTTCTTCCTCCTCCGATTCCAGGCGTTTTGGTGTAGTCAGTTTATCCGTAGCTGTCTGCATGAGGTACTGGTAAACTAAATATCATTCATGCTCAAGTTTGCATTTTCAGGTAAAATTATGTAGCTCAGTAGAAAAGGATTCCAGCATGGCGATAATTCTGCCCTTTAAGGGCATATACCCGAAGATCGATCCAACCGCTTTTATCGCTGAAAATGCAGTAGTGATAGGGGATGTTGAGATAGGCGCAGGTTCCAGCATATGGTATGGCTGCGTTATCCGGGGGGATGTTAACAGCATTAGAATCGGTGAGCGCACTAATATTCAGGATGGAACAATAGTGCATGTTACCCGCAAAATTGGTCCAACACGCATTGGCAGTAATATCACCATTGGCCACTTATGCCTGCTTCACGCCTGCATACTGGAGGATAACTGCTTTATCGGCATGGGTTCCACGGTTATGGATTTTTCGGTTGTGAATTCTAACTCCTGGGTTGCGGCAGGGTCATTAGTGACGGAGAATAAAAACATACCATCCCGCGAGATGTGGGCAGGCCGCCCGGCTAAGCTTTTCCGGGCTTTAAAACCTGAAGAGGCTGAATTTATACCAGTATCCGCCAATAACTATTATGAATTGGGCAAAGAATATCTACATAACAGCAAATAATCTTAATTAGTAATGTGAGTAAAACATGGCTGAAGAAAATTCTGATATAGTAATTATAGGCGCAGGACCAGGTGGCTATGTTGCCGCAATCAGGGCGGCGCAACTAGGCATGAAAACCGCAGTGGTGGAGCGGGAGCACTTAGGCGGCATATGCCTGAACTGGGGGTGCATTCCAACCAAGGCACTGCTGCGATCTGCCGAGGTATACCGCCTGATGAATCATGCTAATGAATATGGTTTATCTGCCGGGCAGATATCCTTTGATTTGGAAAAAATTGTTATGCGCTCACGGGATGTTTCTCAGAAACTAACAAATGGTATAAAAGGCCTGATGAAGAAGAATAAAATCACGGTTCTGGAAGGCGCAGGTAAACTGCTTGGCAAAGGGTGGGTGAGTGTAGAGAAGGGCGGCAGTGTATCGGCCGTTCAGGCCAAGCATATTATAATCGCCACGGGAGCCAGAGCCAGAGTACTGCCTGGGCTGGAGCCTGACGGCAAGCAGGTGTGGACATACCGGGAAGCTATGCTGCCGGGCGTTATGCCAAAAAAACTGGCGGTAGTGGGCAGCGGCGCGATAGGCAGCGAATTCGCCAGTTTTTATAATGCGTTTGGTGCGGAAGTGACGCTTATAGAGGTTATGGACAGAATATTGCCCGTTGAGGATGAAGAGATATCAAAACTGGCACAGAAGCAGTTTGAACGCCAGGGAATAAAGGTTCTCACACAAACTTCCGCTTCCGTAAAATCCAAGGATAAATCCGGCGTTACACTGGAACTGAGCAACAGGGACGGCAAGAAAAGCGAACTTAAAGTTGAATATGTAATAGCCGCTGTTGGCATAACTGGAAACACTGAAAATCTGGGACTGGAGAATACTAAAGTAAAGCAGGAGAAAAATCAGATTATAACCGATAAATGGATGCAGACGGACGAGCCGGGGGTATATGCAATTGGCGATGTCGCAGGCGCGCCGTGGCTTGCCCACAAAGCCAGCCATGAGGGTGTAATCTGCGTGGAAAAAATAGCAGGTGTGAAGGGCGTTCATGCGTTAGATAAATCAGCCATTCCAGGCTGCACTTACTGCCACCCGCAGATTGCAAGCGTGGGGCTGACTGAGCGGGCGGCGAAGGAGAAAGGGCTTAATATAAAGGTTGGCCGTTTCCCATATATCGGCAACGGCAAGGCTATTGCGCTGGGTGAACCCGAGGGTCTGGTTAAAACCATATTCGATGCCACCAGTGGTGAGCTTTTAGGCGCGCATATGATTGGCGCGGAAGTAACTGAACTGATTCAGGGCTTCGTACTGGGTAAAGTTCTGGAGGCAACTGAGCTGGACTTCATGCATACGGTTTTTCCGCATCCTACATTATCTGAAATGATGCATGAAAGTGCTTTGGAGGCCTTTGGAAAAGCGATTCATATATAGAAGTAAAGGTTAATGCAGTCTTAACCGTTTGACCCAGGTCAATTAATTGTCAGTGGCTTTGGCGTATAATTCACGCAATTAATAGTTGCATGGTGTTTTACAATGGATTTAGCGTTAGATAAGGGCGAAGTTCCCTTTTCATTTGATGAACTGTTTTTCTCGCGCACGGATGCCAGGGGAATTATCCTGTCAGGCAACAGTGTTTTCCAGCGTATCAGCCAGTATGGCTGGGATGAATTGATAAAAAAACCCCATAATATTATCCGTCACCCTGATATGCCAAAGGGGGTTTTTTATCTGCTCTGGGATTTTCTTAAAAGAGGCGAACCGATAGCCGCATATGTGAAAAACAGAGCCAGAGATGGCCGCTATTACTGGGTTTTTGCTATAGCCACTCCTGTTGAGGGTGGGTATCTATCGGTACGCCTTAAACCCAGTAGTGATTTCTTCCCACTTATACAAAGCGCGTATAAGGATTTTCTAGGATTTGAAACAGGCGAGAAAGCCGATGCTAAAGCCGGGGCGGAGAAGATTCTGGAAGTACTGAGTAGCCTTGGATTTAATACTTATCAGGAGTTTATGTCCACCGCTATCCGCAAGGAAATAGAAGCGCGGGATGTGGCTCTGGGCAACAGGGTTGATGCATCACTGGCGTGTTTTAAAGAACTGACCGAACGGGCTTCTTGCCTGCTGAAAGAAACTTCAAATATTTTCTTATCATACGAGGCTAATCAATATGTGCCCCTTAACTTACAAATCCATGCGGCGCAGCTTGGGGAAGAAGGAAGAAGTATCGGAGTTATTTCCGGTAATTTCAGTATAGTCTCCAATGAGATCAGGGAGGAGATAGAAATATTCAATAAATCAGCCAGGGAAGTATTTGATAAAATCTTCGAGGGACAATTTCTGGTTTGTGTGGCGCGGATGCAAAGGGAAGTCTGCGATTATTTCAAAAAAGAATCGGTGCAGGATAATCAAATTGACAACGCTGGTGAGATAAAACTACTGAGCCAGCAGCAGGAGCAGTATCACAAAAAGGCTGTTATGGTATTGCGTGATATATCCCGCAGTATAGCAAGATTTCAGGAGGATTGCCGCAGAATGAAGCGTTGCGTGGCAAGTCTGGAAGTTATCCGCCTGATGGGAAAAGTAGATGCATCCAGATTATCAGTCTACAGAAGCGGCCTTAATGAACTTATAGATGACTTAAAAGAATTTCAGACGCTGATCTCAAACAGCATGGTAATGATTGAGCAGCACAACGCCAGCATGAGGTATGGAGCCGATGCAACGCTGAGTGCGATACAATCTGTAGCGTAATTCGTAATGGGCACATGCGGAAGATGCGCATTAGAAGATGTGCATTACTTAATGATTTATGTGTTAAGAGCGACTAAAAAATGGTTAGCCTTTTAGCATGAATAATGTTCACCAGAGGGAATCAGTAGGGTACTTAAGCGGTCTTAACCATGAGCAGGCGCAAGCGGTGGAGACTACCGAAGGGGCGGTACTTGTGCTGTCCGGTGCAGGCACGGGCAAGACCAAGGTGCTTACCACCAGGATTGTGCACTTAATATCATCCCGCAAAGCCTTTCCTGGGCAGATATTATCAGTTACCTTCACCAACAAAGCCGCGAAGGAGATGACGCAGCGCGTAGGCGATATGCTTGGCGATGCTGCCAGCGGCCTGTGGATTGGCACGTTTCATTCCATTTGCGCACGAATACTCAGGCGTCATGCGGAAAGTGTGAATTTATCCTCCAGTTATACCATACTGGATGATGATGATCAGATGCGCATATTGAGGCAGATTATCAGAGAGCAGGGGATTGATGAAAAACGCTGGCCGCCACGCGCATTTGTAAATGCGATTCAAAGCCTCAAGGATAAAGCCATTACGCCGGATAAGGCGAATGCGCAGAACGCCACTTTCTGTGATGGCAGGCTGGCTCCGATTTACCGGGCATATCAGGCGCGTCTGCAATCCCTGAATGCATGTGATTTTGGTGATTTGCTTCTACATGTTCTTACCATATTCAAGAATCATCCGCCTATACTGGAGGAATATTCACGCCGTTTCCGTTATATATTGGTGGATGAGTATCAGGATACTAACTCAGCCCAGTACATGTGGCTGAAACTATTGGCGCTGACGCATATGAATATCTGCTGTGTGGGGGATGATGACCAGTCCATCTACAGTTGGCGCGGTGCGCAGATAGATAATATTTTGAAATTCGAGAAGGACTTTCCCGGCGCAAAAATTGTCAGGCTCCAGCGCAACTACCGCTCCACCCCAGAGATACTGGCAGTTGCCTCCAGAGTTATCTCCAACAATGCCGGGCGTATGGGTAAAACGTTGTGGACTGATGATGCACCGGGGGAACCAGTGCGGATTATCACCACGCAGGATGATCGTCTGGAGGCAAGATTTGTGGCTGATACTGTTTGTGATCTGGACATAAAAGGCATACCACGCGGTGAAATGGCGGTGCTGGTACGCGCCGGTTACCAGACAAGAAGTTTTGAGGAGCAATTCCTTGCCTGCGGCATTCCCTATCGCATTATCGGCGGATTGCGCTTTTATGAGCGTCAGGAAATCAAGGATGCGGTAAGTTACCTCAGGCTTATTCACGAAAGCAGAGACGACATAGCTTTCCAGAGGATTATTAATCAGCCAAGGCGCGGAGTGGGGGAGGCGACTTTAACAACACTTGCCGCCAATTCCCGCGCCGGTGGATATTCAATGCTGGAAGCATGTATACGTGGTTTGAAGGATGGTATTATTAAAGGCAAAGCCAGGGAAGCGCTGGCAAAATTCACTGATGATTTAAAGCGCTGGCAATCTCTAGCCCCTAAAATAAGGCCAAGCCAGTTGCTGGAAGTGCTGTTGACTGATTCCGGCTATATGGAGATGTGGAAGCAGGATAAATCGCCGGATTCACCAGGGCGCGTGGACAACCTGAAGGAACTTATAGCGGCGGCATCAGAATTCGAAACCCTGGAGGCTTTTCTGGAGCATACAAGTCTGGTCAGTGGTGATACGGGGGAGGATCCATACGGGAAAGTAAGTTTGATGACACTTCACGCCGCAAAGGGGTTGGAGTTTGCTGCTGTTTTCCTGCCAGGGTGGGAGGAGGGGATATTCCCAAGTTCCCGCAGTATGGAGGAAAACGGGCTGGAAGGTCTGGAGGAGGAAAGAAGACTCGCCTACGTTGGCATTACCAGAGCCAGGCGTATTCTGTATGTGTCACATTCATTAAGCCGCAGGGTTTATAATCAGTTCCAGTATAATCTGCCGTCACGCTTTCTGGCGGAAATGCCGGACGATTATATAGAGCGTATTGATAAAACATCACGCCCTAAGGATTTCGGCGGCCGTATGGCTAAAATATTCGATGAAAACGATTTTGTAATTGAAGTGCCCCCTGAAGCCAATGATTCCAGTGACGATTTCAAACCGGGTGATAAAATCCGGCATGGCAAATTCGGGGATGGCGTGGTATTGGCGGTAAGCGGTAATAAGCTGGATGTCAGCTTTAAAAACTCCGGCATTAAAAAAGTGATCGGCGATTTTCTGGAGCGAGCCTAATATTGCATATGAATCAGGCGGCGAAGAAAAACAGCTTTTTCTGGAAAATGTTCGATAAGCGGGAACTGGAATCCATACCCAACTTTCCGGGTTATGGACGCACGGAGCCATCACTGAACATAAGCGGGGATAATACCTTGATAGCGGCAACTGGTGATGATAATAATGAAATCTCCGCGCTGAAAGCAGAGAATGCCAGGCTGAAATCGCAACTGAAGTTGGTTGATACTATCATAAATTCTGCGCCATTTCCTATCTGGGTGCGGGATGAGAATATGCATATAACCTATTGCAATAATGCATACTGCGAAGCGGCGGATATGACGCAGGAAATGCTCCTGGGTGATGAATTCATAGAACTGGCGGCGGGAGTTAGAAATATAGCCAGAGTGGCGTTTGACACCGGCGAATCTGCCGTGGGAAAAGTTCATATTGTATGCAATGGTGAGCGCCGCTTATACGAAATAAGGGAGATGCCATTAATATCCAGCGGCCAGATGATAGGCTATGCATATGATATAAGTGGTCAGGAAAAAGCGGAAGAAGAAGTAAAACTTCATATATCCGCACAGGCTGATTTGCTGGAAAGCTCAACCAGTGCTATGGCTATCTATGGGGCGGATACCAGGCTGAAGTTTTATAATCAGGCATTTGCAAAACTCTGGCAACTATCCGAGGATTTTCTGGATTCCGAACCTGGTTATGGCGAGATACTGGAGCGCCTGCGCGAATACCGCAAGCTGCCGGAACAGACAAATTTCCAGTTATACAAAAAAGAGCACCTGAAGCTTTTTACCGACCTTATCAAACCACGGGACGAATTTTTATACATACCAAGCGGTGCAGTGCTGCGCATGATTATAATTCCCCATGCACTGGGTGGCCTGCTGTTCGCTTATGAGGATGTGACCGACCGTCTGGCGCTGGAGCGTTCATATAACACACTTATAGCCGTGCAACGTGCAACGCTGGATAATCTGCAGCAGGGTGTGACAGTAATAGGGGAGGATGGCCGTGTAAAACTGTGCAATCCCGTATACTGTAAATTATGGGGGTTGGATGATGAATTTCTCTCCACACAGCCGCACCTGGCGGATGTTGTTGAGAAAACCAAGCCTTATTATGTGTATGATGGAACCTGGAGCGATTTCAAGGAAAAGCTGATTGCCAACACCATGAAGCGGGAAATCCGGCAGCTTATGCTGGAAACCAGTGACGGGAAATATTTGAGTGCCAATTTTGTGCCACTGCCGGATGGCGCGACGCTCATAACTTATTATGACGTAACCGATGCTATTAATGCTGAGCGGAGCCTGCGTGAGAAAAATCAGGCACTGGAGGAAGCCGACCGCTTGAAATCGGAATTTCTGGCTAATATATCTTATGAGCTGCGTTCGCCGCTGACTTCAATCAAAGGCTTTACGGAAATCCTGGGGCAGGGCTTAGTAACGCAGTTACCTGCAAAGGTTGGCGAGTACATAGGCTATATTGATAAATCATCAGACCAGTTGATGAATCTGATTAATGACATACTGGATATTGCCAGCATAGAGGCGGGCTATCTTAAGCTTAACAAAACCAGTATAGATGTTCGAAGCCTGCTGAATCATCTGATTGCGCTGGTGGGGGAGAGTGCGCGCAAAGCAAGACTGGATATTACGCTGGAATGTGCGCCTGACCTGGCTACTTTAATGGGTGATGAGACGCGCATCAAGCAGGTGGTGTTTAATCTCATTAGTAACTCGCTTAAGTTTACCCCGGAAGGTGGGAAGATTTCTCTGGGTGCTAGGGAGTCAAGCGGCATGATGGAAATATGGGTTGCAGATACCGGTGTTGGCATACCTGACCGGGAGCGCGAAGTGGTGACGGAGAAATTCTACAAAGCCGGTTCCACCCGTGCCCATAAATCAGGTGCTGGTCTTGGCCTTACTTTAGTTAAGAATTTCGTAGGGCTTCATAACGGCCATATTACTATAGAATCGGCACCTGAGTCAGGAACAAAAGTATCCTGCTTTTTTCCCCTGAATAATGTGGATGGCGGAGATTGCTGAAGATAAAATCGGTGTCTGAACAGGAAACGGTAGGTATTGCGGGGGCTATAGCTACTGCCTGCCCTTATCCTGCAACTATATTACTAAGTGGGAATCTGGGCAGTGGTAAAACCGCTTTTGCCAGGGGGTTTATAAATTGGTTTGATCATCAGCTTGAGGTGGCAAGCCCCACCTTCACCATCTGCAATATCTATGATGTAAAAAGCATACGGATTTATCACTACGACTTATACCGCATAAAGAATAAGAGAGAGCTTTTTGAACTAGGCATTGATGAGGCATTTGAAAGCGGTATCTGCCTGATTGAGTGGCCTTCCATAGCTGAAGATTTCCTGCCTGTGTCAATGCTGGAGGTGAGTATAACTGATTCACATGATGCAAGATTATTTAACTCCCCAGGTATCGGCACGAACTATCGGCTTCCCCCACCGCCTGCGGGGGGGGCTAGGGGGGGGCATCTTTCTACTGGTAGTACCAACCCATTCCCCCCCCTTAATCCCTCCCCGCATGTGGTGGGGGAGACAAGCAATATACATCCTGACCGGCAGACCTGGGGAGTGACTAGGTTTTTTGAATTGTCATTTCATGGGCAGTGGGAGGATAAGGAAAACTCCATAAAGGACGCACTGATAAAATATGCTGCATGACCGTGAATGCCAGATAAAAGAATTTCTAGTTAGCTATGGGCTGCATGATGCTAACAGGCAGCCAGTTTCCGGGGATGCTTCCTTCAGGAGATATGAGCGTATTGTGCATGATGGAAAATCATTTATTCTGATGGATGCGCCGCCGGAGAGGGAGGATGTAAAGCCGTTTATATCTGTGCAGGAGTTTCTGGTGGCGCATGGGTATTCAGCGCCCGACATATTGGCGGCTGATGCACATAACGGCTTTCTGCTGCTGGAGGATTTAGGGGATGATTTATATTCACACATACTAAAGCAGTATCCTGAAAGGGAAGAAGAGCTTTATCTTGCTGCGGTGGATGTTCTACTGGATTTGCATTCTCGCGCTGCCAGTCACAACTTACCCAGATATGATATAGATGTATACATGCGGGAAGCCATGCTGTTTGCTGAGTGGTACATTCCGCAATTAACACAGTTTTTAAATAACCAGGTGCTTTTGCATGATGCGGTGGCTGCATTCCAAAATACAATGCATGATCTTCTGACAAATGCCAATTTAGAGCAGAATGTAACGGTACTAAGGGACTATCATGCGGATAACCTGATTTGGTTGCCTGAGCGCCAGAGGCTAAGGCGTGTTGGTTTGCTTGACTTTCAGGATGCTCTAATGGGAAGCTGTCACTATGATTTAGTTTCACTGCTGGAAGATGCCAGGCGGGATGTAAGCAAAAGTGTTGCTGCAAAGTGCCTTGAGTATTACTTAAGTGCTGGTAACCAATCTAAAGATGAATTCTTACTAAAGTATCACTTATTAGCTGCGCAGCGCAATCTGAAAATCATCGGTATATTCAATCGCTTGAGTCAACGAGACAATAAGCCTAGGTATTTATCCTACCTTCCAAGGGTATGGGGGCATTTAAAAACTGATATATCCCACCCATACCTGAAATCTCTAAGAGATTTCCTGGATAATTACGGCCTAATTGAATCTTAATCTTAAGGAACAAAGCGGTGTATCCACATAAGAAGCACCAAGATTATAAGCGGTGGCGGAAGTAGCGCAAAGCGCAGCACCCGTAGTGCCTGCAATGTTCATTGCAGCAGATGCCGGTACTGCCGGAGTAGCCGTTCCGTTATCCACGAAGATTACTACTCCAGATGCTGGTTTTCCATCATCCAGTTTTTCATCCATGGCCAGAGCCTGCCTGGGCGAGAGGTTTGCACCATGAGTATAAGCTCCGGCGAGTGACACAGCAGTAATATAGGATATCTGATAATAATTGAGTCCTGAATTATGATGCACGGTTATATAATTACCTTTGATTTTTGTCAGCGGAAACATTGTGGGCAGTGTTGATGCGGTAGCGGCGAGTCCTATAACACCTGTGGCCGGAGTAATATAATCGCATGTGCCTGCTACTGTGGCTGACATGAAGGAGCCTTCGATAAGGTCAGCATCAGATAAGTGCCGCCAGAAGGCTACAGTTTCACCTATGGCAACAAGTGCGTTTGCACTGCCTCCGTCTATCTGCCCGTCACCATTGCCAAGGCCAGCTGCTGGTGAAGTAAAAGTAAAGAGCCCGAAGTTGGAAGCGGTTTGCGCCAGTATATCACCAGGAATACCACCGTATTTACCCCTGAAAGTATTTACCGCGCTGTTCATTTTTTCATATTGCTGGATAGTTGCGCGAATTTCAGCGGCACTAATCAAATCCTGCCCTACTAATATACCACCGATGATAAGACCAATAATCACCAGAACTATTGATAGCTCAATTAAGGTAAAGCCTTTTTTGCCGTTCTTTTCAAATGAATTAGTGTTTTGCATTGTAAACCTTACTGTAGTCTAATTAAATCGTAGCCTCAAAGCACATTGGTTGCTCACTGTAGTAACAACATAAATATTAGAAGCAGCAGTGCCGCATGCTGCCAGGTATGTGGTGTTGAAAGTTCCTGCTGAAATATCCAGAGCTACTACAACGCCGCTGGTTGGTTTTCCATCGTCAATTTTACTATCAATGTTGAAGGCATCTGGCGGCGGCATATTGTTAGTGGTGTTGCCTGCTGTTGTTCCATATATACCTGTAGTTGCGACCACGCCAATACCGCCGATTACATAATAATTAAGACCCGTCAGTGAGTATGCGGTAATATAATTATTTCTGCCCATTTTAGCTGGCGGAATATAAGTTCCAATGGTGTTCATGGTGGTCGCACCGCCTAAATCAGCACCTGTTGTTAGAGCCGAGCCGAAATCACCCTCGACTAAATCAGCATCGCTTAAATGCCTCCAGAATGCAGCGTTTTCACCGTTAAGCCTCACGCTTGCCGCAGCCGCCCCTTCCAGTTTGCTATTGCCATCACCCATTCCGGGGCCGCCTGCGGCGGTAGTTGTCCCTGCATTAGCAGCAGACATTGTATAAAGGCCGAAAGCAGATGCGGTGTACACGGCAATATCACCAGGAATATAGCCATACTTTCCCCTGAATGTATTGACAGCCGAATTAAATTTTTCAATCTGCTGTACGGTAGCGCGCAGTTCAGCCGCTTTGATCAAGTCCTGCCCAACCAGGATACCACCGATGATAAGACCAATAATTACCAGTACGATTGAAAGCTCTATCAATGTAAAACCAGATTGAGTTGATTTCTTTTTATAGTGCATATTGTTTGTATTACTCTGGAGCATTCCTTAAATACTTTTCCTGACTATATAGAATGCCATTAAATACATTTTATATAAAATATTGGTTAATCTTGGATAATCATGTTAAAAAATTATATGGAGTTGCAGATTTGAAACCAACAGAATAATATCATTGCAAATCAAATGGATGCTACGCAGAGATGCCTTCTTTGTGATTTTGTAACTCGTTGATTCAGAAAAAATTATAGCGCTTGAATGCAAATTACAGTTCTCACATTGTTTCCTGAGGTGTTTCCAGGACTATTGAATTCTTCTTTAATCGGCAGGGCGTTGGAGAATGGTATATGGAATCTGGAGGCTATTAATATAAGGGACTTTGCCTTAGATAAACATAAAACGGTTGATGATGCCCCATATGGTGGCGGTGCTGGAATGCTGATGCGGGCTGATGTAGTTGGCGCGGCGGCGGAGCAAGCAGTGATGGATAATCAGGAAGCACAGTTGATTTATCCTTCCCCGCGTGGGGAGTTATTTAACCAGGGCATGGCCAGAGATTTAAGCGGCAAGCCGCTGATAATTCTCTGTGGGCGCTTTGAAGGTGTGGATGAGCGGGTAATACAGCATTATGGCTTTAGAGAAGTCAGTATCGGCGATTATGTACTGACCGGCGGCGAGCTTGCGGCAATGGTGATAATTGAAGCGGCAGTAAGGTTACTCCCCGGCGTGGTGGGGGATCATGCTTCATTAGGTGAAGAGAGTTTTGGTGAAGGCGAATATGCAGATTTGCTGGAATATCCGCAATACACCAGGCCACCTGAATGGAAGGGCTATAGTGTGCCTGAAGTGTTACTGTCTGGCAATCACGCTGAAATAAATAAATGGCGGCTGGAGCAGGCAAGGTTGCTGACTAAAAAAAGGCGTGGAATTGTTTCACAGGTATGACAAACTGTTTCTGTTAAAGGGGTATACTCCTCGCGTTTCAAGAGTGACATTTTCTTGCGACCGTAAGGGAGCGCGACAGCGCGGGGGCGGCAGCCCCTTAATATAAAAAAATATACCCCTGAAATAACATCACTAAACCACACTCTTGAGACGATAGGGGTATATCTACTTTGCTTTCATCAATTGACGATATTCTGGCAGATGCCAAAGCAGGCCGCGCATTCATTCTGGTGGATGACGAAGCGCGGGAAAATGAGGGTGACTTGATAATCCCCGCGCAAATGGCAACTAGTGATTCCATAAACTTTATGGCCAAATTTGGGCGCGGCCTTATCTGCCTGGCGCTTACAAAGCAAAGGGCGGATGATCTGAAGCTGGAACTTATGCCGCGCAGTAATTCCAGCCGCTTCGATACGGCATTCACTTTCTCTATTGAGGCGGCTGATGGCATTGATACAGGTATTTCCGCTTTCGACCGCGCCCGTACAATAGCGGTTGCCATAGACCCTGCTAACTCAGCGCGGGATATTGCCACACCTGGCCATGTATTCCCGCTGGTAGCGCGGGAAGGCGGGGTGCTGGTGCGGGCAGGCCATACTGAAGCAGCGGTGGATATTGCGAGGCTTGCAGGGCTTTATCCGGCAGGGGTAATCTGCGAGATAATGAAGGATGATGGCACAATGGCGCGCCTGCCGGATTTACTGGAATTCGCCCGTGTGCATAATTTGAAAGTTGCGACTATTGCGGATTTAATTTCCTACCGCTTAGCACGGGAAAAACTGGTTGAGAAGGTATCAGTGACGGATTTTAGTAGTAGCCAGCTAGGCCATTGCAAGATGCATGTCTACCGCAACATCATCAACGGTATTGAGCATATCGCCCTGGTGAAAGGTGAACTCAAAGATGCGCCGCTGGTGCGTATGCATTCATTTAATATATTAAGTGATGCTTTAGGGGATGATTCTGGCGGGCGTGCGTTAATGCTGGATCGCGCCTTGAAAGCAATTGCGCGGGAAGGGGCAGGGGTCTGCGTTATCCTGCGTGAACCGAAACACGATTTTATCACCGCCGCTGCAAGTAGCAGGCCGGATGCTGCCAAGAACTTGCGTGACTATGGTATCGGGGCGCAGATACTACTAGACCTTGAAATTCACGCCATGACTTTGCTCACCAACTCCCCCAAACAC
>CAYTOJ010000047.1:0-13595 GCA_964439415.1 uncultured Rickettsiales bacterium
TAGTAACTCACCAGGCGTGCTGGTCTGGATGTACATTGCTTGTCTCCCCCACCGCGAGCATAGGGGGATTAAGGGGGGGGAATGTGTTGGCACTACCAGAAGAAAAAAGGTTCCCCCCCCTAGCCCCCCCCGCAGGCGGTGGGGGAAGCCGAGAGGCAGTACCTATACCTGGGTAGTTACATCCCTTATAGCCATAGTGCTGCTGTTAGTTCCGGTGCGGTTACAGGCTGCTGTGGTGCTGGATAGCGGGGAATATGGGCAGGCTCTGTTCATCAAGGGCGAACGTAAGGTTTATCCTAACGGGCGCGATGAAGCCATGTATGGTCTGCGTCTGGACTTGAAGGGTAAGTGGCTAACCTATTGGCAATACCCTGGTGATGCAGGGCTTCCGCTTAAAGCTGAGTTATCTAACCTCAGTAATGCCTCATTAAAAGCGGATGTTTATTTTCCAACTCCCATGCGCATAGTGGAGGATTTCGGCCTGGAGGCGGTTGGTTATCATGGCCATGTGATTTTTCCGATAAAGATCAATACCGAAAATGCGGGCGTCGCATCTGGTGACATCAGTTTTCAGTTCATGGTATGTTCTGATATATGCATACCGAAAAAACTCTCCGCCAGGTTTGAAAGCAGAAGGGATGAGATAACCGACCCCGGCGAGAAGGCGGTAATTGAGAATGCTATGGCTATTGTGCCGGGAGAATCAGGCACGGCGACCATATATGATGTTCAGGTGATGGATAAAAATAAAATTCTGAAAGTTCTGGTTGAAACTGGCAGGGCTTTTAATAATCCCGATATTATAATAACTCCACCAGTTGGCCTCCGTTTTCCCAAGCCTGAAGTGATACTATCGGATGACAAACTGCTGGCTCTGTTCACATATAACTATGAGATTGCTGGCCTGCAAAAAACATTTCAGGAATCTGATTTAAGCTTCCTACTGGTGGATGGCAAGCACTCGCAATTTCTGAAGCGTAGTGAAGGAAAAGCCGGAAATAACCAGGTCATGGAAGCTGAAATAGCTAAAATGCTGAAGCGCCCGGTTGAGGAACCTGTCAGAAATACGCCGCTCAACAGTCCACCGCCGCAACCCAAAGAATACCCGATTATAGCCTATATGATTTTTGCCTTTGTGGGCGGTTTCATACTTAATTTCATGCCATGCGTATTGCCGGTATTATCAATAAAAGTGCTTAGCCTGGTTAAATTTGCAGGGCTGGAGCGGGCAAAGGCGCGAAAGAGCTTTTTATGGTCAGCCTTTGGTATAATCAGCGCATTTATGGCTATGGCTGTGTTGCTTGTAACATTAAAATCCCTGGGGGAGGCGGTTGGCTGGGGGCTGCAATTCCAGCAGCCTGGGTTTATTATATTCCTGATTGTGGTGCTTACGCTTTTTACCGCCAATATGTGGGGCTTTTTTGAAATATGGCTGCCGCAAGCATTGGGCGGGTCTATTGAAAAAATGATTGAAGGTGGCAGGGGAGGGAATCTGGGGGCGTTCCTGACTGGCATATTCGCTATGATTCTGGCCACGCCCTGTACGGCTCCCTTCCTTGGTGTGGCGGTAAGTTTCGCTATTAGTTCCAACCCCCTGGTGATACTGACTATTTTCTTCTGCATGGGGCTTGGGCTGGCCTATCCATACTTGGTGGTGGCGGCTTTCCCGCAAATAGCTACAATGCTGCCACGCCCGGGAGCATGGATGGAAAAATTCAAGCACCTGCTGGGATACCTGCTGCTGATTACCGTAGGTTGGCTGATATGGGTGCTTTCCATGCAGGTCAGTGTTAATCTGGCAGTAACTGTGCTGATAATGTCATGCGGTAGTCTGGCACTATTTGGCTTGCCGCAGGCGCATAAAATCCGCCTGCTGCATATTCTGCCGCTTGCGGCTTTCTTTGCCGTGATGCTGGTGGTGATTTTCTCCAAACCATCGGATAATGGCGAGTGGCAGGATTTTTCACAAAGCAAGCTGGAGCGTTATATAAATAACGGCCAGACTGTATTTGTGGATGTAACCGCTGACTGGTGTCTCACCTGCAAAGCGAATAAAGCTTTAGTTCTGAATACCCCTGAAATTAAAAAACTGTTCCGTGATGAAGGGGTGGTTCTTCTGCGCGCTGATTACACCAATCATGACGATAACATCAGGCAATTTCTGGAATCCCACAACCGCTATGGCATACCGTTTAATGTGCTGTATAAATCCGGCGGTAAGCACATCTACCGGGAATTACTCACTAAAGACGAAGTGCTTGATAGTTTGCAGTAAGGCTCAAATTCCGGAGGGCTTTAAGCACGTTTGAGACAATCTTCACAAAAGCTTCATTAAAACGCCCCCCCCCCGTAACACTTTTAAGCAATGAGTGCATTGTTTTATAGCTATTTTGATAGTTTTGATGAGGGTATCCTCCGTTTTATTTCCTTTGGCCTTCAGGTCATGGGATATATTTGGTTGTGCCCTCATCAAAACCTCCTTGGTGGCTATAAAATAATAAAAAAAGAAAGGAGAGACAGAAAAATGGGTACACCGCCACGATGCCTGCTCGTGGCCTGCGCACTATGCGCAGTGCCACTAGTAGTCATCATCCTCGCAACCCAGGCATACAGACTGTTCGTTTAGTCTGATGCCTGGGCAGGGTGGATCTCTGGTTTGACCAACCAGGGTTCCACCCGTTTTTTATGCCCCCCTGCTGTTGGGGGTAAGTTAATACCTCTTGACAAACGCCTGTTGGATCAGCACTTATGCTTGATATGATGTTCAAGACTATGTCCACACCTGTTAAAACCACTCCAGTTAAAACCAAAAAGAACTTCTCCCCGGCGGAGATGGTTCGGCAAGTAAAGCAGGAAATCAAACGCATTTCCTGGCCAAGCCGTAAGGAAACTGGCCTTTCCACCCTTATGGTGGCGGTGCTGGTGATTATATCCTCCATCTTTTTCCTAACCGTGGATTCATTGATATCCTGGGTGATAAAAATGTTTTTAAGCTTATAGCAAACCTCAATTTGACCAATGCTTTAATTTTAATACCCGTTTTTACTTCCCGCAGTAAGGCCGCAAATCGCAGCCTGGAGGGAAGGGGTAGGGAAGCGGAGGGTCTGGCATTATCCATTTCCCTGAATATCGCTGCGGTATTGCCTGTAAAAATCATCACCCCTAAACCATCCACGCTTTTTGGTGAAGGTAAAGTGCGGGAAATCGAAACCCTTGTAACCGCTCATGCCATTGGCCTGGTAATTGTGGACGGAGCTTTAAGCCCCATCCAGCAGCGCAACCTGGAGAAAAGCTGGAACTGTAAAGTAATCGACCGCACTGCACTGATACTTGAAATATTCGGCGAACGCGCCCAAACCGCAGAGGGCAAGTTGCAGGTTGAACTCGCGGCCTTGAATTACCAGAAAAGCCGGTTAGTCCGCAGTTGGACTCACCTGGAGCGGCAGCGCGGGGGCTTCGGCTTCTTAGGCGGCCCGGGGGAGACTCAGTTGGAGGTGGACAAGCGCATAATCCGCACACGTATCAGCACACTGGAGAGGGATTTAGAAACAGTCCGGCGTACCCGCGCCCTGCACCGGGCAAAAAGGCGGAAGAATAATATCCCGGTTATCGCTCTGGTTGGTTATACCAACTCGGGCAAATCCACATTATTCAATGCGCTAACCAGTGCCGGAACTTATGCCGCGAACAAGCTATTTGCCACGCTTGACCCCGCCATGCGCTCCATTAAACTCCCCTCAGGCCAGGAGGTTATAATTTCAGATACCGTAGGTTTTGTCTCCAACCTGCCAACTGAACTGATTGCGGCTTTCCGCGCCACGCTGGAGGAAGTAAGCGAGGCGGACTTGATAGTGCATGTGCGTGATGTTCATCACCATGAATCAGCGGAGCAAAAGGCGGATGTGCTTAGTGTGCTGAAAAGCCTGAACCTGGAGGATAAACTGAATACCAGTTACCTGGAAGTTCTCAATAAGGTTGACCTGCTAGGCGATGATGAGCAGCAGGCACTGCTGACAAATGAAAATCAGATAGCAGTATCTGCCCTGCACGGCCTGAACCTTGATGCTTTCCTGAGTGCGCTGGATGCCAGACTCACCGCCCCCATGCAAACAGCCAGTATCAGTATAAGCGCAGTCAATGGCCGTACCATCGCCTGGATAAAAGCCAACTGCCGGATACTGGAAGAAACCAGAACGGATGATTTAATCACATTCAACCTGCAAGCCGCACCGAGAATAATTGAGCAACTTACCAGGGAGTCGGAGTGCAGTCCATTATAAGCTGGAGGCTGAAGATAATAAAATGATTATCAGGTAAAAGGATCAACTTGTAACTCCTTAGCTGATAATAATTTAGATGCTATCCTGTGCACCTGGCTGCCATGGGAGCCTTTAATTAAGATATTGTCGTCTGAATTTGCCTTTAAAATTAACACGTTATACGCTTTCTGCCAATCTTCAGTATGGCATTTATCCACATGCTCAGGCAGGTAAGAGAACAGGTTTTTCATAAGTTCTCCACAGGTTATCACCAGGTTTATCCCGGCTTTATCCACGTATACCGCGAGTTCTTTATGGAAAGCGGGGGCGTCCACTCCCAGTTCCAGCATATCTCCTAAAACTGCTACTTTTCTACCTTTCCGATCTTTCATAGCCAGAAGTGCTGCTTTCATTGATGCAGGGCTGGCGTTATAGCTATCGTCAATAACCGTGAATCCGGTTCCATCCGGCAGTTCGCAGGTAATTTCCACTCCCCTGCCGCTGCCATCCTTAAATTCAGCTAATTTTTCTGCTGCTGCCAATGGATTTAGATTAAAAGCACTAACCGCTGCCAGAGCAGCCAGAGCGTTCAGTGCCTGATGGATATAGCGGCTGTTTAAGGCAAAGGTTGTTTCCTTACCATAAACGGCTGCCTGCACTATATTATCATTAAATGATAGAAGCCTTATGCTGGAACCCGCATCGGCTCCGAAACTTATAATCCGGCTTACTCCAACACTTTCAGCTTTCTGCTTAAGGTATGAATAATAAGCATTATCTGTATTAAGAACTGCTGCAATGCGCGGCAGAAAAATCTCCGCCTTGGCATCAGCTATTTGTGTGAGTGATTGGAAAAATTCCAGATGCACGGCTTCCACCCCGGTTATCACTGCAACATTCGGCTTTGCTATCTGGGTCAGGGCTGTAATTTCCCCGGCGTGATTCATACCCATTTCCAGTATGGCGAACTCAGCATCCTGACTTAAGTTCACCAGGTTAAGTGGTAGACCGATATGGTTATTATAATTGCCACGGCTGGCAAAAGTTGCCCCAAAAGCTGAGAAGGCAAGGGCGCAAAGCTCCTTAACACTGGTTTTTCCGACGCTGCCGGTTATGCCAGCTACCTTGCCTGTAAATTCAGCACGGGCAAACCTGGCCATGGCAGTCAGAGCCTCCAGGCCATCAGCCACTACTATCTGTTTATCCTGCGGTATTTCAGCAATATATTTGCTTACAATTGCCAGATCCGTACCATTTGCTATGGCTTGAACAGCAAAGTCTGAGCCGTCAAACTTTTCGCCCCTGATGCCAATAAAAATGCCACCCGGGTTTACTTTTCTACTGTCTATCTCCACCCCGGTATAGGTTTTGGTGGAAATTTCTTCAGGTAGGCCTAAGGCATTGCGCACCTCACCTAAACGCCAGATTCTCACCACGCCCCATCTGATTTCTTGTGTCTTATCAAGCAGCTTTACTGCTTATAATAAAGTTTTGCACCTTTTCAAACGCTTTGGCTTCTATCTGCCTGACACGTTCCTTGGAAATGTCATACTGTTTGCTGACCTCATCCAGGGTATTGGGTTTATCCAACAGACGGCGCTGGATTAAAATATCCCGCTCCCTATCATTCAGCGAATCTACTGCCTTGCGGAATAATAGGCGGCGATTGCCGTTCTCCTGCCGTTCCAGAAGTTGCTGCTCCTGCGAGGCTGCAGGTTCCACCAGAAAATCCTGAAATTCATCTTCACTGTCATGGGCAATTGCGCGGTTAAGATATTGATCGCCACCGTAGGAAATACGCTGATCCATATCTATTACTTCTTCACTACTTACATTAAGGGCGGAGGCGATTTTAGCCACCTGAATCGGCCCCATAACTCCACCGTTATCGCCCATAATGCGGTTTTTCAGCTTACGCAGATTAAAAAACAAACGCTTCTGTGCCGCAGATGTACCAAACTTCACCAGCGACCATGATTTTAAAACAAACTCCTGAATCGATGCCTTAATCCACCACATAGCGTATGTGGAAAGGCGAAAACCTCTGTCAGGGTCAAACTTTTTGACCGCCTGCATCAGCCCGATATTACCTTCTGCGATTAAGTCTCCTATCGGCAGGCCATAGCCCTTAAACCCAAGTGCTATTTTGTACACCAGTCGCAAATGACTTGTAACCAGGCGGTGAGCCGCTGAAATATCACCAAAATCGCGAAAATCACGGGCAAGTTTCTGTTCCTCCCGTTGATCCAGAATTGGAAACTTCTTAATCTCCATTAGATAACGCCTGAGTCCATCTGCGGGAGATAATACTTGGAGAGCCATTCCTGTCATTTAAAACCTGCTAATACTTCATTTTGAGTTTGGTATAAAACACTATTTTAGTACAGGAATATAATTATAGTGCGATCCACGCCATTTTCAAGATACACGTGTCACAGATTTTTCAGGAAAATTACAGGCAGTGAAGACTTTGCAATCGAGAGCATCCGCAATGCCCTGTATTGCATGAATATTCGTTTTTTTATCAATCTAGGTATTGTAAGAGCAAAAATATATGATAGAGATTTGTATTCTTAAAGACTAATTACCTGGTTATCATAATAATGGTTTTTAAGAAAGCGGTAAGATTAAAACTGTTTAAAAGTCATGTTTTAAGTTATTTTCCGCAATTTAATAATTCTGGCTGTGCCTGGTTGTCCCTGTTGAGGGTTCCGGAGTAGAGCCTGGTAATCTTGATGGTGTAATTATGGCTAATCACAAATCGGCTGAAAAGAGAGCCTTACAGACAGTAAAGCGGAAATCCCGCAATGCTTCAGTAAGAAGTCAGTTAAAATCATTCACAAATAAGTTTGTATCCTCCCTTGTGTCTGGCGATAAGGATTTGTCCATTTCCGGTTTTAGCGCCGCGCAGTCTGAAATAGCTAAAGCGGCGAAAAAGGGAGTTATTCATCCCAGAACGGCGGCTAGGAAAATCAGCCGCTTACATGCTCGCTTGAAATCTTCTGTTTAGCTACTGCTAGTTACATATTTTCTAAAAATAATAATAAAATCCCGGTATACGGGAGGGGGTTGCTTTGTCTTTTTTTGAGGTTGTGCCTTGTTGGCGCGGGAGATGATGTCTGCGGCGGCAGTTGTGGCGGATGTATCGCCACGGCAGGCTTGGGAATGCCTGAAAAATGAACCGCTATCGGAACTGGTGGATGTAAGGACTCAGCCTGAATGGGTGTTCTCTGGTATACCTGACTTAAGTTCACTGAATCGCAGACTGCATATGGTTTCCTGGAAGTTGTATCCATCTTTTTCTCAAAATGGAAATTTTCTGGAAGAGCTACGGGCTTCGCTCGGCACTGATTCATCTCCCACCCGGCTATATTTTATATGCAAGACAGGTGGCCGCTCATTAGATGCGGCGATAGAAGTTCTGGCGCAAACTAATGGCCTTGAGTGCTATAATATAGTTGATGGCTTTGAAGGCCCACAGAATGAGTCCGGCAGGCGTGGGGTGTTGCAAGGCTGGAAAGCATCAGGTTTACCATGGATACAGAGTTAATTAGTAAAAGCAGGGGGGGGAAATAGACGCTGATTTTATACGCAGTCTTACAAGAATAATTAATAAATAATAAAATAAGGGAGTTTGTTTGTATGGCCGTAATCAGCCCGGTTAGTGAGGATCTGGTAAATCAGTCCTGGGAGAAGATCAAAAACGCTTTAAAAACTGAGTACGGCGATGCCACTTTTAAAAGCTGGCTGAAATTTCTGGACTTTGCAGGCTTGCGCAATGGTCAGGTGATGATGACAGTTCCCACCCGCTTTATCCGTGAATGGATAGTCGCCCATTATCTAGATGCTTTGCGTAGACTATGGTGCCGTGAATTTCCAAGCATCAAGTCAGTCGATATTTTTGTAAAACCGTTAGCCTCAAATCAGCAGAAAAACGTAGTGAATCTGCCAAGTGCTGAGGATCTGGAAATAAGCGGCGCAAACCTGGCTTCGGCTTCCTTTGTTAAGCCATTATCACAAAATGACGATGCAAGAATGCAGGAAGAAGATGATGGCTACATTCTGGACAGCCGTTATACTTTTGATACTTTCGTCGTTGGCCGCCCTAATGAACTGGCTTTTGCTGCGGCTAAACGGGTGGCAAATTCGTCCGAGACCACCAAGGGGGCGAATCCCCTATACGTATATGGCGGAGTAGGGCTTGGAAAAACACACCTGATGCACGCTATAGCCTGGCAGGCACGCAAAGTAAGCCGCCACCGCAAGGTTATGTATGTCTCAGCTGAAAAGTTCATGTATCAGTTTATCAAGGCAATCAAGCAGAAGGATTTAATGGGTTTTAAGGATCAGTTCCGCTCGGTTGATGTTCTGCTGCTTGACGACGTTCAGTTTATCTGCGGCAAGGAATCTACTCAGGAGGAGTTTTTTCATACCTTCAATGCTTTGATAGATCAAAATAAACAGGTGGTGATTTCTGCTGACCGTTCCCCGAATGATCTGGAAGGGCTGGACGAGCGGGTTAAATCCCGCCTGGGCTGGGGGCTGGTAGTGGATCTTCAGACCACAAATTTTGAACTGAGGCTGGGTATTCTTCAGGCAAAGATGCAATCCATGATGGTTAATGTGCCGCTTAAAGTACTGGAATTCCTGGCGCAGAAAATCACCACGAATGTGCGTGAACTGGAAGGCGCGCTTAACCGGGTTGTTGCACACTCTACACTGGTTGATCGTCCAATCTCGCTGGAGAACACTGAAGAGTTGCTGCACGACCTGCTGAAATCGCATGATCGGAAAATTTCCATTGAGGAAATCCAGAAAAAAGTGGCGGATCATTTTAAAATCAAAGTGGCGGATATGCACTCAGCCAGGCGCTCACGCGCTATCGCCAGGCCACGTCAGGTTGCAATGTTTCTGGCAAAAAAACTCACTACAAAAAGCCTGCCGGAAATTGGCCGGAAATTTGGCGGCAAGGACCATACAACCGTAATCCATGCGGTAAAAAAGATAGAGGAGCTTTGCATTGGAGACCGCAGTTTCGCTGAGGAAGTAGAGCATCTGTCACGAATATTGCAGAACTAATCTTTTGTATGCTTGAATATTAGCAGTATTCAGATATAGAGCGTTAAAAGAGGTGGAAAAATGTCCATAACCCTGGCGGAGGTAATGAATAACGAAGTAGTGGCACTGCGGATGAGCCGTGGCAAACTGCTTGGTGCGCTGGCTAAGGTGCAATCAGTGGTGGAGCGCCGCAATACCATACCTATTCTTGGCAATATCAAGTTAGCGATGACAGGCAGCACTGTTACTTTCTCAGCAACTGATATGGATCTCGAGGTGTGTGAGAAAGCTGACTGCACGGTGGAGTATCCAGGCTCTCTGACACTGCCTGCTCTCATGCTTTATGATATTGTCCGTAAACTGCCAGAAGCAGAGGTTAATATAACTTCTCAGGAATCGGGCGGCCGGGCAATGATTACCTCAGGCAGCGCGAAATTTACCCTGCCCACCCTGCCAGCGCAGGACTTTCCAAGTATTTCCGATGGGGATTTTGTCAATTCTTTTACACTTACCGTGGCGCAGACTGCCAGGCTTTTCGCTAAGACAGCCTTTGCCATGTCAACTGAGGAAACCCGCTATTACCTGAACGGTATTTATCTTCATGTCTATGGCGATGAAGGGGCGCAGGTTCTTCGCGCAGTGTCAACTGACGGCCACCGACTGGCTAAAGTAGAGGTTGCAATGCCGGTTGGCGCTGGTGGAATGCCCGGTGTAATTATACCCCGCAAGGCAGTGGTTGAACTGAGGAAACTGCTGGAGCAAAGCAGTGGTGATGTGAATATCTCACTGGCTGCTAATAAAATAAAGTTCAGCATGGGGAATACCGTACTGGTTACTAAAATTATTGATGGTTCATACCCTGATTACGAGCGGGTTATACCATCAGCCAATGATAAAATCATGGAAGTAAGCCCGAAAGCTCTTTCAGCGGCGGTAGACCGCGTTTCCACCATCGCAGCCGATAAAGTCAGAGCGGTAAAGTTCATGATGGATAAAGGTGCGCTTAATCTTATATCCAGCAGTCCGGAAATGGGAACGGCAACTGAAACTCTCGATGTAACATATGGTGCAGAGGCGATGGAAATAGGCTTCAATGCCCGTTATGTGATGGAAGTGCTGGCGCAGATAGACGGGGAAACCGCGCAGATGGTGTTAGCCGATGGTGCAGCCCCAGCCCTGGTTCGGGATGTGGCGGATGTGAGTTGTTCGTATGTACTGATGCCGATGAAAATATGATGTTCTCACCAATTGACCTTTTATACGGAATTGCACTCTTCACCGGTACGTTTGTCTACCTGGCGGTTATGGATCGCCTCAAACGCCGGGAATGATGCAGCCACAACATAAAACCTGGAAGCGGAAACTGGAGCATCTCTAGTGTGAAAATAGCATTAGCAGGGCAGCTTGCAATTAAGTAGGGTGATGTAGTTCTGATACGCTTAAAAGCAGGGCGGCGTGGTCGGAGAATGGCTGGGGGATAATGCGAAGGCTCGATTTTGCAGCTATATCAGGGCTGCAAATGCATAAATCCAGTGTTCTGCGGAATTTGTGTAAAGTAAATGTTGGTTCTTCCTCCCTGTTCATTACATGCAATGGCTGACCCTGAAGCAGGGGCGTAAGTTCCTTAAATCCGGCATGGATATTAAAGTCACCCAGCAGGATAACTCCGCCAGGTGTTTCCTCGATAAGTTTTCTGGTTTGCAGAAGCTGCATCTGGCGCACGGCTGCTTTTAATGAAAAATGCGAGAAAAACAAGGTAGCGAACGGTAGATGGATTTTATACATCAGGCGTTTAGTGCCATGCGTGAAGTATATTTTCTCATATTCCAGTTTATGCCTGGCGACAAAGCCATTACTTTTACTGCTGGTTATTGGCAGCTTGCGCAGCAAACTGGCCTGTCCGTACTTGTTTTCAATATCATAAAAGGCATAATTTTCATTCACAAGTGCAGATAACTGATTCCAGCGTTTGGCATTTCCTTTTTCAATCTCAACAAAACAGCATAGGTCCGGCTGCTCAATCTCTATTATGTTTTTCAGTTGCTCCAGACAGGCCTGCTGGACATTTACCGGGCAATACAAACTTCTGTGCGCGTAACGGATGTGATGATCCAGGCAGCCGTTGATGCCGCGCATGTATCCCAGATTACTCATCAATATCTTAAATGGCATCTCACTAACTCTAGTGGGTTGTATTGACTAAAAACCAGGGTGATTGTTCAAAACAACCCACTAGTTTTTATAGTTTAATGCGTGGTCGTTCATCTTATCCAACCCTGGGGATTAGATAAGATAGCCCACTAGCTTCTGCGGAAAAATTTTTTGTCGCTGCGTTACTAAAATTAAATTCACTCATGCTGAAAGATTCTGCGGAAATCCATAGCCAGGGGCAGGCGGAAGTATGGCGTTTTTACTTCTTCACTTCGGCTGAGATCTTCCATGAAATGGCCTTTAAGATCGGCAATAACTTTATTGTGCGTGGTTGTCAGGTTTGCCTCGCGGTTATACAGAAAGCTCAGGATATCAAAGTTGGTACTGCCGATTGTGCCCCAGTTATCATCCACAATCGTGGTTTTACTATGCAGAACACTGGCGGCATACTGATAAATCCTGATTCCGCTTTTCAGCAGTTTAAAGTAATACATGCGGCCAAGAATATCAGCCAGCAAAACATCCGACCACTCAGGCAGTAGCAGTATAACCTCCACGCCTCGCCCGGTGGCTGACTGAAGGATTTTAATGATTCTACGGTGCGGAACAAAATAAGGGGTGGTGATATAAATATAGCGTTTGGCATTGCTTAGGATTTTGATGAACTCCCTTGATATCGCCCGCCTGTCAGGGCGTTCCCAACTACTGAGGTATTTGAAAGTTTTATCGCCTGTATCCGGCATGTAAGGGGGTGTAACTGCCCCATCTGGCCGTTGTTTTTCAAGCGCGTGGAAATATCTGATTACCTCATTCACCACCGGGCCGGTGAACCTGATTTCAGTATCGCGCCAGTCGTGCATACGGGTGGCTATGCATACACCGCCAGCGTATGCTATTGCATTATCAATAAGTAGAGCCTTGGTATGTGTGCGTGGTAGCCAGCGCCAGGGTTTTATGATGTCAGTTTTAGCAGGGCGGTTATAAAAACGTACAATACCGCCGCTACGTCTCAATTTTCTTATCAAAGGGGAAAATATCAGCTTTTTACTGCCGATAGCATCGCATAATAGAAAAACTTTTACCCCCGCCCTGGCTTTGTCAATGAACAGGTCAAGGAAGCGGCGGCCTATTGCATCGTCAGAGAATATGTACTGCTCATATTTAATGCAGATTTCTGCACTGGCGCAATCCTCCAGCATAGCTTCCCAGGCATGTTCAGGGTGCAGATAAAACTGCCAGGAATGATTATTGAGTTGATTATAATCCATATTACCAACCCAAACTATTCCGGTGGGTGGTAAAAGAACAATTATGAAGATTACCTGTCGCAATCTAGGTATGGCAAGGGATAACCCAGTAACCAGGGAAATGCGCTTTTAAAATTTGTGCGGCATGATTGGCTTTCTCCGTGGATTCAAAAATACCGAAACAGGTAGCGCCGCTGCCGGACATACGGGCAAGCAGACACTTATGGGTTGAGCGCAGTGCGGTTATGATCTCCCCGACTTGAGGCATTAAAGCTTTTGCGGTTTCCTCAAGATGGTTGGGATGTTTCTCAAGCAGACTAATCAGCTCTGCAAAATTCATTGCCTCTACAGGTATTGGCGTAGGCTTGCTGGCTATGGGGGTGTATGCTTTAAAAACATCCCGCGTGGAAAGGGGAAGCAGGGGATTCACCAGCACAAGGTTAAGGCCGGGCAGTCTAGTAAGTGGCGTTAGAATATCCCCCACGCCCTCAGCTATCACTGGCTGTGAGTATAGGCACATAGCTACATCAGCCCCTATTTGCGCGGCCATGGCAAGCATAATTTCAGAATCCAGGGGGGCATCCAACTGTTTATTAAGCAGCCTTAGCAAAGCGGCAGCATCGGCAGAGCCGCCGCCGATTCCAGCAGCTACGGGGAGATTCTTCTCCAGACATATTTTGTATTGCCGACTTTGCTTTGCGGCGTTGTTAAATATATCAAGGGTTTTGAGCAGGATATTATCTTTCGTGCTCAAAGCATTAGCGAAAGCACTACTGATATGCAGGCTTGTCTCGCTGGCGGGGATAATGCTGACAAAATCACCAATATCAGCGAATACAGCCAGAGTTTGCAGGTTATGGTATCCGTCCCCCCTCCTGCC
>CAYTOJ010000048.1:0-13482 GCA_964439415.1 uncultured Rickettsiales bacterium
AAAAAGCTGAGCGCAGTCTGACTTCCTTCTTTAAACGTGGACTCCGATTGCTGCTCTATGCCGCTCTCAACCTCACTCCCATCCCAACATTATGGCTTTACGCAAATTCTGTCAGGTGGTGAGGGAGTTATCATATGATGCTACCACAAAGTTATAATCGCTTTGTATGAGTTCTTCTTTGCATTTTTCTTACAGTAAGATTATTACAAGCTGTATTAGAGCTTTGTTATTTATAGTTACTTTCCAGGTGTAGTGAATTTATGAATAAAATAGGTGTTTTAAACGGGCCTAATCTTAATCTGCTTGGCAGTAGGGAGAGTGATATTTACGGCTCGGTTACACTGGCGGAAATTGAGCAGGCGGTGCGTGAGCTTGGCAGTGAACTGGGGCTGGATATTATTTTCATGCAGACCAATCACGAGGGGGAACTGGTGGAGGCAATCCACAGCATGAAAAATAATGCCAGCGGTATTATAATCAATGCCGCAGCTTATACACATACTTCCATAGCGATACACGATGCGCTGAAGTCAGTAAATCTGCCGATAATAGAGGTTCATTTGTCTAATGTGTTTGCGCGGGAACCGTTCCGGCATCAGTCCTACATATCATCCGTGGCGAGTGGCGTTATCTGCGGATTTGGCTTGAGCAGTTACCTGCTTGCCGTACGCGCTATAAAAGGAATAATTGAATCATCTTGACTTGGGGCAATACAAGCATACATTTCAAAGCGTGGTTTAAAAAGTATTTTCCCCAATATAAAAGTATAGTGGTGGAGATGTATGCTGTAAGCGTCTATAGGAGTTTTGACGCATACTAGCCAAACGCAAATTATAGAAATTATTACACATTCGGAGATAAAAAAAATGTCGCAACAAGCTAAAAAAAGCTCTGGAACATATCCAGCAAGGGATGCTGAAATTACCCTGAAAGCCGTGGAGACAACCAAACAGGTTTCTGAAAATATGATTGCCGCCTCCAGCCGCGCAGCCAATGAGATGATGGAAAACGCATCTAATGAGGCGCGCAGGACGCAGGAAATGGTTATGGGTTTCAGCCGCGAAGGGGCTGAGCAGATTTCAAAAGGCACAGCCTTCATGGGGCAGGTGATGAATGAAATGGTCAACCTGAACCGTGATCAAATGGCAGCTTTCGCTGAGTTCAGCAATATAGCAGCGCAGATAATGCAGGAAGCCGGGTCGGATGCTATGAATATGGCTACCGCTGCATTCTCAGAGAATGTTGAAAATGCAAAAGGTTTCTTCCAACTGAAAACCTACAACGATTTCATTGACTACAGCAACAGAATGTACCGTGGAAATATGGACAGTTTCTTCAAGTCCAGCATGATGATGTCTAACTATTATTTCCAGTTTGCATCAGAAGCTTTCGAGCCATTCGGTGAAAAAGCTAATGACTTTGCTGAAAAATTCGCCCGCGCTTTCCGCGCATAACGGGTTAAAGTAACAAATAAGCCCATGTCTGTAACTATGCTGCTCGCGTATGAAGAGTGCAGATTCTTTGCATTTATAACGCGAGCAGTATAGACGCGCATGGGGCTGGCTTGGCGGCCATGCGCAAAACATAAAAAAATATACCTACCGCATTCTTGGAATGCGATAAGTATATTACAGCGTGGGCTTTTTTTCTTTCATGTCAGGCTACTTTTCAAGCTGTATTCTGCGCTGCCTGGGGTTAGGGGTGTCTGCTGGTTATGGTGAGGTTTCCAGCCGGTCATGGTTATGATTTCAAATGTAGCGGTAATACCGCCTTCGGTGTATGGATAAGTTTCCTGATAAATCTCATTGGCGCGTGGGAAGATGGATTTTGCCGCATGTTCCCGCTTCATAAGAATATTTGATTCACCCATGCCTTTTAAGTCCCGCATCAGCTTAAATGCATCAGCATACGCCACATCCAGTATTTGCGTATCTACCACCGGCAGCGCGAAGCCTGTGCGTTGCAGCAGAGCCGCCGCCTGATAAGCACTGATGAATGGAAAAATGCGTGGGCTTACGCCGTTGCCGAGTTCTATTTCTGCCTGCATCAGGCAGTGGCGCAGTTCATTCAATGTGGAACCACCGCAAAAACTGGCCATAAACAAGCCATCCGGCGTTAGAATATTTTTTATCTGTGCCAGCGCCCCCGGCAGGTCATTCAGCGTATGCAGAGAGGCGGCTGAGAGCACGGCATCAGCGCAGTTGGCACGCAGCGGCGGCAGTTCTTCATCCCCCACAATACTTAGATCAGCCCGGCAGGAACTTATAAATGCTGGCGAGTTATCCAGCGCTATTATTTGTGCATCAGGGATAATCTGCCTGAGAGCATCTGTAAGCTCGCCATTATGACTGCCGTAATCAACAACAGTTGAGAACCTGCGTTTAAAGAAGCTTATCCGCTCCGCGATATTTTGCGCGTGTATAAGTTTCAGAAAGTTGTATTCATTAAAACTGGCTGATGCCTTGCCGCGCCGTATACGCAAGGCTGTACGGTCAAATACCGCTAAATCCGTTGAATTGCTTGGTTTCTGCATCATCAGTTTATCATACCGTTCTTGACTGGGTTTTGCCCAACACCTGCCTTTCCTGTCACTCAATGGTAGAGGGGGCGGGTTCGCTTTGTCCAGCCTGCTGGAAGGAAATACGCTTCATTAATTATCCCTACTGCGATATTTGCGGCGTGCCTTTCACAGAGGAGACTTTCAAAGGCGCAGTCTGCGGCCAGTGCAACCAGTATCCGCCGCACTATGATAAAGCCAGAAGCGTTATGGTGTACGATTCCTTCTCCGGCAGGCTTATAACCGCATTTAA
Source organism: uncultured Rickettsiales bacterium (assembly GCA_964439415.1). Taxonomy (GTDB): domain Bacteria; phylum Pseudomonadota; class Alphaproteobacteria; order Rickettsiales; family CAZAGG01; genus CAYTOJ01. Next base: position 2,811 of record CAYTOJ010000048.1, read on the forward strand.
ATATGAGGATAAAACTTATTATCAATCCCTGTTCAGGAAACTGATAACCAAAGCCGCAGTTGAACTTGCCATTGATGAAAATCATATAGTCATACCCGTGCCGATGCATTATACGCGGCTGATTAAACGCCGTTATAATCAGGCGGCGATACTGGCATCATTCCTTACCCGGCATACTGGCGCAAGGCTTCTAACAAGGGGTATCAGCCGCCGCCGTAGAACACTGGAGCAGTTCGGCCTGAGCCGCCGCCGCCGCGCCGCTAATGTGAGGGGAGCTTTTCAGATACACCCACGGTATAAAGAGATTCTCTTGAGCGCGCATGTAATACTGGTTGATGATGTTGTAACCACGGGAGCCACAGCTAACGAATGCGCCAGAATCCTTAAAAAAGCAGGCGTTGCAACTGTGCAGATTCTGGCACTGGCGAGAACTCCGCTAGACTAACTCGCAGGGCTGTTCAGTGCTATACCTATCGTACTCTTGAAGTGCGGCAGGTATACCAATCACTCCCCAGAATGAAATAGATTTTGTCGTGTAGACAGTTTCATCAAATCATCAAAAAAGTGCAAAAAAAAAACAACAGGTTAGCTATACTGTAAGTGCGTTATCTTCGTTTTGTAGTTGACGTTTCACACCGTCCATCAGATTCACCGTGAACGGTGTAATGCGTCAACGGACGTTGGTAACTTCTGCATTTTTGCCATGAAAGGAAAAGTTATGGCAGACGAGAAAAAAACCGACACGACCACGACCACGACGACCACGACCACGACGACAACCACCACGTCGAGTGGTTCGGGGACGTCGACGTCGACTGAAAAGTTGACAAAGGACGATCTGTCGGTCACCAAGACCGTTCCCGGGCGTTAGCCTAGGGAGCGGCAACTGAATAGGGGCGGGGAAATACGTGGTGGAATGACCTCGAAAATCCCCGCCCCATTCTTTTAGCCTAATACTAATACTCTCGTAACTTGTATCTGCCCTTCAACACCCATTACGCTGAGTTTGCCTGTGGCGGCATCCGCTGTCATTGCCAGGCGGCTTAAGTGGTTAGCTACTGGCGGCGCGAACCATTCAAAATAATCCCCTGCGGCAGCATCAGCTTTTGTATTGTGCAGTGCGTTATAGCGCCCCTGGCTATCAATGGCGCGGGGCATCCAGCCATATGGCGCGCCGTTCAGGTGACTATGGAAATGATTAGCCGCGCAAACGCCCGGGCTGTTTTCTATATCCCTTATGGCATGGTCATTCTCGGTGCGCTCGATGATGCAACCCTCTCCGGGATTAGTTCCAGTCAATATATATATAACAGGCAGCGCCAGCGGTGTGGTGGCCAGCATCTCCCGCGCTGCATCATAATCTTTAGCTTCCTCAAAAACCCGCCTTAAGAGATGCGCCGGGGGCAGGGCGTTATTTTTATAAAAAGCCAGGCGATTTTTCAGCCAGTCCAGATAAATTCCCGTTTTGTGCCTGCGCATAGGGGCTTGATTGAGTGCACAGGCGAAGCGCCCTGCCGCCATGCCTTGAAATACTCCGCTGACCCCCGGCCAGGTAATATTATAAAAATCCCCCGCCCGGCCTTGCTGATGCACTGCTATTATATGCTCCCCCAGGGCTGGAAACGGCCAGTCCAGCGCCCGCAGCAGCCTTACCCCATCGTGGCCGGATGCGAATGCGCCGCCTGTGCAGCCAGCCTCATAGCTGAGGTTAAGTGCGGTGATTCCGCTAATGCCAACTGCTTTTGATAGTGCTTTTATTTCAGCGGCATAAAGGTTGCCGGATTTTGCCAGCCACCTGCGTGCCAGAAAGTCACCCAAGGGCAGTGCGATATGACTGGCATATCGGGAGGTTTTACCGAAAGCATCCCGGCTTTGATTAATCAGCGCTATGGTCTCGCTTTTATACTGCCTGGCTACTTCCTCCAGACCGCTTTGCCGCGCATCAATAAATGGAATTTCCCGCAAAGTATTTTTCCCTTAAGTTTGAGGAGAATATACTAAAAACACTTGAAGTGTGTTTTTAGTATATTGTTTATATGTTTGCTCATGGCCGCCAATCCAACCCCATGCGCACTATATACTGCTCGCCACTTAACTGCAAAAAACCCGCACTCTGTCATACGCGAGCAGTATATAGATATTCTCATGCATATTACAATCTGTTGTGAATATTCATGAAAAATAATGAGAATTATGCTATCAGCCCCTTGGAATTTAACGTTGCAATAACGAAATAATGCCATTATAGCCAGCCATTTGTTAATCTGGAATTTATTAAATTTTAATAAGCAAGGCCTAGCCGATAATCTGCTGCGCACTATCGGATCAATTAAGGCGGCAATCTCATTCAGGAGCTAATATGGCGAAAAACGCTGCTAAGGCAAAAGAAGAAAAAAACAATAAGAAAATCGAAGCCAGTAAAATAGAAACAAATACAAATATAGAAGATTCTGGGGATAAAAAACCAGCCCCTTCCCGCACTGAGGTGCAGGCAATAGTCAGGAAGCTTCTGGCTAAGGCTAAAGCCAAGGGCGGTTCGCTTTCTTACGATGAACTGAACGCTATGCTGCCGGATGATCAGTTCAATGCCGAGCAGATAGACAAAATCATTGAAGCTCTGGGTGATGCGGGGGTTGCCCTGCAGGAAGGCGAGAATCAGGCTGAAGCTCCTGCACAGGAAGAGCCGGAGGAGGAGCAGGACTTTGGCCGTACTGATGACCCTGTGCGCATGTACCTGCGTGAAATGGGCAGCGTTGAATTACTCTCCCGCGAGGGTGAGATTGAAATCGCCAAGAAGATAGAAGCCGGGCGCGACCTGGTTATAACTTCCCTCTGCGAGGTTCCCTTTGTTATCAAGGAAATTTCTTCGTGGTATGACGGCCTTACCGCCGGAACGCTGATGCTGCGTGATATAGTGGATCTGGATGCAACCTACGGCGCAGGGCCTGGCAATAACCCTATCCCCAGCTTCGATAACGGCGAATTGAAAGCCAAGATAGAGGAGGAAAAAGCCGCCAAGGAGAAGGCAAGGGAGGATAAGGAAAAGCTCAAAGCTGCACGCATTAAGGAGAAAGAGGAGAAGAAAAAGAAAAAGGAGAAGGAGGCCAGCAAGGCTAAAAAAACAGTGCGTCGCGGTGGGGATGATGACGATGATGATTTTGAAGAAGAGTTGGAAGAAGAGGATTTAGAGGACGAAGAGGACGAGCTGGAGGAGGAAGAGGAAGAAGAGGAGGAGGCGGAGGATTTTGACGATGATTCCAGTATTTCCCTCGCAGCCATGGAAAAAGTGCTGATGCCGCTGATTGTGCGCGCATTGCAGGATTTTTCCGATAACGCTAAAAAAGTTCTGCGTTTTCAGGAGAAAAAATTGGACTCAGCACTGGGTGACGATGAATTTACTGAACGGCAGGAGAGGGACTATCACCGCCAGGTAAAAGCACTGGCTGACTCACTGGTGGGTATCCGCCTCAATGCCCAGATTATTGAGCGTATGGTGGATAAAATCATCAATTTCAACCGCCAGCTTATCACCATTGAAAGCAGGCTGGTGCGCCTGGCTGAGGAAAACGGGGTAAGCCGCAAGAACTTCGTCAAATATTATCCAGGTTATGAAACATCGCCGGAGTTCTTTAATTTAAAAATCCCTGGTGAGAAAAAATGGGATGATTTTCTTAAAAACAAACGCACTGAAATTATGGATATCCGCAAGGATATTGTTGCCTTTGCCCATGAGGCCGGGCTGGATGTATCGGAGTACAAGCGTATTGTAACCTCGGTGCAAAAAGGTGAACGTGAATCCAACCAGGCGAAGAAGGAAATGATTGAGGCCAATTTACGCCTGGTTATCTCCATCGCCAAGAAATACACTAACCGGGGTCTGCAATTCCTTGATCTGATTCAGGAAGGCAATATCGGCCTGATGAAAGCGGTGGATAAATTCGAGTACCGCCGTGGCTATAAATTCTCCACCTACGCTACCTGGTGGATCAGACAGGCGATTACCCGCTCCATCGCGGATCAGGCGCGTACTATCCGTATCCCTGTGCACATGATTGAGACTATCAACAAGATAGTGCGCACCACCCGCCAGATGATGCATGAAATGGGCAGGGAACCAACGCCGGACGAACTGGCTACGCGCCTGGGTATGCCGGTTGAGAAGGTTCGCAAAGTCATGAAAATCGCCAAGGAGCCGGTTTCTCTGGAAACACCGATTGGTGATGAGGAAGACTCTCATCTGGGTGATTTCATTGAGGATAAAAACGCGATACTGCCGGTTGAAGCGGCGATTCAATCCAACCTGCGGGAGATTACCACCCGCGTGCTCGCCAGCCTCACCCCAAGGGAGGAGCGGGTGCTGCGTATGCGTTTCGGCATCGGCATGAATACCGACCACACGCTGGAGGAAGTCGGCCAGCAGTTCTCAGTCACCCGTGAGCGCATCCGCCAGATTGAGGCTAAGGCGCTCCGCAAACTCAAACACCCCAGCCGCTCACGCAAACTCCGGAGCTTCCTGGATACTTAAAATCTGGAATATGAATGAAGCAGTTTGATTCCATACAAAAAAGTATTTTACCGGAGCCGCAGCAGAAACTATGGCCGGAATTGGAGCAAGTGCCAAAGGAGTTTAATTTGTATGGCGGTACGGCGATTGCCTTATATCTGGGGCATCGGCAATCAGTGGATTTTGACTTTTTTGGTTATGAAAAGTTTGATCCCGATCTGCTCTTACAATCGGTTTCGTTCTTGAAAAATGCGGTGGTTATTCAGAAAAACGACAGTACTCTCACCGTTCAGGTGGAACGGGGCGGAGGTATAAAAGTCTCCTTCTTCGGTGTGCCTGAAATCAAGCGTCTGCGCCAGCCATACATTGTTGCTGAAAACACTTTGCGTATTGCAGATATTCTTGACCTTGCCGGAACAAAAGCGGCGGTAATCCAGAAACGCGCAGAAGCTAAGGACTACATTGATATAAATGCTTTAATGCATATAGGCGGCGTATCTCTGGAAATGGCTTTATCGGCAGCAAAAGCCATTTATGGCAATCAGTTCAACCCGGAGATCAGCCTGAAAGCCCTAAGCTATTTCAGCGATGGTGATTTGCATAAGCTATCACCAGAGGTAAAAAAGCGGCTGGTTGATGCGAGCATTGCAGTTAATATGGCGAATATCTCAGAAGTGTGCTTAAAGCAATGAAGCCACTGCCAGCAACACCAGATTTAAAAGAAATCTGCCACAGGGTTTTATGGTTTCAAACGCCCGAGGAAAGCCTGGCCGAGCCTGTAAAACTGCTGGCCTATGCGGTAACTTATGGCAGTTTCAGGGATGTTGCAGTCTTGAGGGAATATATCAGTGATGAAGATTTTATTTACGCACTGGATAATGCCCCGCCGGGGATTATAGATGGCCGCTCCTGGGGGTACTGGAACGCCAAATTTGGCCGCTACCCCGCCCCACCACTGCCAATAAGAAAGCTGATTTTATTTGAATAACTTAATAAAAATACTAAGTATATATACCCCTATCGTCTAAAGAATGTGGTTGAATGATGTCATTTCAGGGGTATATTTTTTTGTATATCAAGGGGCTGCCTCCCCCGGCCTTCGGCCTTCCCCCGCCGCGTCGGCGCGCTCACCGAAGGTCGCAAGAAAGTCACATTCTTGAAATGCTAGGAGTATACCTGTCGCACTCTTCAAGTGTTTTAGGTATATCAAGGCGTAAGCAATGACAATAAGGAGATGGATAAAGTGAGTGTGATACAAAACCAGTTAAAATCTGATGTAGCGCTAACCCCGTATGAGCACGCGAAGCAGGACTCAAGCAGCCCTTTCGTGGTTCTGAGTGACCGTTATAAGGATGATCGCGGTGAGATAGTAGCTCTGGTGGATAGGGATATGAAAAGCGCGGTGCTGATAACATCTAAAAAAGGCACGGTGCGGGCGAATCATTACCACAAAACCGATTGGCATTACTGCTACGTGGTAAGTGGTGCGATTGAATATCACCACCGCCCGCATGGAAGCGCGGTAAAGCCGGAAATTGACATATTCCGCGCCGGGGAGGAATTTTTCACACCGCCACTGGTGGATCATGCAATGGTGTTTCTGGAGGATACCGCATTTTTAACGCTTGGGCGCAACAGCCGGGAGCAGGAATCATACGAGGCGGATATTGAGCGCGTAATGCTGGTTGACCCGCTCGAGGTGAAGAAAAGGCTGGGCTGACATTGCTTGCCAAACCGGGAATTGCTTTAATAGGCGCAGGGAAATTCGGGCGTAATTATATCAAGGCGGCCTTGGCATGTGATGCTTTTAACTTAGAGGCCGTGGCAAGCAATAACCCTGATACTGCCAGTCTGGTTCCATCCGGCGTAAAAGTGATTAAAGACTGGCGGGATGTAATCAAGTTACCACCAATAGATGGTGTTGTTATCGCCACGCCGCCGGGAACTCATGCTGAAATTGCGATAGCGGCGCTGGATGCAGGCAAGGCGGTATTGTGCGAGAAACCAATGACGCTATCAATGGATCAGGCGGCCGCAATCAAAGCTGCTATTGCCGGGCAAAGTAGTTCACCAGTGGTATTTTTAGTTAATCATATATATCTCTATCATCCAGCATTCCGGGTGATGCTGGAGAATATAGCACTGATAGGAAACCTCCGGCGCATAACATCATGCGGGGGTAACTATGGGCCTTTCCGCACAGATGTTACAGCATTGTGGGACTATGGCCCCCATGATATAGCCATGGCAATTGCCGCAGCAAAATCTGATACTGTGAGCATAAAATGCAGTGAAACTGATAATTATCAGGTGCAAATAGCTTTTCATAATGGCGTCAAGGCTGATTTGCAGTTCGGCAATGCTTATTCTGATAAACGCCGCTGGATGGAACTGGAGGGGGATAACGGCGTGCTGCGGTTTGATGATCTGGCCGATGTAAAGCTCACATACAACAAACTCACAGAGCTTAAGTACAACAAAATCCTGCCGCTGGAGACGATAGTGACAGAATTTGGCGCTGCGATTACTTCAGGGCAAACAGAAGTGCGCGACTTTTATATAGGCCAACAGGTTGTAGAGGCATTGGAGAAGTGCGAAAAAATGATTTAAAACCCTTGATTTCCAGTTGCTTTAAGCGGCAACTTATGTGATTAAGAAAGTATTAATTTAAGGGGTGATATGTCGTTTAAAGTAGCGGTAGTGGGCGCAACCGGGGCAGTCGGGCGTGAGATGCTGAAAACTCTGGCAGAGCGGAACTTTCCCATAAGCTCTATAATTGCTTTGGCATCGAAAGATTCTGCGGGGAAAAATTTAAGCTTCGGGGAGAAGTCCACACTTACAGTTGGAGTGCTGGCTGATTATGATTTCAGCGATGTTGATATAGCCCTTTTCTCAGCCGGTGGCGGCGTATCCATGCAATGGGCGCCTAAGTTCGCGGAAAAGAACGTATATGTGATAGATAACTCCTCGCAGTGGCGGATGGATCCGGACGTTGCGCTGGTAGTGCCAGAGGTAAACGCCGATGACCTTGGCCGCTTCAGAAATAAATATATAATAGCAAACCCTAACTGCTCAACCATACAGTTGGTAACGGCGCTTAAACCATTGCATGATTTTGCGGTTATCAAGCGCGTTGTGGCGGCTACTTATCAGTCAGTCTCCGGTGCCGGGAAGGAGGGGATGGACGAATTATACTACAACACCAAAGCGGTGTATGAGATGAAGGAGAAAAAAGTCGGCAAATTCGCCAAGGATATAGCCTTTAACGTAATCCCCCAGATTGATGTATTCATGGAGGATGGCTACACCAGGGAAGAATGGAAAATGATGCATGAGACCCGTAAAATCCTTGATCCTAACATCGAGGTATCAGCAACCTGCGTGCGCGTGCCCGTATTTATTGGGCACAGTGAAGCGGTTAATATCGAATTTGCGAAAGACATCTCGCCCGAGCAGGCCAGGCGGCTTTTAAGCCAGGCTCCCGGCGTGAAAGTATTCGATGATAGAACCCCCGGCGGTTATGTCACCCCGGTGGATGCAAAGGGGGAGGATGATGTTTTTGTCTCCCGCATCCGGCGTGACGCTACCGTCCAGCATGGGCTTTGCCTGTGGATAGTGGCGGACAACCTGCGCAAGGGCGCCGCCCTCAACGCCGTTCAAATAGCCGAGGAGATGGTAAAACGTAAGCTCATCACCCCAAAGAACAGCAAAAAAGCAGCTTAGTAGACTATTTTATCTAAACTGCATGGGTTAAAGCCTGCTTATGAAGTTTCGTATATGGTTTCTTGAGTTAAATCAGTGGATAATGTGAATGCAGATACATCAGGTATGGAGTGGATGGTGTCTGGCAAGCCGGTTGACTATACCGCAGCCGTTGAATTTATGGAGGAAAGAGTTGGTGGGATCATATCAGGTAATGCGCCTGAACTGGTATGGTGCTTAGAGCATCCGCACTGCTATACCAAAGGAACCAGCGCAGTAGAGAATGAACTGCTGCTGCCCCAAAACATACCTGTATATAATACTGGCCGGGGAGGGCGGTTTACTTATCATGGCCCGGGGCAGCGGGTGGTATATGTTCTGCTGGATTTAAAACGGCGGCAGAAAAGCCCTGATATAAAACTGTTCGTAAGCGCCCTGGAAAACTGGATAATAAATGTTTTATCGGACTTCTCTATCAAGGGTTTCACCAGCCCGGGGCGTACAGGGGTATGGGTTGCAAGCGGTGGGGAGGAGAGGAAAATAGCGGCAATAGGTATCCGCCTGAAAAAGTGGGTGAGTTATCATGGTGTAGCTATAAATGTCGCCACTGATATGTCAAAATTCGCCGGAATAGTGCCATGCGGCATAAAAGAATTCGGCGTTACCTCACTGCGCGAACTGGGTATAAACGCAGGTTTGGAAAATGTAGACCAGGCTCTTAAAAGCCACTTCCCTTTTTAATGTATAATTGTACTCCCCAGCTTGCTATACCTATCGCACTCTTGAAGTGCGATAGGTATATCTTTTTTGTTTTGCTTAGGTGCGCCTCATCCTACGCTAACCTTCCTACGCTAAAGCTTCGGTAGGCTTGGCTACGGACGGCAGGCCTCCAACCGAATCCGCGTCTATACTGCTCGCAACTCATAGGATATTATCCGCGCATCGTAAACGCGAGCAGTATACACTCTTGATACGCGAATAGTTGTGTGGCATATGGATTGCTTGAGAATAACACCTAGAGGTTGAGATAAAAAAATGAACAGGGATGTAGTAATAGTTTCGGCACTTCGCACGGCAATTGGTAATTTCAGCGGCAGTTTATCACCACTCACCGCAGCGCAGTTAGGGGAGATTGTAATAAAGGAAACCCTGAGCCGCACAGGTGTACCCGGCGCACAAGTTTCGGAAGTTATTCTGGGGCAGGTTCTGCAAGCCGCCTGCGGCCAGAACGCGGCACGCCAGGCAATGCTGAAAGCGGGTGTTGCCACAACTACCCCTGCCATGACGATTAACCAGGTTTGCGGATCTGGGCTTCGTAGTGTTGCTCTGGGCTACCAGGCCATAGCTAATGGTGATTCTGCAATAGTAATAGTAGGCGGAATTGAGAGCATGACCAACTCGCCACATGCTATTTTCATGCGCGGCGGCGTAAAAATGGGCGATGCCAAGCTGACCGACACCATGGTTAAGGATGGCCTGTGGGATGCCTTCAACGATTACCACATGGGTGTAACCGCTGAGAACGTAGCGAAGAAATATAATATCAGCCGCGCTGAGCAGGATGAGTTCGCTCTGAAAAGCCAGCTTAAAGCAGCGGATGCCATAAAGAACGGACATTTCAAGGATGAGATAGTGCCAGTTACTATTAAAGATAAAAAAGGTGACAAGGTATTTGAAACCGATGAATTCGTGCGGATGGATGCCACCATGGAAGCTCTGGCGAAACTGAGACCTGCCTTTGACAAGGAAGGCACGGTAACGGCAGGTAACGCATCCGGCATTAATGACGGAGCCGCTATAATAATGCTGATGTCCGCCGGGGAAGCCTCAAAGCGGGGCTTGAAGCCACTGGCACGGATAAAATCCTGGGCGCACGCGGGGGTAGACCCTGCAATAATGGGAACCGGCCCGGTGGATGCGGTTAAAAACGTGCTGGCAAAGGCAGGCTGGAACCTTAAGGACCTTGACCTGATAGAATCCAACGAGGCTTTCGCGGCGCAATCCATCAGCGTTAACAAGGAACTGGGCTGGGATACCGGCAGAATTAATGTGAACGGCGGTGCTATTGCCCTTGGTCACCCCATTGGCGCAAGCGGCGCACGGATTTTAACCACACTGCTGCACGAGATGAACCGCCGCGATGCGAAAAAAGCACTGGCTACCTTATGTGTCGGCGGCGGCATGGGCGTTGCCCTGGCTGTGGAGCGGTAGAATTGATGAGATTCTACCCTGGCTTGGAGTTCTGTTTATAAATGCTTGGAAAACCGATAATAATGACAGTGCGTTTATTATTATCAACCATATAGACAAATCAGATTGCCTTTAAATCGTATAGCTCTCAATCCCTCGCCCAGATCCGGTTTAAAGGCATATGCTTCAGGATTTTCCGCAATTTTCTGGCATAGAGACATTAGATTGCGCCTGTACTTATTAGCGTGAGCAATACCCCAATGTTTCTTTGAATAT
>CAYTOJ010000049.1:0-13445 GCA_964439415.1 uncultured Rickettsiales bacterium
AAACCGGACATTTAACCTGCTATCTAACAGGACATCTTTATTTGCTCTCGACACAAAAGTCTACTTTTTCTGCTTTTTAATATTCCCAATAAGGTTAAGCATTATTTAGCCATTTAAATCTTAATACTACAGTTATGCCAAAATCTAAAACCAGTTTTACTATCTGCCTGCTTGGGTTGGCGGCGTTTGTAACCGCCTTACTATGTCACAGCACTCAGGACTGTTCAGTGCTAGATTTATAAATTTACAACGCGCCAGGTCTGCTGTCGTAAATGTTCATTGCTTGTCTCCCTCCCGTGCACAAAGGGGATTAAGGGGGGGGCTTGTGTTGGTACTATGGAAAGAAGAAAGATTCCCCCCTGAAATGCAACGCATCTCACCCCCCGCACCTGGCTGCGCCGTCGGCTCTGGCAACTGGTTCTCAAACTTCCCAATGCTTCGCCAAGGCGAGGGCGGTGGGGGAAGCCGAGAGCTCGTGCCGATACCTGGGCAGTTACAAAACATCAATTAGGGCAATTGGTAGACCAATAACCGCCAGATCCAGTACATGATGGAGGACCATTATTGCAGCAATGTTGACAATAGAAAATAGCTGTTCCACCTTTAGAGCAGCTGCAAGTGACCGATGTATGGTATGGAGTAGCAGGGCAAGTAATATCATTATAGTTATTGGTTGAAACGCCTGGCCAAGTTGTTGCTTCGCAAGAACATGATGGATATGTACATCCACCCATTGTAACTCCCCAACTGCCATTGTTGCAAATAACTGATGGAGTGTTAAAAGTGTCAAATCCAGGGGGGCAACTTGCTGTAGACGTTTGACCATTACCTACACCAGGATAAAAGCAGTTTGTTTCCCAGCAGTTCATTGTGGCACCTGCGCAGTTAGTATAAGCAAGCCGGGGTGAACAAACGTGCGTAAACGCCGTTATTGCTGCCGTCCTGGGTCAGGCTGGCCCATATAGCTACTATATTGCCGTCGGTTAATTGCGCCGCGCCCCTGGCGAAATCCTCAATATTCTGGTCATTGCCGGTGGTGACGTTAAGCCTGAATTCACTACCGATATTGAAGCCGGAGATATTGATGATCTGTCCATACATGCCGTAACTGCTTCCGTCCTGGTTTTCGCTGGCCCAGGTTATAAGTGCGTACCCACCGGCAAGTTCGGCAACGCTGACGGAATCTTCAGTGCTGTGCGCCCCCTGATCCCCGGTGGTATAGCTATTAACACGGAATTCCGAAGTAACGGCGGTGCCGGAACTGTTGTATATACGGGCGTAGGCGTCATAATTACCGCCGCCTATCAGAGTTCGCCAGGCGATTACCCAATAACCGTTATCCAGTATGGCGATGCTTGGATCTTTCTGGTTGTTCGCGGTGCTAACATTAACCTGGAATTCTGAGCCGACCTGAGCCGCGCCGCTATTAAAGCGCTGGGCGTATATTCCCCACGCGTCACCGTCCTGCCCATTGGATTGCCAGGACACAACGAAGCCGCCGTCGCCCGCCGCAGCCACCTTGGGTTTGTTCTGGGCGCCGGAGGTGGTGGTGTTGACAAGGAAAGCACCGCCGCTTTTTGCCCCCGCCGCCGTAATCAACTGCCCGTATACGCCGTCACCGCCGCCGTCACCGTTGGTATCCCACCAGACGATAACGGCATTGCCGCCGCTCAGCGCCGCTATTGACGGGTTTTTCTGATGATTGGCGGTAGTGGTGTTAACTATGAAATCACTGACGACTTTAACGCCACTGGTATTAATCACGGTCGCCATAACACCGTTGCCATCGCCGTCGCCCCCGGCGCTATTGGCATACCATGTTATCATGATGTTTCCGTTAGTAAGCTGGGCGGCAGCAGGTTTTAACTGACTGCCTGACGTAGTGGTATTAATCAGGAATTCGGAGCCGACTTTTAAGCCGCTTGAATTGATGAACTGACCGTAAATGCCGCCGGCGCCGGAATTGCCTGGATCATCCTGGCCGAGGCTGCTCCACACAATCAGCATATTGCCGTTGGAAAGTTTTGTAATGCTGGCCTGGTATTGCGTCAGATAGGTGGTTGTGTTCGCCTGCAGCTCTCCACCCGCACTGAGGGATGTATAATCGAATGAGGAGCATGTTCCACCCGTGCACCCGCCGGAGGTGAGGGATGTAGCCCAGGTTCCATCGCTGTTGCAGGCCAGCACGGGGGAGGATGGGCTGGCGCTATAGCCAGTGTTACAGGTTCCGGTGGCGGATGATCCTGCATTTGTATCAGCAAAGGTGGCGTTAAAGCTGGTTAAAGCAGATTCGCCCGGGCAGGTGATGCGGGGGCAAAGGGCTGATGATTCCAACTCCCACTTACCGTTCGCCTTGCAGGTCTCCATTATATATCCGGCGTAGCCGGAGGGGCAGAGGGTTGTACTCTCCCGCGAGAAGCCTATAGGTTTATCGCCGCAGGCAATGGCGGCGCAGGTATTGCCCGTGGTGATCCAGAGGTTAGAGCCGCTGATGTTGCGGCATTCCTGGCTGACAGAACCTGTCATGCCCGTAGGGCAGGTGAGGTTTCGCGTGGTATGCCCAGGCGGCGTACAACTTTCAGTGTTCAGCGGTATGCATTTGCTGGAGGTGGTGATTAAATTCCCGCTTACGCTACAGATTTGCGTGACAGTGCCGGATGGGTCAAAACCCGCCGGGCAGGAATTTGAGGTAATAGTCTGCCCCACATACACGGTAGTAGCTCCGCTGGTGCAGGTGGTGAGGGCGCAACTGGTGGAATCATCCTGCATCCAGGTTCCGCCTGAGCAGCGCATGATTTTTTTGCCGCCGTAACCGTAGGGGCAGGCTAGCGTCATAGCATCGCCACTATCACAGGAGCCGCCTGCCGCGCAGGTATCGGTGGTTATTTCCCAGCCGCCCTGCGCGTTACAGGTTTGCGTGATGCTGCCGCTGTGCCCCTTGGGGCAGGACAGTACCCGGGTATCGCTGTAATAGCCGCCGCCGCAACTGACAGGCTCGCAGGTTTTCTGGGTGACGCGCCAGCCGCTCCTGCCACAGGTTTCAACCACTATGCCGTTAAATCCCGCAGGGCAACTGGTGGTGCTGGTTCGCGTATCGCCGATATTACTGCTGGAGCAGGCGCTTACAGTTTGGGTAAGAGTGCTGGATTCATTGGCATTAAGCCCTTTAGTGGCCATGGCGATGGTAACAACGCATGCCTGCGCTGAAGTGGAACTAGGGGCGGCGTAACTGCTGCCGGAGAGGCAGGTTGCGCCGGAGCCGTTAGTGGCTTTTATAATTCCGGTTGTGGGGTTGCCATCGTCATACTTCTCATCCAGCTTCTTAACATCCAGTATGGTCATGGCTGAATAGCCTGCGGTTGTCCCCTGGTAGGATGTAAGCTCGTAATAAATCCCCCCATCGTTCTGCGCAACGCGAAAAACACTATTGCCGGTGGGGGCTTTGGGGTAGTTTACACCACTTATAGTTTTTACTTCCCCACCGATGAGTTTTGCCAGGCGCAGGTGCTGCCAGTAAAGGGCGGTTTCATTCACACCGTCACTGTTCGCTGATTCCAGCGTGCCGTTGCCGTTGCCGTTGCAACTGGTGCAATTGAAGAAGGATGATGCATTGGCCATGTCCCCCGGCAGTGCGCCGTATATTCTGCTGAAATCATCGGTGGCCTGGCTGTATTCCTTGATAGTGCGCTCCAGGCTGTTGATCTGCGCCGCCCCTTTAAGGGAGTTGCCGGAAATTATCACCGCCGTCAGCAGGCCGATTATCACCAGCGCGATAGCCAGCTGAATGAGTGTGAAGCCGGAATCCGGAATCCGGAATCCAGAAACCTGAAGCCTGAAGGGGGTAGTTTTCTTTTCGCCGGAATAATAATGTGGAGGTGTAACCATCTTATAATTAGACTAATTTACCTGCTGGATGAATTTCGCGGTAACAATATGTAAATAATATTAGTCTTAAGAAGCAAAAGAATGGTTAACGGTGGATAGTTTTGCAAGTATACCCTGAAGCGGTTGCGTGAAACGCAGAGCGATGGGAAAATATACAACTGCTCGCGAATTAACTGCAAATTTCTTCAATTCTTGAAACGCGAGCAGTATAAGTTAGTATATTGCTCCAAGTATGCATCCACCATTTTTTCCACACTATATCTATCGGCAAACTTTGCTGCTGCCTGGGAGAAAGTATCAAGCATCTCCGGTTTTTCTATAATGCGCATTATAGTGTCAGCCAGAGCCTCTGCGTTACCTGGCTCAAAGAGCAGGCCGGTTTTGCCCTCATGTATGAATTCCGGGATTGCGCCGATATTACTGCCGATAATGCCAAGGCCATTTGCGGCGGCTTCCAGTATTACCAGAGGGGCATTTTCATACCAGAGTGACGGAATAATCAGGCAGTCCGCCTGGCTTAACACTTTAGTTTTTTCCTCGCCCTTGATGTAACCCAGTAGCTTGATGCGGTTATCCTGCCCGGCGGCGCTGATGAATGCTTCCTCCATTTCGCCTTTGCCAGCTACCAGCAGTTCTAATGGCGTGCTTACAGGAATAAGCTTCATAGCATCCAGCAGAACCTGGCAGCCTTTCTCCCTGGTCAACCTTGATATGAATAGAAACTTTATGGGTAATTCGCGTTTTTTGTTTTCTCGTAACTCTCCAGATGCTGGTACTACCTCTCGGCTTCCCCCACCGCCTGCGGGGGGGGCTAGGGGGGGGCATCTTTCCGTAGTAGCAGTATATCCCCCCCCTCCAGCCCCCCCCGCAGGCGGTGGGGGAGACTGATAGACAGTCAAATGTGAAGAAAGAAAACTGGTTTCTGGTTTCTGGCTTCTGGTTTCTGTTAAGGGAACTGCATTGGCAATGACTTTAGTTTGCTTTGCCTGTAACCCGGCCTCTATATGCTTATCAACTATAAACTGGGAGGGGCCGCAGAATAAGTCTACTTCAGCAGAGGTATGCAGATGCCACTTGCGGTATAACTGGCAGGCGGTTGTGGGATTTGAACATATTTTAAGCGATTTTGTCAGCATCAGTGCCCGTGGGCAGAGCAGGTGATAATCATGCGCGGTATGCACAACCGGAATGCCGCGTTTATGCGCCTGCCGCCAGAGGGTGGCGGAGAAACCATCTAACAGATGGGTATGCAGTATGTCCGGCTGGTGACTCTCCAGAATTTTGCTGAATTTTTTCCCCGCATCCATGTTCCAGGCATCACGCAAGTGCCAGAGGGCTTTACGGTATGCGGGTTGCTTGCCCCGCGTCCAGTGCCAGTAGATATTCTTTGGGAAAAAGCGGATTATCTCAACGCCGTTTATATTTTGGGTTGGGTACGGCTCCATCTCCGGCGCACAGGTTGAAACCACCGTTACTCTGATTCCCCTCATAGCCAGCCCTTCCGCCAGGTATTGCACTAAAAGCTCCGCCCCACCCGCCATAATGGGGGGATATACATTATTGGCTATGATTATGTGTGACGGCCGTTTGCTATCGGGAAGAATTTTACTATGCTGGTTTTGTGAGATAAGTTCTTTATTGCCCGTGTTGCTGCCTATCGCATCCCCCACCGCCTGCGGGGGGGGACTGAGGGGGGGGAATGTGTTGGAACTATCAGAAGAAGAAAGATGCCCCCCCCTTAATCCCCCTATGCTCGCGGTGGGGGAGACAAGCAATGTACATTTTTCTTTAGAGGACTCGCTCATGTTATAGCCAAGTTTATTTCTTTGTCTGGTAGAAATAACTATATCACGCTGCGGCGGTAGAGCAGGCGGTAGAGCAGGCGCGGGATGTAAAAGCGCCGTTTGTTCAGTATTGCGCCGATTACCCTGCCGCCGCCGGATTCTATAAGGCGTTTGCTCTGCACGGCTACGGGGAGCCTGGTGCGCTCAGCTTCCACAACTATTACCGAGCCATCCGCCAGCCTGGCCATGGCCATGCCGAAGGAATCTTCTATAATACCCTGAGAATCAATGATAATTAAATCAAATTCATGACTAAGTGTCTCGAACGCTTTTTCAATTGCGCCGATGGAGGCGCTGGAGAATTCATCAGCCTGGCGCTCCCTCAGCATTGCAAAATATAAATCGGTTCCAGCTATCTGGACTATGGCCTCATATGCCGGTCTGCCAGTAAGAAGCAGTAAATCCAATGACAGGCCAAGGCTGTCAGGTAATTTCCTAGGAAATCCTGGTTTTGTCGCTGATGTATCCACATACAGCACCCGCCTGCCGATCAGCCTGGCCGCCGCAACGGCGGTTTCAAAGGCGATTGTTCCTGCCCCTTCATTCTCATAGGCGCTGAAGAACTGCACTATCCGGTTGGTTTTATCGGGCAGGGCGGTTTCTATCATCCGGTATAGTTTGGCAAGCTCAGCCTGTGGCAGTGTGCAACTGATTTCCATGAAAATGGTTGAGTGCGTTTGCACGGTCAGTGCATTGCCGCCTGATGCGCTTTCCTGCTGCGAGGATTCCGGCTGCTTGACGGTGAGATGATTATTAGTAGTCATCTATGATTCTTTCTTTCGGAAGCTCATTAAATGAAGCCATGGGCAGAACATTAAGGGCTGTAGCCAGTTGATCCAGGGTAGTGAATCTCAGATCCAGCGTCTCCAGTGCCAGAGCCAGGCCAAGCCCAAGAACTGCCCCGGCAAGCATGGAAATCAGAAAAATCATTTTTATGTTCGGCTTAGAAGGTTTCTTCGGTGTTACCGGGTTATCCACCACCACTATGGGCGTGATATTCTTCTTATTAAGCACTTCATTTATGCGCGCTTCCTCCCCGCGCATGAGGTAGTTTTTATAGTTGGCTTCGTCTATGGCAACCTGACGCTGCAAGTCGTTAAACTTATTCCGCTGCGCTTCCAGACTGGCAAGGCGTTTGGTGATATTGCCTGCCGCTGAACCTGTGCGCGATGCAAGGTCAGCCTGACGCTGGCTTAAGTGATTGCGCGCCTGTTCTACCTGCTCGCGGACTGCTTTAACCTGCGGGCTATCCTCCCGGTAGGTGGCAAGAAGCTGTAGTTCCTTGCCTTGCAGTTCGGAAAGGCGGTTCCACGAATCATCCAGCGATTCCAGCGACACTGTTCCGGTATCGCTTTTCTGCTTCAGTAGCTGCGCTATTTCATCGTCAATAGAAGTAATGCCAGTTTTAGCTTTAAATAACCTGAGTTCTTTCTGGGATTTTTCCAGTTTTTCGGCGGACTGTTTTATTTCCTGCTGCAGAAAGTTTGTCTGCGCCGGGTTATAAACCTCTGACTGCCGTATGATGAATATGTCTATCAGGTGCTGAATGAAGCTGGATGCAATCTCGGGATTATGATGGGTAAAGATAATTGAGATCAGGTTACTTTGCAGGCCGGACTTAACATTAAGGTCTGATTTGATAATTCTCTGTAGAACAGCCTCCTCAAGGGAGCTTTTATCAGTCAGGCTCAAACTCAACTCCGGATACAACGCATCAATACCTATTTTGTTTACTACGCTTAAGATAAGGCTTCGGCTGCGCAGAATATCCATATTCGCCTGAATAATCTCAGTGCGGTCGTTCTGTGACAGCATTATGGTGTTGTTGGAGCGGGAAAGGCCTAAAGTATCGCCGAATTTAACCAGCAGCACGCCTTTAGACTCATAAACCGGCCTGGTTATTGTTATATAAACCAGGCCGCTGACAATTGTGAATATGCATATTACCAGAAATACTTTGATCTGGCGGAAGAAAACTGAAAGCAGACCCCTGGTTGTAAACTCTATCTGCATTTCAATATTCTCAAATTTTAATTATTAGATGAACCTAGCTGATAGCCAAGGTTAAATGATGGCGGCAGGAACTGCTGCACGTATTGCTGGAAGTGCAGGTAGGCATCGCCAACATCGCTGCGCGGTACATACACCACATCATAAGCGGCCAGGCGGATGTCAGCAGCGGGGTCAGACCCCGTAACCGCCGCATTATAACTGGCCTGGTAAACTTCCGGCTTGTCGGCTGCGCCGCGCCGTACTACCACAATCTGGTCAGCCCGTGCGGAATTTTTAACTCCTCCCGCTCTGGCTATGGCTTGCAGCATGGTAAGGGTAGGACCCACGCTGATAAACTCGCCGGGATTATTAACTTCGCCAATTACATATACGCGGGTCGGCGCTACTGAACGCACTATCACTGATAATCTCGGGTTAACCAACTGCTTGGCGTATATTTCCTCCAGTTCCTTCTGAACTTCAGCAGGTGTGCGGCCATAGGCTTTTATATCGGTAGCCAGGGCGGTGCTTATCATCCCGTCCGGCCTTACCATCACCTGATCGTTAAATTCCGGATTCAGTAATAATTTGATATCCATAATATCACCCACCTGAAAGCGGTAAGCTGGTAATTCCGGAGTCTCTGCCGCTTGTGGTGCTACGCCCTTGGGTGCTGGTGCAATATTCTCAACCGGTTTCTGGCTGAGGCAGCCGATCAGTAACAGGTTGCATAGAATTAAAATGCTAAAAGCTTTGGCAGCTTTGGTGATGGAATGTAATTTAATCACTTTATTACTCATTAGGAATTATTGATATGCTTAGAGTGTGTGAAGTAATCCTCTATCCAAGCATTTCATAATATACAGGATAAAAGTTAATCAATATTTACGCGATGGATCGTTTTGATAAGGGTCAGGTTGCACTTGCTGATTCCTGACTGCTTCAATACAAACGGCTTTGTGACGGAAGGCTTCATCCTCGCAGCTATCACGGTCGTTATATATGCAAAGCGCAGTGCGGCTTGAATCCACCATGCAATATTTACCGCCGCTTGGCTGCGGCAGGATTATTTCATTCTGGTTGGCAATGCATACTCCGCGCAGTTCATTAGCCCGGTCGCGGCATTGAGCGACATCGTAATAATCACATTGCGCCGGAATTTCCTGCGTTGCCACGCAGAAGGGAGCCGCGTTTGCATTTGTTGCTGATAACAGGAGAAAAAGTGCCGTTACTGAGCAGCATAATTTCAAAAGAAGTCTATTGTTAAATTGGGACATAAGATACCAAGTGTAACATTTACTCATTAATTTTCTGTATTGATTGAATGGATTTGTACATCAGCAGGAATAACACAATCTGCGCGAATGCTTCAACAATACTGTAGATGAACAGGGTT
Source organism: uncultured Rickettsiales bacterium (assembly GCA_964439415.1). GTDB lineage: Bacteria > Pseudomonadota > Alphaproteobacteria > Rickettsiales > CAZAGG01 > CAYTOJ01. The sequence continues at coordinate 9,118 of CAYTOJ010000049.1, forward strand.
TCCAGCGCTGTTAAATTATTATAATATCCATAGGCAAATACCGATATCGCCGCCAGCAGGCGCCCGGTTTCCCAGATGGCGGAAAGCCCCTGCCGTTCCAGAATCCTCAAGGTATGTGCCAGACCATGCATTACTATCTGCGGCAAGTATACTATGCTAAGTATATGCAGGTATGGAACTGCTTCATCCCAGGCATGGCCGAAAACCAGGCTAAAAACATAAGGAGCAATCAGATTTACCGGAATCAGCCATAATGATACCATAATAAGCTGCGCACCTGCCACCTGCAGAAAACGCCTGCGCATAGCTGCCGGGTCGGAGTTAAGCAGTTTGGATGCACTGCCTACATAAACCTGCAAAACTGAAGTGCTGATCATATATAGTGGGCGGGCTATGACTCTGTCGGTCAGCAGCACAAAACCCGCTATCGCAGGTGAATACATGAACGGAATTACTACAGGCAGGAAATAACTGCTGTTTCCGGCGGATTCAATCAGCGCAGACCAGCTTGATATTAATGGAAACCTTTGATAGCGAACCAGCATGGCTCTAATTCCGCCGATGCTGACAGATTTCAGGCAATGCGTGGCCAGAACAAGCTTTCTGAACAATAGCCATATGCCTGTTGACTGGCCTAAAATGAAACCTGTAAGCAGCCCCCAACCACCAAAAGCCAGCAGGCCAAAACCTATTTGTGATGTTGGCCCTATAATTCCCTGATATACTTTGGTTCTGGATATTACATTGAAGTTTCCCTGATGCGTGGCGTAGTAAATCATTATGTGATACGCGCCGATACAGAAAAAACCCACAGGCAGAAGCCAGCGGTAGGGTGCTATGATACCAAGCAAGGAAAGACTTTCAGTATTTATGGAAATAAGCGCAATAATCAGTCCAGCAATAATTGTTGTAACCGTTAGTATTAACAAACAGACTACCAGTAGATTGGCCGATTCCTCATTGTTTTTTGCCAGAGGCAGGGCTATCTCGTAACGCATTGCTGCTAGTACTGAGAGAATGCTTAATACCGCCGTGAAAACCCCCAATATACCAAACTGCTCAGGTGTATAAATTCGGGTGAGCAGAGGGGCTAACAATACAGAGCCGAACTGCCCCAGAGCCGTTCCCGCGAACATTATAAGCACATTACGGCTGAAACTACCCCGCACCAGCCTGGAGCGGAATTGCATGGATGCCTGGCTTATAATGCCCATAATTCTATTAGATTGTATTAGTAAATTTGGCTAAAATATTAACCATTTGAAGGTAAAATGCTAACAATATTTAGGATGTAATATAATATTCAATATCTTTGAAACATAAATGCAAGCTTTCCTTACCTTCAGCCTGATTGTTTATATAGCGTTTTATCTGTTTGAAGGGGCGGTTCGGTATGGCCTTAACCTGCTTGGTATGGATCAGCTTATTTTTACGCGGGATGCTCTGCTTTTCTCCGCAATATTAACATTAATAATCAACGGCTTTTTGCGCCGTCAAACTCCTGTTCCGTTTATATTGTACCTATTGGTTATAACTCTGCATGGCCTGGTTATGATGCTCAATATCGGCAATTTTCCTGCTGTTGCCTACGGCGCTAAAATGCTATTCACGCTTCTGGCAGGGGGGCTTGCGGCTGATATAATCCTCAAACCTCAACGCATTGTTGTTTCTCTGCTTTTTCTGTTCTGGGTTGTTACCTGGGGTGGTATTTTCGCGGATAAATACCTGATGGAAATGCCCTGGATGGGCATTGAAACCATTATCGGTGATGTGAAAGTAGAACTAGGCCGGGACTGGACAATGACCGGCGAGGATAAACGGGCAGGGGGTTTTACCCGCTCCTCCATTCATGCTGCGGCGGTTCTGCCATTACTGGCTCTGATGCTTCTGTTTAATCTGCGCAGCCTGACTCTTAAAGCACTGGTTGGTCTTTCCACCATTCCCGCATTGTACTGGACAACGCAAAAAGGCGCCATGATTGCCTATATGCTGGTTTTCATGGCTATAATTGTCACCCGTGGCCGTTCCCACTATGCACTAATGGCGGGGATATTGGTTATGATGACTTTAATGGTGGGAATGCCGTTGATTCTCTCCGGCGAGACTATGCCTGATTCCAGCGGCTTATTCAGTTTTTCATCCTTCTACATGCGCATAGAGGATATGTGGCCACATGCCTGGCGCTGGATTGCGGATAATGAGGCTTTCCCCTTCGGGGTTGGGCTTGGCGGCATCAGCGGTGCGCAGCGGCTGTATGCTAAGGATGACATGAACGCGGCGGATAACCTGTTTGTGTTCATGTATGCGTATTTCGGCATGATGAGTTTTGTATATCTGGCTGCAAGTGTTTACCTGATGATCAAGGCGGTGAAGATTAACTCACCCCATGTAAGATTCGCCTTTGCCATACTGTTATTTATTTTCAGTTATGGCTGCGTGCTTTCCATGCTGGAAGACCAGATGATATCGCTTTTCCTGGGCGCGTCTCTGGCAGGGTTGTCCAATGCTGTTATGAACAAGAGAATCCGGCATGAAAGACAAGCAGCTTAATAATTTTACATTTATCCGCCTGCTGCTGGCCACTCTGGTAGTGCTTGGGCATTTCAAGATTCTACCCGGAAATAATTTTGAATATACGATTTTTAAATTCTCCGGCCTGGCCGTGGATGCTTTTTTCGTTATCAGCGGTTATCTGGTTTATGCAAGCTATGATAATCTGCCGGATCTTGGGCGTTTTTATGCGCGCAGGCTCTTCAGGATTTATCCTTTATATTTCGTGGTTATTCTGGTGCAGGCTATCATTATGGCTCACCTGGCAGGTGGAATAGAGGTGCATTTCAAGGAATTTCTGCGCTATCTTGCACTGAACATGGTGATGCTGAATTTTCTGGCATATGATATCGGCGGTTTGCTGGCAAATTTACATGATCCCGGCATTAACGCCAGCCTGTGGACGCTTAAAATAGAAGTAGGTTTTTATGTTATAGTGCCGCTGATATGGCTGTTTATCAGGCGTTATAAATGGGCTGCTGTATTGTTTATCTATGTTGCATCCAGTTTATATTATTATATCACCAGAAGTAATCACGAGATGGAATTAGCCAGGCAATTGCCGGGGCAGTTGCGTTTTTTCATTATGGGTGTGGCGTTATATATGTGTGGAAAAAACAGTGTTAAACTGCCGCTGGTAGCCTCCATAGCGTTTATAATGGCTGTTCTGCCGATATGTTTTATGCGGGGTTTAATGCCCGTCTGGCCGTTATACCCGGTTCTGCTGGGAATATTAGTATATTTCTGCGTTTTCAACCTGCCGATAATAAACTTAAAGCGTGATGTATCTTACGGCGTATATCTATTCCATGCGCCTTTGATACAGATTTCCATATTGTTAGGACTATTTGCTAACACCATAACTTTTCTGACTGTTCTGATAGTCGTTGTTTTTGTGTTGGCGTTATTGGCGGAAAAGTTCGTTGAGCGGCCAGGTATACGCCTCGGCAAAAAACTGGCTGATATGACCAGTACTAAGCGGTTGTATAAAATATGAAGGACATAACAGCGGTTCTACTGAACGATTATTGCCACATTAACGGCGGTGCCAGCAGGGTGGCGGTGGAGGAAGCTGTAGGCCTGGCGGCGGCAGGTGTGAGAGTGATATTCATCGGAGCAACAGCCCCGGTTTGTGAGCAGCTTAAAAATTCATCGGTGGAGATAGTATGCCTGGAGCAGCCGGAACTGATAAATGCGAAAATGCAGCCACAAGTGCTGATGCAAGGGTTATGGAATTTAAAAGCTAAAACAAGGGTTGAGGAAATTCTTGATAAGTTAGAGTTAGAGCGCACCATAATCCACCTGCATGGTTACACCAAGGCGCTTACAACCAGCCCGGTCAGGGCGGCGGTGCAGCGCGGGTTCAAGGTAGTGTGTACCCTGCATGATTTTTTTGCCGCCTGCCCGAATGGCGCTTTTTTTGATTATAACTTAAATGCTCCCTGTAGCCGCCGTGCAATGTCATTAAGCTGCATAGGCGCTAATTGCGATAAGCGTCATTATTCACACAAATTATACAGGGTGGCGCGTCAGGCGGTGCAACTCAGCGCTGGTATGCTGCCCAGAGGCGTGCGGGATTATATAACCCTCTCCAGCCGTTCGGCCGCTATAATGGGGGAATATCTGCCTGCTGATGCACGGTATTACCCGCTGGAAAACCCGATTGATGCTATAACCGCCCCCCCGGTTGATGTGACGGCAAACAGCAGCGTTGTTGCCGTGGGGCGGCTGGATGTAGAAAAAGGCATAAACCTGCTGATTGAAGCGGCTTTGCAATC
>CAYTOJ010000050.1:0-13209 GCA_964439415.1 uncultured Rickettsiales bacterium
CGAACACTGCAACCAAGTATCCGTGCAGCCTCCTCCGAACTCAATCTATCGTGCTGGTATTCATCATATATACCCCTATCGTCTGAAGAGTGTGTTTAAATTATGTCATTTCGGGGGTATATTTTCTTTTATATTAAGGGGCTGCCGCCCCCGCGCCCTGCGCTTTCCCCGCAGCGCCGGCGCGCTCCCTTACGGTCGCAAGAAAATATCACTCTTGAAACGTGATGAGTATATCTCTTCAAAACGTTCCATCCGTACACACTCCGTTAATAGCCGGGTTAACCTCATCTAAACCTCTAAATCTTGATAAATTTAGAGAACATTAACCGGACATTTAACCTGCTATCTAACAGGACATATCACACGCTCGCGACACCCTGCTTGCACTTTTATATTTTTCGGGTTATTATACTGGTACATTTCGGGGATACCCGCGTACCCCTCCAGGAATGGAGGGGTAAATCAACCCATAGCTTTATCAGTTATATTTCCTGAAGGCTTCTTGAAATTCCTTGAGTTTATCCTCCGGAAATTCACCAATACGCTTGATGAGCCTTCTACTATCCAGCGTCCTACCCTGATCAAGGATTATGCTGCTCTGCATCTGCTGAAATTCAACTGGATAATACGCCGCCCTCTCCTTACGCTTTGAAGTCATTGGAAGGCCAAAAAAAGTTTGTTTTCCGTACTTCCGAAGTATCAGTACTGGCCTTGTATAAACTGATGATTTTCCAAATATCTCAAAACCAATATTAATGCCAAGACTGCACCACCATACCTGCCCCTCTCGAAAGAAAGGCGGGCTTGTATTTGAGTCCAATTTCTTTTTGAGATAATTCCAACCGTCAAAATCTTTGACATACTCATCCATGGTCTTCTTTCTCTTTTAAAACCACCTGGTTATAAGCCTTTATATACTAAAGACCAACTGCTGATGTTTCAGATCACCATAAAAGTCTCTCAGCCTCCACTGGCGTGGCGTGCGGCTGTGCGCCGTGATGCTTCCCGCCTTGCTGCACTGCCTGCAAACAGGTTTGCCATACACCGGACAACTCACTGATTAATGACAAGTCTTTATAACGCGATTGACATATACCTATCGCACTCTTGAAGTGCGATAGGTATAGTTAAAAATTTTTCTCCCCATGATTCACAGTATGCTTGTATCGCGCATGAATTTTAAATCGGTATATCCTGTTTATTATAGCTGGTAGAGGTGCACAGTCTCTAGTGCTTTTGTCCATGCAAGAAATAATTTCCATATTATTCATGCTGCATAAAAAAATATATACTGCTTGAGGGTTTCCAAAGCTGAAAAATAGCTTATCGGTTTATAAAGAACGTAAATCAGTAAAGCACTTGGGATTATGGAACAACTACTTCTAAAACAAGGGGATAATGAGAATCAACCATACAGGGAACTACCAGCTAATATATCAGCTGAGCAGCAGCTTTTAGGCGCATTACTGATTAATAACGAGAATATCACACATATCGGTGATTTTTTAGAAGCAGCCCATTTTTTTGAGCCTGTCCACCAGCGTATTTATGAGGCAATAACGAAGTATTTCGACCGGGGGATAATTGCCAATCCCGTCACCTTAAAAGCATATTTTGACAGGGATGAAGCTCTTGCAGAGCTTGGTGGCGCGCATTACCTAGTGAAGATTGCTTCGCTCTCTACTTCCATAATCAGCGTGCGCGATTACGGCCATGTTGTGTATGATCTCGCCCTCAAGCGCAACCTGATTGGCATTGGCGAGGAAATAGTAAACACCGCTTTTGACCAGAACATAGATACTCCCGCTACCGGGCAGATAGAAACGGCGGAGCAGAAATTATATACCCTGGCGAATCAGGGCACTTCTGAGCGTGCGTATATGCATCTCACAAAATCGCTGGGAATGGCTATAGAGCGAATGGAAAAAGCATACCGCAATCCTAATCAGGTAAGCGGCGTATCCACCGGCTTTACTGATCTTGACCGTATGCTTGGTGGCTTGCAGAATTCTGATCTGTTGATTCTGGCAGGCCGCCCTTCCATGGGTAAAACCGCACTGGGAGTTTGCCTTACCTATAATGTCGCCAAGTTTTTTCTGGAAACCTCCGAGGATGAGAAAAAAACCAGAGGCGTTGCTTTCTTTTCGCTGGAAATGTCCGCCGAACAGGTGGCGGCGCGTATGCTCTCCGCCGCCAGTAATATTAATTCAACCAGACTACGCAAGGGGGACTTAAGCCCTGATGATTTTGATAATCTGGTGCTGGCGAGCCGTGAACTGTCTCACCTGAATTATTATGTGGATGATACCCCCGCGCTTTCCGTATCTGCCCTGCGCACCCGTGCACGCCGCATGAAGCGGATGCATAATATTTCCCTGATAGTGGTGGATTATCTGCAACTTATGCGCTCAACCTCCGAGCAGGCGAAAACCAACCGCGTGCTGGAAATATCCGAAATCACGCAAGGCCTTAAAGCTTTGGCGAAGGAACTGGACTTGCCAGTAATCGCCCTCTCCCAGCTTTCCCGCGCTGTCGAGCAGCGGGACGATAAACGCCCGCAACTGTCAGACCTGCGTGAATCAGGATCAATCGAGCAGGATGCTGATATAGTGATGTTCGTGTTCAGGGAGGAATATTACCTCCTGCGCCGTATGCCGAGGGAGGACACCAAGGAATTCACCGAATGGCAGGAGGAGATGAACAAAGTTCACGGAACCTCTGAGGTTATAATAGCCAAGCAACGTAACGGCCCGGTTGGAACCGCCAAGCTTTCCTTCCATTCCGAAACCGCAAAATTCGGCAATCTGGCGATGGATGGCTATATGCCTGGTGGATTTGAATAGAGCTGTTAAAAAACCTCTCGCTTCACTTCGGCGTACTTTTTAACAATAAAGCTGATGAAAGCAGGTGGAAAAACGGCAAAAGAAAACCCTCCATCCTTTAATCCGGTTTAACGGAGGATGGAAGGTTCCTTATTTTGTGTTGCCCACGTGGCTTAATTAGTCGAGGAGCATCCAATCAAGTCCCAGGAATCATATCCCTGAGACTTACTACCAGTCACCGCGTCTGTACCCGGCACTTGCCAGGCAGAACGCGATGTCATTGACCAAGCCAACCACTGATAGACGCAAACAGTTCCAGCAGAAGGCGCGGCATTCACTGTCATTGGAGTGAGCGCGAAAACCAGAATCAACGCAAGTGAAACAAGCAACTTTTTCATATTGTCCCCTTTTTCTTTAGGGGCAAATTCAGCTATACGCTAAGCGTTTAGCAGTTGAACAGCATATAGCTGAATTTGCCGATTGTTTGTTGTTTGAAACAAAATCAGGGCAACACAAAACAATCCCATTGTATTTACGAATGTTAAAGGGGGGGGCAATTTTATTAAGTTTTTATGAATCTTTTTAATAAGATTTATTAAGTCCTGGACTGGCTATTACTGCTTTAATGCTTGCAGCCCTACCTCCCAAACTCTTCCCGAGGGAGAATGAAGAAAAAACAGTATATTGGGCGGTAATCAGCCGCTTATAGGCAGGTAAACGGTGAAGGTGCTGCCTTTGCCAACAACACTGTCTATATGAAATGCGCCGCGGTGGCGGTTCACTATATGCTTTACAATAGCCAACCCCAGGCCGGTTCCACCAATTTTGCGGGAGCGGACAGTATTTACACGGTAAAAACGCTCAGTCAGGCGTGTGAGATGCTCCTGCGGGATTCCCTCGCCCTGATCGGTCACTGAAATCATCATCACTGATTTATGCCCAAGGAAATTACGGTCACGGGGGAATTTTTCACTGATTCTGGCGTTTACACGCACCTCACTGTCACTGTTTCCATATTTAAGTGAATTTTCCACCAGATTCTGTACTACCTGCTGAAGTTCGCTCTCATCCCCCCTGATGGCTGGTAAATTCTCATCAGCTTCGATAATTATTTGCACATTCTTTTTCTTGGCCTGCCATTCAGTATTCTTGCGCACCTGCGCCAGCATATCCGGCACTCTCACTTTACCCGTCGGCAGGCTATTAACGCTCATCTCTATTTTAGACAGTGAAAGCAAATCGTTCACCAATTTACGCATTCTTGCCGCCTGGTCGGCCATGATTGCAAGAAACTGCTCCATAGCCTGCGTATCATTTTTCGCAGGCCCCTGCAGAGTCTCTATAAAACCTATCAGGCTGGCCAGCGGCGTGCGTATCTCATGACTGGCATTGGCGACAAAATCAGCGCGCATCTGTTCGGTTCTTTTCAGCTCTGTAATGTCATGCAGGGTAATAATAGCCGCTATGCCGCCGCGTGAATGGGATGGAAAGCGTTCGATTTTCGCCCTGAAATAACTGTTTATAGGCTCAGGCACATAAATTTCCGTCTCGCGGCCTTTAAAATCTGACATTACTTCGGCAATGGAGCGCGCCAGATTATCATCATCAATAATCTCCGATAAAGGCTTAGCAGCCAGACTCTGCCCGAAACGCAGACGCGCAGATGAGTTGGTGCGAACTATGCTGATCGAGCGGTCTACCATAATCAGTAAGTCAGGTATGGTATCCACCAGAATTTCCCGCTCGGAGAGTATGGAATCCATCTCCTGCCGCTTTTTCTCCATACTACGGTGCAGCCTGCGGATAGCGGCTGAGAGAGGGCCTATTTCCCCAATCAGTTTTAAATCAGGTGTTTCTACTTTTTTATCATCTGCAAGATCGCTAACATACCGGGTTAACGCTTCCATGTTTTTCAGGAATGGAATAATAAAGAAAACCGTACTGACTATAATAGATATGCAAGCAAAGCTGTAATACGCCAGATTCAGTTCACCTTTAAGCAGCAAGGCGGTGATCACCACTATAGGCCCGCCATCAATCAGCAACACAGCCTTTAACAGCACTCCAGGACTCAAGCTTTGTAAAGGACTGTTTTTATTCATAATAAACAATTAAGGGATTTAAGTAAAAGCCCAGTTAAAGTTTGCCTGGTTTTTTCCTCTTAACTATTTTAGAAATCGCAACTTGCTGGATAATAGAAAGAAAATTACTCCACGACCAGTAAATAATCAAGCCGGATGGCATACTTTTGAATAAAATCAGGAAGAAGTATGGCATAAGATTTATAATTTTAGCCTGTACCGGATCAGCTGGTTTAGGGTTAAGGCTCTGCTGTATAACCATGGTTACGCACATTATAATAGGCCAGATGCCAACATGCAGCACCGCCGGGGGATTCCAGGCAATCAGCCCGAACAGGTTGAATATGTTGGTGGGATCCATCGCGGATAGGTCATGAATCCAGCCGTAAAACGGCGCGTGACGCATCTCAATAGTAACAAACAGCACTTTGTAGAGCGCGAAGAATATAGGAATCTGTATCAACAGCGGCAGGCATCCGGAAAGCGGATTCACTTTCTCGCGCTTGTAGAGCTGCATTACCTCCTTATTAAAGAGCATTTTATCATCGCCGCAGCGCTCTTTTATTTTCTCCACATCCGGTTGCAGTTCTTTCATGGCGTTCATGCTTACCTGTGATTTGAAAGACAGGGGGAAGAGCAGAATTTTGATGCAGACCGTCAGCAGCAGAATAGCCAGCCCGAAGTTACCAAGCAGGGAATGGAAAAACTTAAGCACCAGAAAGATCGGCTTGGTGAGAAAGTATAATACTCCTAAATCCACGGCACGGTCAAAAAGTGGTATCTGGTATTGATTTGCGTATTTATCCAGCAGACTGATTTCCTTGGGACCTGCAAAGAAATAATCGGTTACTGTTTTGCTCTCCCCTGCCCCAAGTGATATTTTTCCTTTCAGGTAATCCGTCTGAACCCGTTTGATTCCATCTTCCTTCGCGTAATTAAAACGCGCTGTGAACTGGGTATCTTTTTCAGGAAAGATTGCCGACAGCCAGTATTTATCAGTAGCGCCGAACCAGCCGTTGGATGTGGAGAAGGTATGCATATGCTCCTTCTCCAGATCGTCATAATTCACTTCATGGAGTATACCGTCAAAAACGCCTAATGGGCCTTCGTGCAGTATTGCGAAATGGGCATATTCCTCCCACCCTCTGTTAATTATGCCGTAAGGATGGAGTACAACCACATTCGTGCCATTGTTCTGAACGCTGCGGGTGATTTTGAACAGGTAATTATCCTCAATCTCCACCTTTGCCGTAAACGTCAGTCCATCTTTGCTATAAGTAAATACAGCAGGTTGCCCTGGGGCTATACTATCAGAATTTGCCTGCCATAAAGCATCGTTACCCGCAATCTGCGCCCCTGATTCACCAAGCCAGCCAAATTCAGCGAAATAGAGCCTGGAGCCTGCGTCAGGTGATAGTAATGTAACAGGTTCACTATTCGGCCTCAAAGTTTCCCTGTACTCAGTTAAAATAAGCTGGCTGAAGCGTAAGCCCCTGGAGGAAATATAACCCTCAAGTACAGGTGTTTTAACCGCTATTTTCGGTGCATTATCAATTTTTTGCGCTGCTGCTGTCGCTACTGCTTTGCCTGGCGTGGCATCCTGTACTTTAGCATGCTCCGGTGCTCTACCGCTGCCAGTATCCGCCACCTGTTTCTGCTGTTCCAGCATTCTTTTCTGTTCAGGTATGGCGTAGAAATACTGCCATAAACCTATCACCACAGCGCAAAGCACGAAGGCGATAGTCATGTTTCTGGAATCTTCAGCTCTATGCAGTGGGGATTGATTCATGCTTATTCATCTCATTGATTCAAGCGCAGCTAGGTATCAGAGGTTGGCACTAATTTCCAATCTATTTTATACCGCTATCGTTTCCAGAGTTGAAATCTATATCAGGGGACGGGATCAAAACCGCTACTACCCCCGGGGCGGCACTTGAGCAGCCTTTTTAACCCCAGCACCCCACCCCTTATGGTTCCGTGCCTGTGAACTGCCTCTATGCAGTATTCTGAACATGTGGGCAGAAAACGGCATGAAGGCGGCAGCCATGGTGAAATCAGATACTTATATATTTTCAGTAGCAAGCCTACCATTGCCTGACTATATACCCCTATCGTCTGGGGAGTGTGGTTGAATGATGGGCACATCTATTAACCCTAGCCTACTGCTCGCGTATGAAGAATGCGGATTCTTTGCAGGCAAGTAGCGAGCAGTATAGACGCGGATTCGGCTGGTGGGGCGGCCATGCGCAAAACAAACAAAGGTATACCTATCGCACTCTTGAAGTGCGATAGGTATACCGAGTGGTAATATATTATATTTGTAGAGTACGATTGCAAGGATGGAGGCATATAAGATCAAGGTTGTTTTGTTCTAACGATATTTTACAAATCGTTGCGGCTTTTTTATATTTTGCGCACGCCATCAACCTTCGCTGAAGCTACGGCTGACACGCCTGCCAGCCCGTGCGCATTCTTATATTTTGCGCACGCCATCAACCTTCGCTGAAGCTACGGCTGACACGCCTGCCAGCCCGTGCGCATTTAATAATTAAGCTGCAGCTGGTTCAGCCTCCAAAATTTTGCCTTCCGGGGTTAGCTTATCTACTGCATCCGGCAGAATTTCAGATAGCTTTGCGCTTAAATCATCCACTGAAAGCCCGGCTTTCTCCGCGAGTGCTTTGATTGAATCCATGCCAAGCACCTGCTGAATCTGCTGCGGGTTTATCGCTTTATTCTCACCAGTCCCAATCCAGGACTGTACAATAGACCCTAAGCCGTTTTTCTCAAACTGGCTGGCCAGCCCCTGAAGGCCGCCACTTTGTTTAATCACCTGGCTAACAACCGCTGTAACGCCTGCACTAACCAGGCCGCCCAGTACACCATCCATAATGCCCATAATAACGATCCTTCCGTTTAAATTAATTATAAAGAATCAATATAATGTCATGAATATCAGTGTATGCAAGAATAGTATTTGTAACTTAACCAGGAAAAGTATCAGTGAAAGTTGATTTGGCTAAAGCTCGCTTTCATCCCTTGGCACTAACACCCCTTTGGCGTGGTTGAAGCCGTATTTTTCCTCCATCTCCCGCATTACCGCTTCCGGCGGATCACCCGCCCCCCACCTGATTATATGGCCGTATTTTGATACATCGAAATTGCCTGAGAATACCGCTTCCCGCAGTTCAGCTACTTTATCACCTTTCACTGCCACATAAGCGTACTGCCTCTTCCCGGTGACAGAATAACCATATACCAGCATTACAACTAGGGTCTTACTCAGCGCATGTTTTACGCTGTAGCTGTTAAGATCGGGTAAGTCATCCCAAGTTGATACCGTATCCGCCAATGCACTTCATTTATTTATCTCGTAGCAGTTTGCTCCTGATTCGGTAATAAATTCTTAAACCCTTCAATTGTACTTAATATACCACCTAAAGTAGCTTCCATTTTATGGAACTTTTTAAGCAGGTCATCTGGTATTTCCGATACACGCTGGTAATTATGTAAAGCCTTATCTACCCCTCTGCCACCACCACCCAATAACCTCCCAAGCACAAAAATCCCCGCTAATCCGGCTACTGCAGTTATTGGCAACCTGTTATCCTGCAGTCTTTGCGTAGTCTCATCAGATAAATTAAATGCTCTGCCTACGGTATTTATTACACCGCCAACAATACAGTTAACCCTGCTGCCGAACACACCTAATGTTGTTTCCTGCGCGTTATTACTGGCTGCAATTGCATTCAATTCATCCAGATTGCATACAAGTTCCTGTCCTTGACCACTACCATTATTGAATAATAGAGGTTTGACGGGTTGTGCACCAGGCGGGATAATTCCTATTTTGCCGTAACCATTTGCCCCCGCTCCAAGCAGGCACAACTTTACACTGCCATCTTCATGGCTGTATCCTTCAGGAATTAATGCAGCCCATTCTTGGGGGTTGCCACTCTGATCCGGCAATACCTCTACTATCCTGCTATCACGAAGCATGATGGAGTGGTTCAGAGGCGTTACTTTTCCATGTCGATCAGACATAATCTGGCTCTATCTTACACTAAGATATTAACTTATTGGCCATTTTAAGCAAATTACATTTTTTAGACAGGTAGCTACGCAAAATAAAACTTGTCTATCAGATAGTTAACCCGCCATCTAACCGGATATATCACTTGCCCTTGACACGTTCAGTGTCTCCATCGGCGTAGCGTGCGGCTTGACCGCTGTTATAACAGCTCACGTTGCTTTGCGGTATAACTTGCAAAACACACAGCCATATCACCTCTCAGCAATCAGCCCTTGAAAGCATATGGATGTATGTTAATTGTCAAAAAAACTTATAAACAAACATCATGACTATAAATAAGGTTTTTGATTCAGTATCAGATGCGCTGGATGGATTGCTGTTTGACGGTATGACCATTGTCTGCGGCGGGTTTGGCCTGTGCGGTATACCGGAGAATCTGATCTTAAGTGTACGAGATTCAGGGGTGCGTGACTTGACTGTTATTTCCAACAACTGCGGTGTGGATGATTTTGGTTTAGGGTTATTGCTGAAAACCAGGCAGATCAGGAAAATGATCTCCTCCTACGTTGGTGAGAATAAGGAATTTGAGCGGCAGTATTTAAGCGGTGAACTGGAACTGGAATTCAATCCGCAGGGCACGCTGGCAGAGCGTATCCGCGCAGGCGGTGCTGGCATTCCAGCCTTTTACACCCGCACCGGGGTGGGAACGGTAGTGGCGGAAGGCAAGGAGCATAAAGTATTCGATGGCGTGGAATATATAATGGAAACGGCTTTGAAGGCTGATTTGGCAATTATAAAAGCCTGGAAAGCCGACCAGACTGGCAACCTGTTGTTCCGCCGCACCACCCGCAATTTTTCACCCCTGGCGGCAGCGGCAGGAAAAGTCACGGTTGCGGAGGTGGAGGAGATTGTGCCATTAGGTGCTATCGGCGCTGATAATATTCATACACCCGGTATTTTTGTGCAGAGGATAATCCAGGGCAGCAATTACGAGAAACGTATAGAAAACAGAACACTGCGGAGGGCGGCATGACAGGCTGGAGCGTAGAACAGATGTGCCGCCGCGCAAGTCTGGAATTGAAGGATGGTTATTATGCAAACCTTGGTATTGGAATGCCAACCCAGGTTGCCAATTACATACCGGATGGGCTGAATGTGATCCTGCACAGTGAAAATGGAATGCTGGGTGTGGGGCCTTTCCCGACTGAAGCAGAAATAGACCCCGACCTGATCAACGCAGGCAAGCAGACTGTAACTGAACTGCCGGAGACCAGTTATTTTGACAGCGCATTATCCTTCGCTATGGCACGCGGCGGGCATATTGACATTACCATATTAGGCGCGCTTCAGGTATCCATGAATGGCGATCTCGCCAACTGGATGATACCGGGGAAGATGGTAAAGGGAATGGGCGGCGCTATGGATCTGGTGGCTGGTGTCAAGCGCGTAATAGTGTTGATGGAGCATAACGCCAAGGATGGCTCGCATAAACTGGTGCATGAATGCTCCCTGCCCTTAACCGGGAAAGAATGTGTGCATCTTATCATCACAAACTTAGGGGTTTTCGAGCCTGGGCTTGAAGGCCTGCGCCTGATTGAACTGGCGGATGGCATCACTGAGGAGGAGGTAATCAGCAAGACTGGGTGCAAGGTAGTAGGTCTTGAAGAATGCCTGGCGGCATAATAAAGCGGATATGAGCATGAGAAAAAAAGTAGTAAATTTTTACCAGTTCGTTCAATTAGATAATCTGGTGGCTCTGCAATCAGAGCTTAAAAACCTTTTACTGCGCCTGAACCTGAAAGGCACAATTTTGCTGGCTAGTGAGGGTATCAATGCCATGGCCGCAGGAACGGAAGCTGACATTGATACTTTTGTTCAGGAAGTGTTGGAGCGCGGCCTGCTGGATAAAATAGAGCGGGCAAAATTCAGCCACACATACCTGGAACCGTTTGAGAAGGTAAAAGTGCGCGTAAAGCGGGAGATAGTCACCATGGGGTATACAGTGGATGCACCTTTTATTACAGGGCATGAAGTTGAGCCGAAAGACTGGAACGAACTTATCTCACAAAACAATGTGCGCCTGATTGACTGCCGTAATGACTATGAATTTGACATTGGCACATTCGAAGGGGCAGAGAATCCTGAAACTGAATGCTTCTCAGAAATGCTGGAATACACTGATAAACATCTGGCACACGATAAAGGCACGAAAATTGCAATGTTCTGTACTGGCGGTATCAGATGCGAAAAGTATTCATCCTACCTGCTATCTCATGGCTTTGAGGAAGTCTACCAGCTTAAGGGAGGCATTCTGAAATATCTTGAAGAAGTCAGCCCTGAGGATAGCAAATGGCGGGGAAGTTGTTTTATTTTCGATGAAAGAATCGCCTTAAATCATAAACTGGAGCCGGAAGGTTAAAACGTAAGATTTGCCTGATGGACTCCTAGAGGCTGGGTCGATTTCGCTAGGGCATGGCGAAAATGGCTTTTTTTGAGAACCGGAAGCGCAAGTGTACACAGAAGTACATGCTAACCGGAAGCGCAGACAAATGACGCAGGCACTTTCGTGCCGAGTAATTTGCAGCGCAAGCGACATAAGTCGCTTAAGCAAAAACAGACATTTGCAGCAAGCCATAGTAGAAATCGACCAAGCCTCTAAAAAAAGGGGTAGTTATGGGCATAGTATCAGAATACGGCAGTAATTTATGGGTCGTTCTAAAGCAGGCAATGGAGACAAACGGCAAGGAACCGCCGGAAGCTCCTACCCATCCCGCCACTGGCACTACCACTGAGGAGGGATTCTCACCTTTCGCATCCTTTGTAGATTTAAGCGAAGCGGCAGCATCAGCACTGGCAGAACAGGAAGCCGCCAACACAGCATCACTGAAGCCATTAGTGGCTATGGATACAGTAATGGCGGTGCAGGATATAGGCGCGCAGAAAATATCCGCTATTCCAGGCGCAGCCAGTTTGAACAGCACCGAGATAGCCAACCTCAGGGATAAATACCATAACGATACGGAAGTAAAAAAAGCCCTGGATAGTTTCGTTATCAGCAGGGCTCAAAAAATAATTGATAAAAATGATACGCCAAGCACGGTTAAAAATATCTACACCAGCGGCAATGCCCTGGATGGCAAAGGCAAGGCCAACACCGGCAAAGTGGCGACTGAGGCTGATAAAACCTACCAGTTGGCATTATCCTATACCGTAACCGGGAATAGCGATTATCTGGAGATGGGCAAAAAATACATCCTGGCCTGGGCGGATAAGAATAAACCAAATGGCGATGCGGTAGCTAATACCAATCTGGAAAACATCTTCCGCTCCTATGACCTACTAAAAAACCATTTCAGTGAGGAAGAGCGCGGCGAGGTAGAAGGCTGGATGAACCGCATAGTCAGCGCAATCAAAGCGAAGGAAGCTGATACTGAGATAAACCCTGATCGTGCGCCTGGGCTTAGTTCCAGGCTTAACAACCACCACTCCCACGCGCTGAAAACAATCGGCATGGTTGCACTGATAACCAATAATACTGATGATATTGAATATGTTAAAAGCGAATTTAGCAAACAGGTTGCCCGGAGTTTTGCTAATGAGGACGGCTCAGGGATAGATTTTGAAGCCAGGGATTCTGTGCGTTACCACGCCTATTCCCTGCAGGAACTACTGAAAGTAGGGCAGATGCTGCAAAAATCCGGCGCAATTGATTATAACCCCTACACGAAAGTGATGGAAAACGGAGCATCGCTGGAGCGGGCAATGGAATTTCTGGCTCCCTACTCCATCACCGGTGAAGGCGCAAAAACCCATAAAGAATATGTTGACTCCCAGAACATCAGGGATGGTCAGAACCGTGATGCTGCCCGTAATGGAACCCCCAGGTATGATCCGAAATATTCCCTGGACAGCCTCTCCTACGCTGCGTATTTCAGTGAATCAATCACTGGTAGAATTGACATATCAGAGCTAGCCGGGGATATCACCAATAAGTCCGGTAACTACGCCACCCTGGAATTGCTCCTGAATACTGTTTAACACACTACTTGATTACTCTGATATGTGGATTCTTTGCAGTTAGTGTGCTGGCAGTACACACCTGCTCGGAATCAGGATTCAGAACTTGCAGATAAAATAAAGCGACCTGGAGGATGTCTTCAGTTTCAACACCTCCCACAAATAATCGCCTGATATATCTCAATATTTCCCCATTCTCAATTTTCTGCATTCCTGACAAAAAACCGTAATGCCTTTTTGTTATGGTTAAGAAAATCAG
>CAYTOJ010000051.1:0-13117 GCA_964439415.1 uncultured Rickettsiales bacterium
ATTATATTTATGGAGGTGAAGGCAACGATACAATGTATGGTGGAAAAGGCAGTGATGTCATTACTCCCGGTGAAGGTGCGAATGTTTCTACGGGTGGTGATGGTAATGATTGGTTCATATTCTCAGCGCACTGGATGTGGGAAGGTGGCCATGATATAGTAACGGATTTTAAAAAAGGTGAGGATCTTGTTGTTCTGCCATTCGATGTTGATGCAAGTAGTTTAAGTATACGTGATGAAGCTGATGGTACTCATATATTTTATGCTTATCCTCAGAATCTGCCGCCAGAAACCGCTACTATTCCAGAGGACATTGATACTATAAGCATTATTCTTCAAGGTGTACATGGCGTCACCATGGAGAATATCCTAATCAATCACATAATCCAACTTCCAGGTGGTTTTTAATGATAGGTTTGAATAACAAATCCCCCCTGCAATTACAGGGGGGATTTAAATAATTGTAGGTATATAGCGCCTATGGCTCTATAAGTTACTTCTTATCATCGTCTTTGCCACCACTAGATGAACTTTCTGAGTCATCATCGTCTTTGCCTCCACTGGATGAACTTTCTGAGTCATCATCGTCTTTGCCTCCACTGGATGAACTTTCTGATGTAGTGCTAGTGGAAGTGCTGGTGCCACTGGATGAGGACGCTACCGTGCCTTCCGCTGCTGTTCCACCACAATCTCCAGGTGCAACACTGGGCAGGTTAGGGTCGCCCTTTGGGTTGGCTCTGGTGGTTATATCATCGCAAGGTTCATTGCCTGCGCCATCATCAACACATGTGCAAACTCCGGTTACGCCGGTGGCTTCTCCCTCGATGGTCTGGGTGATATTAGTGGTTGTAGAGCCAAAAGGCGCAAATATTCCAACAGTGCCGACTTTTACCGCGGCACCATTTACCGTAAGTCTGATATATTGGGCTTTCTGGTTTCCAAGTGCTACAGCTATCAGGCTGTCCCCGCTACGGGAAATGTTGGATGCAATGGATGTCCATGTTTTCGCATCGCTTGATATATCAACGTTGTAAGTAAATGCAGATTTCTTGACTGTAAGTACAGCCTGAAATAACCCTACCTCCTGCACAGATCCCAGGTTAAAAACCAGACTGGAGCCGGAAGCTAATGACCAGCTTAAGCTGCTGGGGGCTCTGCCTGTGCTACCCCCGCCTGTAACTTCCTTTATAGGAACGGAACCGGCAATTGCAGTATTTGCTGCGCCGATAAGTGCCACCAGGCAAGCCAGACTATAAATCAGGCCAACCTTCTTTTGATATTTAAACATTTTACCCCTCCAAATCTTCAAGAAGATTATCGTGTTGATTGTTTATGACTGGATAACGGCTGATCACAGCAGCTACCTGTATGTTCCAATTTATATTTCCGCGCTGGATTATTACTCTCTTTACCGTGGCATTACTTAGAACATTAATTATCGCCAATCATTTTGGCTATGTAAGTATGTTAATCCAGCAATGTTATCTTATGTAGCATATATGATGATACTTTTATGACAACAGTGCTTTTGTCCCTATTTATCTGACAAATAGCCTGATTTGCGCATGAGGAACTTATCTCTCAAAAAATATTTGAATGCCTGAAGATTAATGCAGACCATTCGAGTGGCATTGCCAGAAGTTAATATATTGTCATGTGGCAATGCTGAGTTAACCTGCAGCATCCTCCAAGTTGTGTGGAAAAGCATTTGTTGAATTCTGCTTTTCAGCCACGCAGGTTACTTGATTCCCGACTGCATTATAAAATATATGATCAAAATTACTGTTAAAAACCAGATACAAACCACGTCCGTTAGGGCGCAGATTGTCCGGTGAGTTAGTTATAAAACGCTCCCAGGCAAAGCCGTGCCCCTGGTCTTTTATTGTCAGCCTGCATTCAGTATCATTATAGGCCAGTGATATATCTATCACTTTATCGGCATTCTCCGGCAGGTTCAGGCGGCGGTTGATTTCATCCTTCCATATCCCCCGGCGGATAAGATCAGTTTTGGCATCGAAACCCAGGCTCAGGTTGCCATGCTCAATAGCATTCAACACAAGTTCATATATGGCCGTTACATATTCATCCGGCGTAGGAAAATACTGTGCCAGAGTTTGCGACAGGTGGTATATGGAATCCAGGTCTTCCAATCTACAGTTGTATAGCTTGACGTGCATCATGGCTTAATCACTCTATTATGTCATGTTAATCTGGAACAGATGGTGAGGGTTAAATCGTCCAAAGGCGGGGCGGCTGAGTGCTGCCGGAAAAGCTCAAGCAGACTGTTTTTAATTATCTCTGAACCGGAATTATGCTTTGCCTCCAGAATGCTTATTATATCTTCTTCCGTTATATAAACGGAATTCCGGTTTGGCGTTTCAATAACTGCATCGCTGTACAAAACCAGAGTATCACCTGAATAAAAATCAATGCTGGAAGTGTTGTAGAATTGTAGCCCCACCCCAAGTGGTGAATTACTGCCATCAATCAGTTCCGCCTTGCCGGTTTTCCTGCGCAGAATCACAGGGTGCGGCGAACATGCGCAGGAGTAAAACAACTGGTTAGCCTGAGTGTCAATAATGCCGTAAAACATGGTTGCAAACTGCCCGCGCAATAGCAGATGCAGCATCTTTTCATTCATGCGCGTAAGGTATTCGCCAGGCCTAAAAGCTAGCTCTGAATGCTCTCTCAAGTACGCTTGCAGGCGGAATGCATTTAATGCTGATGCAACGCCATGCCCTGAAAAATCAACCATCCAGAGAGCCGTCTGATTGGGAAAAATATTCTTAACGCCCCAGAAATCCCCGCCTACCTCGGAAGATGGCTGAAAATATGATGCTATATCCAGGTGGGCTTTCTGCTTAATTTCGCTTAGCTCATCTGCATTCGGCAGTATGGCCAGTTGTAACTGCCGGGCAGACTCCAGTTCTATTTCAATGCGCTGTTTGTATAACTCCAGAGTGCGGTGAGAATGGCGCTTCTCAAGATGCACCATTACACGTGCGCATAGTTCATCAGGATATACCGGCTTGCTGATGAAATCAGTAGCGCCCTCAGTAAAGGCTTTAACGCGTAGTTCCGCTTGCGTGATTGTGGTTTGAATAAGTATCGGCAGATCTTGGTATTCCGGGATTTTCCGTATCTCCCGGCAACATTCAAAACCATCCATATCAGGCATCATGATATCCAGGATTATTATATCCGGCTTGAAGCTATCAAGCTTCTCTAACGCAACTAAACCGTCAGCTGCATGCATGATATTACTGAAGCCACTATTCTGCAGCATACGTTCAATGAATACCCTGTTTACCTCGTTATCATCAACGATTAAAATACGGGAATACAGAATCTGCTGTTTCAGGTTTCTAGCGGGCGACATTAGTACGCTCCTTTATAATTACAGTGTCATCGTAGATTCCTTCCTGCGCTATAAATGCTTTTATGCGCTCAAGCTCATGCTTAATCTGCTCCAGCAAACTGGTAAGCATATTATAATCCGCATTCATGGCGTGTTCGGCCTGGCGGCATAAATCCTCCAGGTTATGCATACCCAAATTAGCGGCTGAACCCTTCAGGCTGTGCGCTGCTTCCTTCCAGTGTACGGCCTCGCTGCTGCGGCGTGATTTTTCCAGTGTGGAGACCAGACTATCCGATGTGCGAAAGAACAGATTTATCAGCATGGCCTTACTTTGCGGCGAATCCGCGACCAGATCCAGACGCTCCATGCTGAGTGGAGCCTGCTTTTCTCCCGACCCATTAATTACAATGTTTACTGAGTCCTCAAAAGACAACCAGCGCCCCAGCGCATCTTTCAGCAAATCCGGCTCGATAGGCTTGCTTAAATATTCATCCATCCCGGCATTAAAGCATTCCTCCCGATCACCGGAGAGCGCATTGGCCGTCATGGCGATAATGGGTGTGCGCGCCCTGCCTGCCATTGATTCATGCGCCCTTATCAGGCGGGTAGTCTCATACCCATCCTGAAGGGGCATTTTACAGTCCATGAATATTATATCATAACCCTGGCTATGGGTTATTTTATCCATCGCCTCCAGGCCGTTCTCCGTGATATCAATGCTTAAAAATCCGAATTTTCTCAAAAGTGTTGCCAGAAAAACCTGGTTTACGGGATGATCTTCGGCAATCAGTGCCCGCATTTTTGATACATGCGGCAACTGAACTATGCTTTGCGGTGCAGGCTTTATTGCCTGCTCACCTGCACCAGCATTATCAGCAACCTGTGCCGGAATTTTGAACCAGAATTTTGAACCAACACCGGGCTTGCTTTCAAAGCCGATGCTACCCCCCAGCATCACCGTCAGTTGCTTGGTAATAGCCAACCCCAGCCCTGTGCCGCCATATTCACGGGTGATAGCCGCATCACCCTGTACGAATTTTTCAAAGATGGCCTTGTGCTTATCCTCCGGTATGCCGATGCCGGTATCAGTAACCGTGCAACTGATGAAACCTGTGCTGGCATCATACTGTAGCCTGGCCTCAACTTTGCCTTTGTGTGTGAATTTAATGGCGTTGCCGACCAGGTTGGTGACAATCTGCGCGAAGCGCCCCTGATCGCCTATTATTACTTCCGGAACATTAGCATCTATTTCATAGATTACGTCTATTCCCTTTTTGCCAGCCAATGGCAGAAGAATCTTGATGGTTTGGGTAAAGCTGTTTCTGATATCAAATGCCCGCTTATCCAAAATCAGTTCTTTGGCTTCAATTTTGGAGAGATCCAAAACATCGTTGATCAGCAGCAGGAGATTCTCCGCCGAATGATTTATTGTTTCCACATAACTGCGCTGTGTGCTATCCAGCCTGGTATCACGCAGCAGGTATGCCATGCCTAAAATACCGTTCATGGGCGTGCGGAGTTCATGGCTGATGTTGGCCAGAAATTCCGCCTTCTCCCTCATGGCCGCTTCTGACCTCTCGCGCTTTTGCTCCAGTGAGCTTTGCAGGGCTTTTATTCCATCCAGATCGCGGCGGGTTCTTCTGGCGGCGTAGCGAAGCTCAATCTCATCCATGGCTATTTCAGCCAGTTCAGCTAGTTCATGCGCATTCTGGTGTGAAAATTCAGGATGCGGAGAGTGATCAATTATGCACAATGTGCCAAGATTATAACCATCCCGATTTTTCAGTGGCGCGCCTGCATAAAAGCAGACGTTGGGAGAATCAGTCACCAGGGGATTGCCCTGAAAGCGCAAATCGGTAGTTGCATCGTTCACAATAAACACATCATTGCCTAGAATGGCGTGCGAACAGAAGGCTACATCACGGGGCGTCTCCACCGCCTCCAGCCCATAGCGGGATTTAAACCACTGCCTGTCAGCATCCACCAGTGAGACTAATGCAATCGGCACATTAAAGCGTTTTGCCGCCATGCGGGTGATACGGTCGAAGGCTACTTCTGCTTGAGAATCCAGAATATCATAGTGCCTCAGCGCAGCTACTCTTTCCGCTTCGTTTTCAGGCAGTGGTGCGATTTTAAAAGAATCAGTCATATATTTGGTTAATGGTGTACGGAACGTATCAACTTTTGATTGATTGCCAGATGATACATCTTATCAACAAATATATTGACATTTTACCAACCTGCACGACTTGAGGATAGATTTTCAATCTATAGTTGCATATATGCAATATGCAGTTGTGTATAAAATAATGTCTGTTGATTTTTTATCTGCGCGAGAATCGCAGAAAATCACTGGCTGCCAGTCGCAAGCTGACGTGAGTGGCGAAACCTGAACATATTTCGGCGCATTTACCATTTGTAGAGCAAATTATGTTCAAATGCTGAAAGCTTGAGACAAAAGCATATAAAATTTTAAGAACGAAATAAGTGAAGTGCAAGCATGAAAAGGGAAGAACTACAAGTGCAGTATAATCAAAGTGATGCGGCAAAATACACACCTCCTTCCATGCTCACGATAGAAACAGCGGAGGAACTGGCTGCCCAACTGAAATTGCTGCCACGCCAGCCGGGAGTTAATCTTGAAATTGACTTATCAAACATTGAAGGCGTGACAACACCGGGGCTGCAATTGTTTGTATCCATGCAGAAGGCTCTGCAGGGCAATGGTGCGCACCTGAATTTTAGCGGCAAGATCGGGGATGTGTTTAGTAATGCCTTAACCGATACGGGGTTAGATCGCCACCTGACGATTTAGAAAATTTTTTGAGGTGATAATTAACGGAGACTGGAGAAATGGCAAAAAAAATACTTGCAGTTGATGACTCTAAAACCATGCGTGACATGGTAAGCTTCACACTGAAAGGCGCAGGTTATGAAGTGGTGGAGGCGGAGGATGGCAAAGCGGCTCTGTCCAAATTAACGGCGGGAAAAGTGGATGCGGTAATAACCGATCTTAACATGCCCAATATGAATGGCTTTGAGCTGATACGCGCACTTCGGGCAAATCCGGCCTATAAATTCACACCTATATTAATGCTTACCACCGAAGGCGACAGCGCCAAGAAGGAAGAAGGCAAATCAGCCGGGGCAACCGGCTGGATAGTAAAGCCATTTAATCCGGAAAAATTAATTGAGGTGGTTAAAAAAGTCTGCCCACCATTGGGAGCCGCAGCATGAATGAACTGGATCAGTTCAAGCAGACCTATATCACCGAATGCTATGAGCTTCTGGCTGATATGGAGGAGTGCCTTTTAAACCTGGACGCTGAAACGGCGGATAATGACACCTTGAATGCTATATTCCGCTGCGCGCATTCAATCAAAGGTGGCTCCGGTGCTTTCGGGCTGGATTACATAACAAATTTCACGCACGTTTTAGAAGCCCTGCTGGACTCCATGCGGGAGGGGAAAGTAAGCCCCAGCCGCGAGGCGGTGGATACGCTCCTGAAAGCTACCGATATAGTAACGCGGATGGTTAATGCGGCAAGGGATGGAATAAGGCCAACCGCAGGATTGGGAGAAGATATAAAAGCAAAACTCGAAGCCTTCGCAAGTTCAGGAGCTTCCGCTTTAAAGGAAGATTCAGCATATGGTCTGTTTGATGCCCCATTCAGCACTGCCAGCGCAAGTGGCGCAGTTGGCGAGAATACCTGGCAGATAGATTTTATCCCGCATCAGAGTCTGTTCGCTACAGGCAATGAACCTTTACTGATCCTGCGGGAGCTGATGAGGCTGGGTACTTGTGAAATAACTGCCGATACCTCAAAAGTGCCGCTGATAGACGCGATAGACCCTACAGCCTGTTATATAAGCTGGTCAATTAAACTGGTCAGTGCAAAACCTGAAGAAGTAATCAGAGAAGTTTTTGAATTCGTTACCGATCATTGTGACTTGAAATTAACATTACTGGAATCCAGCCTGGCTGAGCAGGCAGCATCAAATAATAATACATCTACCCCAGCGGCAGTGCCGGGGGAGGCAAAACCCAAAGCAGCGGCGGAAGAGGGGCAGACCCAGAAAAGTGCGCCCGGTGCTTCCATAAGGGTGGATCTGGAAAAGGTAGACCGCCTGGTGAACATGGTGGGCGAGCTGGTGATTACCGAGGCAATGCTGAAAGCGCAGACGCGGGAGTTTCCGGTGGAGCAGTTCGCAGGCCTCATGCGCGGGATTGATGAACTATCCCAGCATACCAGGGAGCTTCAGGAAGCGGTAATGAGCGTGCGGATGCAGCCGGTAAAATCAATCTTCTCCCGTATGCCGCGCATAGTGCGTGATATATCGGCGCAGTTAGGAAAAGATATAAAACTGGAAATGCACGGCGAGAATACGGAAGTTGATAAAACCGTGATTGAGCAGCTTTCCGATCCGCTCATGCATATGATCCGCAATTCCTGCGACCATGGCATAGAAACACCCGATACAAGGGTGGACGCGGGAAAACAGGCACAAGGGACGATCAGTCTGTCAGCCTATCACCGTGGTGGGCGGATAATGATAGAAATAACTGATGACGGCGCAGGTATAAACCGCAGCCGCGTACTGGCCAAAGCCAAGGAGAAAGGCCTGATCCCTGTGGATGCTGAGCCTACCCCGGAGGAGATTGATCTCATGATCTTCATGCCTGGATTCTCAACCGCTGAGAAGGTAACTAACGTATCCGGGCGCGGTGTTGGCATGGATGTTGTAAAACGTAATATCGAGGGAATGGGCGGTGTTATCGGTGTTACTAATAATCCCGGTTACGGCTCCAGCATTACTATTTCGCTGCCGCTGACTCTGGCGATACTGGACGGTATGATCGTGCGCGTAGGCCGTGAGCATTACATAATACCAATCACCAGCATCATTGAAACGCTTAGACCCCGGCAGGATGAAGTGCGCCGCGTGGAAGGGCATAGCGATGTGATAAATGTGCGCGGGGAGTTTATTTCCGTGGTTTACCTGTATCAGGTTTTCGGTGTGGAGAGTGCTCAAACCGATGCCAGCAAAGGCTTGGTAGTTCTGGTGGAAAGTGGGCACCGTAAAATCGGCCTGGTGGTGGATGAGCTTATCGGCCAGCAGCAGGTGGTGATTAAAAGCCTGGAAGCAAATGCTGACCCGGTTCAGGGCATATCCGGCGCAACTATTCTGGGGGATGGCAGGGTTTCACTGATTCTGGAGATAAACGACCTCGCCAGAATGTTCCGTGATTCCTCCACTCAACAGCGTGTACCGATAGCGGCATAGAGTAAACAACAATCAAAATATGGAACAGGGATGAAAGACAGTTTTGATAAAACAAGGGAAAGCATGAAAGAAACGGGTGTTGTCAAAGGCGCGGCGCAGCAGTTCCTTACCTTCAAGATTGATAACGAGGAATACAGCGTGGATATTATGACCGTGCGGGAAATAAAGGGCTGGACGGAGACAACCCGCCTGCCCAACTCACCTGAATTTATGCGCGGCGTGATGAATCTGCGGGGTCTGATTATTCCCATATTTGACCTGCGCGCAAGGTTTGGCCGTGGCCTGACTAATGCCACGCCTAAGCATGTGGTGATAATTCTCGCGGTGGGTGACCGCAATGTAGGTATTCTGGTGGACGCGGTATCCGACATTTTAAACGCTGCATCCGACCAGATTAAACCCGCGCCAACATCCGACACTCAAGTATCAGCGGAGTTTATCAGCGGCCTTATCTCAATTGATGACCGCATGGTGGTTCTGCTGAGTGTTGACCAGTTGTTCAACGTGCGGCAGTTGCCTTCAATGCTGGAGGAAGCCGCCTGATATGACCAATTCAACCGATAAAAAAAAGCCCAGCTTTAAGAATTCAAAAAAAGGACAAGCCATGTTCAAGTTTTCCATCCGCACTAAACTCACTGTAATGCTTCTGTTATTCGGGATGCTGCCATTGGTGGCGATTATTCCGATTTTCCTGTCAAAACTGAATGATATGGAGCGGGAGACTCTTTACGGGCTGCGCGATACCGCCGCCAATGTAGGCGAATTGATAGACCGCAACCTGTTTGAACGCTACGGCGATGTTCAGGCGTTTGGAGTGAACTCCTCCGCCAGGGATACAAACAACTGGTACAAGCAGGATAGCGCGCTGGTTGCTTCCATGAATGCGTACATGACCAACTACGGGCTGTACAAGCTGATGATGGTGGTGGATCTGGACGGCAAGGTTGCGGCGGTAAATTCCGTTGATAACAAAGGCAAACCATTAGAGACTCTGGGGCTTTATGGCCGTTCCTTCAAGGATACTTCCTGGTTCCAGAAAGCCGTGAATAAGAAATTCCTGAAAAGCGATACCCTCGATGGAACCGTGGTTGAACAACCACGTTACGAGGAAATAGTGGCAGATAGCTACAGGGGTGAGGATGGTTTCACCATAACCTTCGCCGCGCCGCTCTACAGTGCTAAAGGTGATATGATCGGCGTATGGGTTAACTTCGCTGACTTTAGCCTGGTGCAGGATATTGCAAAAGATATTTACAGGCAGAAAAATGCTGATGGCTCAGCCAATACCGCATTCGCCATACAGGACGCTGACGGTATAGCCCTGCTGGATTTTGATGCGGAAGTAAGGGGCGCAGATGCCGCCAGGGATTCCTCAGTCATTGGGGTAAAAACGCTGGAGAAGCTGAATATACCTGCGGCTGCTGCATCACTGAAAGCTAAATCCGGCATTTCTGTGGAACTGCATAAAACCAGCGGTGAGACAGATGCTGTAGGCTGGGCGCAGTCTGACGGTGCGTTAGGTTTTACAGGGCTGGGCTGGACTGTGATTATTCATCAGCCGGGTGATAAGGCATTCGCTGGAATCGCATCAACCAAACGCATGGTGCTGATAATCAGTGCCGCTGCACTGGGTTTAATTCTGGCGGTAGGCGCGTTTATCGGCACACTGGCCAGCAGGCCGCTGCGCAAGTCCACCCAGAATATGCAGGCGATTGCTCAGGGAGACTACACGGTTAGTGTAAGCGGTGGAAACCGTGGCGATGAAATGGGTTCACTCGCCCGCGCCATGGAGGAACTGAAAACCACACTTGATACCAACACCAGGGTTAAACTGGCGCTGGATAGCGTCACCAGCAATGTGATGATGGCGGATGAGAACTTTAACATTATCTACGTTAACGAATCCGTCACTAAAATGCTGCAGGAGGCTGAGGCAGACATAAAGAAAGACCTGCCTAACTTCTCAGTTGCAAAGCTTATCGGTACTAACATTGATATATTCCATAAAAATCCTGCGCATCAGCGGGGAATGCTGGATAAAATGAATGAGCCGACTAAAACGTCTATTTTAGTTGGTGGGCGCTCGTTCAATTTAAATACGGCTCCCCTGTTCAATCAGAACAAAAAACGCATTGGCACAGTAGTTGAATGGCTGGATGGAACCGCAGCAGGCATAGTATCGGCTATTAATAAATCCCTGGCGGTTATAGAATTCCAGCCGGATGGAACCATTATCACCGCCAACCCCAACTTTCTGGGAGCCGTTGGTTATTCCCTGGATGAGATTAAAGGCAAACATCACAGGATGTTCTGCGAAGGTGAATATGCGGCAGGCACTGATTACCGCCAGTTCTGGGAAGCATTAGCTCGCGGTGAAGCTCAAGGCGGTGAATTCAAACGTGTTGGCAAAGGCGGGCGTGAGATATGGATCAACGCCAATTATAATCCAATAGTAGATCTTAATGGCAAAATAGTGCGTGTGGTAAAAACCGCGACTGACATCACGAATGTTATGCAGATGAGAATTGAGAATGAGCATGGCATGACTGAAGCAGTCAAGGTGCTTACCGGCATCTCGCAGGGTGATCTTACGCAGAAGATGGAACTGGAATACAAAGGCACATTCTCGCAGATACAACAGGCGGTGAATGATACGGTAGATCAGCTCCGCGACATGGTAAGGCGCATAACCGAGGCGGCGCAGTCAGTAA
Source organism: uncultured Rickettsiales bacterium (assembly GCA_964439415.1). GTDB lineage: Bacteria > Pseudomonadota > Alphaproteobacteria > Rickettsiales > CAZAGG01 > CAYTOJ01. The sequence continues at coordinate 11,354 of CAYTOJ010000051.1, forward strand.
ACTCAGCGGCTGGCGAGATTGCATCCGGCAGTACTGACCTATCGCAGCGCACTGAGGAACAGGCTTCCTCCCTGGAGGAAACGGCAGCTTCGATGGAGCAATTAACAGGAACTGTTAAACAGAACTCCAGCAATGCGGCCACAGCGAATGACCTCTCCACCAAAGCCAACCAGATCGCCAGCAGTGGCGGCCAGGTGGTTGAGGAGGCAGTCAGTGCCATGGGCAATATTGAAAAATCATCGCAGAAAATCTCAGATATTATCGGCGTAATTGATGAAATAGCCTTCCAGACCAACCTGCTGGCTCTCAACGCAGCAGTTGAAGCGGCGCGTGCGGGTGATGCCGGCAAGGGCTTCGCCGTGGTTGCAAGCGAGGTAAGGTCGCTCGCCGGGCGTTCCGCTTCCGCATCCAAGGAAATCAAAGCCCTTATTAACGAGAGCGCGGGACAGGTGGAAACCGGTGCGGCTCTGGTAAAACAGGCGGGGGATACCTTGAAGAGCATAGTCAGTTCCGTGCAGCAGGTATCATCCATAGTATCGGAAATCGCCTCAGCCAGCCAGGAGCAGGCTACCGGGATCGGCGAGATCAACACCGCAATCACGCAGATGGACGAGGTGACTCAGCAGAATGCGGCACTGGTTGAGGAAAATACAGCCGCGGCAACAACCATGGTTGAGCAGGCCAGGGAACTGGAGAGGCTGATGGAATTCTTCCAGATTAATGAGGAAGACAGAGAATCGCGTAACATAGTGACTATTGACACTCATAAATCCGGCGGCAGGCAACAGCCAGCACGCCCCAGCCAGAAATCCGTGCTGAAGAATCATGCGGTAGCTAAGGTAAAATCAGCATCCCGCGTGGCGACAAAAAGCAAGGGTTCCGACTACGATAACGACTGGCAGGAATTTTAAGCACCTGAATCCAGGAGGAGCGTATGGCTGATACGGCTAAACAATCGGAGCGGGAGTTCACCTTTACCGATGCGCAATTCCGCTTTCTTGCAGGCTTTGCCAACAAGCGAACCGGCATTGTACTGGCGGAGAACAAGAAGGATATGGTGTATGCGCGTCTGGTGCGCCGTATCAGAGCACTCCGCCTGGCGGGGTTTACGGAATACTGCGAGCTTTTAGAAAGCCCCGACGGGGAAGAAGAAATAGGTAACCTTATTAACGCGATTACTACCAACCTTACCAGTTTTTTTCGCGAGAAGCACCACTTCGAGCATCTAAAGGAATCAGTACTCATGCCACTTGCAGCCAAGGGCGATAAGCGCCTGCGGATATGGTCAGCCGGATGTTCATCCGGCATGGAGCCTTATTCAATCGCCATGGTGATGCGTTTCGCCTTGAAAGACTTAAAACAGTGGGATGCGCGCATTCTGGCTACCGATATTGACACCAACATGCTGAAAACCGGTGCTGATGGTATCTACCCCATTGAGCAGTATGATAACATTCCGCCAAGTTGCCGTGAGGGCTTAAGCAAGCATGGTGAGAAAATAGCCATGCCGGAGGATTTAAAACAGCTTATCGCCTTCAAGCCGCTGAATCTGCTGGAAAGCTGGCCGATGAAAGGGTCATTTGATGCTGTATTCTGCCGCAACGTGGTGATATATTTTGATAAAACCACACAGGCCAGGCTGTTCGACCGCATGGCGGAACTAATAAAACCTGGCGGCTGGCTCTATATAGGGCATTCTGAGAATCTGTTCAAAGTGTGTGACCGTTTTGAACTGGTAGGGCGGACGATCTACCGGAGGGTGCG
>CAYTOJ010000052.1:0-12888 GCA_964439415.1 uncultured Rickettsiales bacterium
AGGCCTACCCTCTGCCCGGTTCATGAGTTTTAGTGTGGGTTGCTGCATGTGTATGAATGGCGTTGCGGTGTTTGAATTCCTTTGACAGGTCAAGTGCCTGTTTCAGACTGGCCGACACCGGGATTATCCGCTCCACAGGGTCATACTCGCCTAAGGTGAAATTATTATCGGCAAAGCCTGCTGCATGCATTCCGCTGCGAAGTATCTCAGCGGCATTGTGTATAGTGTGTTTGAGGCTCACATTAAAACTTATCGCGTCTTCCGCGATTCTGGCAATATCCTTCACTTCTGCTGTTTTCAGGTTTTCCGGTAGTGGTTTTACATCCCGCACTCTATGCGTTTGCGGGTCTATCTCCACGCTGCCAAGTGCTTCACGCTGTGCAAGACCAGGCTCCATCGGTGATGTTGCATATACATCCGGCGCTATGGCCACCAGCAAACGGTGTTCTACTACCGGTGCGCCGAAGTTCTGGGTGATCACCCTGGCTATTTCCGTAACTTCACTATTTATCTGCGGCATGGATTTAACCATCTCCTGAAGCATTCTCTCCACATCCAGCACGGCTACTGACTGCTCCACCCGCACGGAGGATGTCAGGCTCTCAGGCGCTTGTATCTGCACGCGCTCCTCCGGTGTCATGATACTGATATTCTTTATGATGTTCTCCAGGGTGCGGATATTCTCCGCAGCATCCGGCAGACTGCCGCTTAACCCTCGGACGATATTATCAAGGTGCATGGAAAGCTCGCTGGTAAGCTGCGCGGCGACTATAACCTTCTCGCCCTCCATACGCTGCGCTTGCAGGGCGTTTAGTGTCTGCTGGGTCATCTGCCGGCTTAATATCTGTTGCAGGTATGATAACTGCGATGCCAGAAGCCTGATTTTATCATGGCTTTTATCCAGCAGTCCCGGCAGCAGGTATGCCAGTTCCGAGTTCATTCTGATATAGTGCAAAATAGCTACGTTTATGGAAGTCTCCACCTGATTCTTGATGAACGCTACCACTTGCGCGTCCTGCTTGACTCCCCTGATTTGCTGGATCTTGCGGCTGATTTCCCGCCCTGCATCACTATCCAGGTCAGCGCCAATCAGGCTGTTCTCCAGATCGCTCAATATGCCTTCAACATCCTGGAGCCTTATTTCAGCATCCCGAACATCATGAAGCGAACCCAGCAGATCATGCAGCAGGTCGTTGTTCATAAGTTCATGCGCCAGACTTGCGCCTACGCCCAGCGACACAATGTATTTATAAAGCTCCGCCAGTTTTGGGTCAGATGGGGGCGGAGCATCACTAAGTGGTGACGACTGCCCATATCTTGTATACGCCTCCGGCGGTAGGCTATTGAATGGGTCTTCCTGCCAGGAATCATCGCTCTGGCTGAACCTGCGGCGGGCTAGCTCCTGTATAAGCCTGTCAACAAGCACCTCAAGCGCATACGCCGCCAGGCCGCGCTCAGTGCGGATTGATGATATTATACGATTTTTTCCGGTAAAAAGCTCAGTCAGCCACGCCCACCAGGGGGTAAGCCGCTGCTCCCGCGCAAAGCGGCTGGCAAGTTTTGTAAAACCGATATTATAACGGCCATTGTTATTCTCCAGAACACTGGACAGGTTCAGGCGCTTGAAATCAGTGGGCGTTACATAAATGAAATGCTCAGGAGTATCCTCCGGCTGGTTATCGAAACTGTCGGCCTTTACACCGCGCAGGCAATCCAGCAGGATACGGCGGTGATCATCAGGAATCTGTTCGGTAATAAGCAGCACAGTAGATTATACCGCATAATTCATATCTTTCACCATAAATGCCATTTTGAATCCGGCTGATTATGCCGCCTTTATATCCTGCATTAGCCATGGCTTCGTAAGACGTGGTGGAAACGCCAGCGAGAAATCACCACGAAGCTGGTGGAGATTGGGGTTGTAATACGGGTCATTATCCAGACTTTTGCCCCAGGTATCGCGCATATATTTTACTTCGCTTAAAAAACGTTTCCATTTTTCCGGCGAGATATCGTCCTTCCCACGGCTGGCGGATTCGTGGTGGATAAGCTCCGCATGAGGCGTCCAGATTATGCGGTAGCCTTGTGCCCGTATCTTCATGCACAGGTCAATATCGTTAAAGGCCACGGCTAAATCCTTTTCATTAAAGCCGTCAACTTCCTCGAATACTGATTTGCGCATTACCATGCAGGCTCCCGTTACGGCTGAGAGGGCATGGGTAAGCAGTGCCATTGTGCCGTATCCCGGTGCGGTTCTGGGCAGGCCATGGAAAAGATGCCCGGCGACAGGGTCAGTCTCCGCGCCACAGCCAAGCTTCACGCCGCCGTGCTGGATGGTCAGATCAGGGTAAAGCAGCTTCGCGCCCACCACTCCAATTTCCGGCCTTAGCGCATGGCGCACCATTTCCTTCAACCAGCCTGCTGATATAACTTCAATATCGTTATTAATCAGGCCAATAATTCCGCTGTTTACCTGCCTCACCGCGTAGTTATTGATGGCGGAGAAATTAAACGGGTGATTGTAACTTATAACTTCAGCTTGTCTGCTTGACTGTAATTCCCTGAAATAATCCAATGTCTCCGGCTCTTCCGACTGGTTATCCACTATAATAATCCGGTAGTTTTTATAGTCAGTAAGCTCCACTATGCTATCCACGCATTGGCGAAGCAGCATCACCTGGTCGCGGGTGGGGATGATAAGGGAAACTTCAGGCTCCGGCTCAGGCAGTGGCCATACAACATGATGGTAGCCCGGCCATAGAGCATCTTCCACCACTGCGCCGTGGTGATTGTTATCAAAATAATCCTGCAATGCCCGCCGCGCCGCCGGAACTGCGTAAGTTTTTGATTCTATTGTGAGAGCAGTGGAGCCTTCAATAGCGCGCCAATGGTATAGAATGCGGGGAATATGGTGAACTTTTGCGTCATTGCTTTTCGCATAGGCACGCAAGACCAGATCATAATCCTGGCTACCCTCCAGCCCAGCGCGGAAGCCGCCGATTTGTTCAAGCAGGCTTTTGCGGTAGACGCCTAAATGGCAGAAGTAATTCTGTGAAAATAATAAATCCGGGTTCCAACCGCTTTTGAAATATGGATTGCTACGCTGGTTCTCCTTATTGATAAAATCTTCATCGCTGTAGATCAGGTCGAGGTCAGGATTCTGGTTTAGCGCACAGGCGACATGATACAGCGCATCCTCGGTAATCATATCATCGTTATCCAGAAGCGCCACAAATTCGCCCTGCGCCAGTCTCAATGCGCTATTGGAAGCCTCTGAGATATGGCCGTTTTTGTCACGGTAGGTTATTTTTACGCGGAAATCCCTGGCCGCATATTCGTCCAGTGTTTTCTTTACCTCAGGCGCGGTTGAACAATCATCGGCTATACATAATTCCCAATGGGGATAAAGCTGGCACAGAACCGAATCAATAGCGTAGCGTAGCCATTTGACGTCAACATTATAAACCGGCATTAGCACGGATATAAGCGGCTTGTATGGCAAATCTACAATATGGCGCTGTATAGCCGTGCGGTCAGTGCTGCTGAGGTAGCCATAGAGTTCCAGCCAGCGGTTATAAGTCTCATCCTGCACCTTCAGGCGCTCCAGGCGGTGGACTATGCCCTTCACCCCCTCCCGCTGCAATATCCTGATACTGCGCTTTACGGTTCCCTTAAACGCATTGGGGTGGAATAACTGAGTTGAAGCCGCCTGTATGCGCCTGGCCATGCGTATGGGCTGGGTTATGCGCCAGGAGGTGGATGATAAAATCTCCTGAATGCAGTTCTGAAGATATCTGATTTCCCCCTGCAAAGCACCAATCTGCTGGCTTAAATCCTTATTGCGCGACTCTTCCGCCCTTGTATTGGTGATTGCTACTCTGAGCGAAGTGCTGATGTTGGCTATATGAGCATCCTTCTCATGCACAGCATGGTTGAGTTGCTCAATTGAACTTTGCAGGCTCTTCATCGCAATACTTAGTGCGTCTACTTCCGCATTGCGGTTGCATTCGGCCTTCTCCGCCCTGGTTATTGCTTCGGATAGTGATAGATGCAAATACTGTGGCTTTTCCAGTTCCTCAGCGTTTTCGTGGTAGATGTCATCCATCTCTGCTGCGTCCGGCACTTGTCCTGTACTGGCAGCCTTTTGAAATATACCGTATACGCGCATGGCGCGCTTATAAAGTGGCGAATCCGCGTAATTTGTGGGCGCGGAAGCCGTCTTCAGCATACTGCGATCCAGGAAGCTTTCCACTTTCGCGGAAACTGACTCGGGAGAGACAGGCCAGGTGATATTAAGGGCGATCGCCACCTTCTCTACAGCAGTCCGCCAGTCGTTCATGAATTCATCGGAGGATATAAAAACGCGCAAATTTCCGCGGCTGGACTTTTCAGCCTCCAGATTATAATTCAGCCAGAGCTGCAGGGACTTTTCAAACAAGAAACCATCCCTGCGCGCCAGTGAATCTACTACGTCCCAGGGACGCCTGAAGATAATAGGGTATTTTGCTTCAACGCCGCGCTCATCCAATACAGGTCTCCACCACTCAAGCAGCCTGCATGTGCGCGGGTCTTTCACTGCCCAGAGGGGGGCTGTAGCAAACTCCCTGTCCAGTATGTTTTGAAGCTCAAGGCTGAAATTTCTGCACTCCTCGCCGAGCCACCAGTTATCAGGGTAGAGGCCTGTATGATCCCAGCGGCCTTGCAGAGATTGCATGAGCCGCTCCTGCAGAACGCTGACCGCTTCGTTCTCAAAAAAACCTTTGGGGTTAGCCGCATTAGGCTCCATCAGGTGTTTACCAAGTTCCACCCCCAATATCCCGCATACTCCAGCTAATGCTGAGGTGCAGCTTCTATGCATCCCTAAAATTATCAGCGCGGTTGACTGCTTTAAGCTCAACGTTCAGCCTGTCATTACACGCTATAGTACATTTTGAATTCCACCGGGTGTGGAGTATGCTCAAACTTGTGCTGCTCCTCCATTTTCAGTGAGATATAGGAGTCTATCTGGTCATCGTTAAACACATCCCCTTTTTTGAGGAATGAGCGGTCAGCATCCAGCGCCGTTAAGGCCTCCCTCAGCGATCCGCAGACGGTAGGCACGTTTTTCAGTTCCTCAGGTGGCAGGTCGTAGAGATTTTTATCCATGGCATCGCCCGGATGAATCTTGTTTTCTATCCCATCAAGCCCGGCCATCAGCATTGCAGCGAATGCGTAATATGGATTAGCACCGCCATCGGGGAATCTTACTTCAATACGTTTGGCTTTTGGCCCGGCCACATGAGGAATGCGGATGGAAGCTGAACGGTTGCGGGATGAATAAGCCAGCAGCACCGGTGCTTCAAAGCCAGGAATCAGGCGCTTGTAGCTGTTGGTAAGTGGATTGGTGAAGGCATTCAGAGCCTTGGCGTGCTTGATAATGCCACCAATGTAATAGAGAGAAAGCTCGGAAAGTTCGGCGTATAAATTACCAGCAAATAACGGCTTACCGCCCTTCCAGAGGGATTGATGCACATGCATACCAGAGCCATTATCGCCATATATGGGCTTTGGCATGAAGGTCGCGGTTTTGCCGTAGGTGTGGGATACATTATGCACAACGTATTTATATTTCTGCACATTATCAGCCGTATTGGTGAGGGTGGAGAAAACAAACCCAAGCTCGCACTGGCTGGCTGCAACTTCATGGTGATGCAGCACGGGGTTAAGCCCTACTTCCTTCATCGTGGTGATCATTTCCGCACGCAAATCATTCAGCGAATCCACTGGCTGCACCGGAAAATATCCGCCCTTGGCGACGGGTCTGTGACCCATATTGCTCGATTCATAAACACGGCCTGAATTGTACGGCCCCTCTTCTGAATCCAGGTAGACATAATGGCTGTGCATATTGGAATCAAAACGCACATCATCAAATACAAAAAATTCCAGTTCCGGCCCGAAATATGCAACATCAGCAACGCCGGAGAATTTAGTATAGTTCTCCGCCCGGCGAGCTGTGGAGCGCGGGTCGCGCCCATAAGCCTGATTGGTTGATGGTTCTAGAACATCACAGAAAACCGCTATTGTCGGCTGCGCGGTGAAGGGGTCTATAAACGCTGATTCCTGATCCGGCATTAAAATCATGTCTGACTCATTGATGGACTTCCAGCCCGCAATTGAAGAGCCGTCAAACATCACGCCATCGGTCAGCAGCGCTTCATCAACATGGTCAATATGGTATGAAGTGTGGTGGCATTTTCCACGCGGATCAGTAAAACGGAAGTCAACAAACTGCGCATCCAACTCTTTCGCAAGTTCAATAACTCTGGATTTAGACATAAGTATTCCCGGCTAGTTAGAGATTATAATATGTTTATTTATTGTTTAAATCGCGTCTGCGCCTGTCTCTCCGGTGCGTATTCTGATGACCTGCTCAACATTGCTGATAAATATCTTGCCATCGCCAATCCTGCCGGTACGGGCGGCATTCATTATCGCCTCCACAACGCGCTCCACCGCGCTATCTTCAACTATGATTATCAGTTTCACTTTGGGGAGAAAATCCACCACATACTCCGCGCCTCTGTATAGCTCAGTATGCCCCTTCTGCCTGCCGAATCCCTTGGCCTCTATCACGGTTATCCCCTGCACGCCAGCCTCCTGCAGCGCTTCTTTTACATCATCCAGCTTGAAGGGCTTGATTATTGCTTCAATCTTTTTCATCTGCATACCCGCTGCTTTGTTTCAACTTAAAGACTACCAGTGCACAATATAAGACGGCCTTTTTGCTGTGCAATAAAATTATACCGCTATCGTTCGAAGAATTGAAATTTTCCATGTCTCGGGGCGGTATATCTTTTGTCTGTTGAGGGGGCGCACCCCCGGCCTGCGGCCTCCCCCAGCGCGCTGGCGCAGGTCGCTACGCTCCAGAGGCATCAATTTCCGAAGTGCAGGGAATATAATAATAACTATTAAAGCTTTGTGGGTAAACTTATTCTCCGCACTCTAATAATAGAGTTGTTTAAATCACCAAAAGCCCCGTATATAAAACGCCATATGCTATATTTAATGCGCAAAGCTGGCGAATCAATCATCATTAACGGCGACATTGAGCTTGTAGTGGTGGAGGTTTCAGGCAAATCAGTAAAGCTCGGGTTCGCTTTCCCGCCGAGTGCATCAGTTCTGCGCAAGGAAGTTTTTGACCGTATTGCCGATGAAAATAAATCAGCGCAGCTTACATCAGGGGATGATTTCCTTAGCGCCATAAACGCGGAGGGTGAAAAGAATGACTGACAAAAAACCCCTGGCGATTGCACTGGAATATAACGAGGCTAAGGCAAATGCCCCCATAATTGCCGCCAGTGGCAAAGGTGCGGTGGCCGAACAGATACTGAATCTAGCTTACTTACATGGCATAAAAGTGCGGGAGGATGCTGAGCTGGCGCAGGTTTTATCCATGCTGGAAGTAGACTCGGTAATACCGCTGGAGGCTTTCGCCGCAGTGGCGGAGATTCTGGCGTTCGTATACCGCGAGAATGCTCTGGCCAGCCAGAGGGCGGAAAAATGAATAATACCAGCGAAGAATTCAAAAAGATCACCTTGTTCATTGAGGATAATAACGCCGAGCTGGCAGAAGGCTCTAATGACGCTTTAAAAATGCTGGAGCAGTTGATAGCGGAATTCTCTGTTTTTATGCAGAATCAGCCTGTGAGTGAGGCTTCCGGTTTGAAGGATGATATAGAAAATCTAGCGGAATATTTAAAGAAACTGTCTGACCGCCTGAATCTGAAGCATAGCGATGTTGTTATGCGCATTGAGCAGTTAAAACTGGGGCAGCGAGCCACTGTTGCCTACCATAACCGCTTGAAGGAGTGGTAATGCTGAAACCACTCCTGGCACTGCTTTTCGTTATCGGCCTTATGGGAATACTGGCACTTCTGGCAAGGAAATATCTCAGGCCGCATATGCCTAATATGTCTAAACTTGACCGGAAAATGAAAGTTCTGGAGGTTCTGCCGCTGGATCAAAGGCGCAAATTAGTGCGTTTTTCCTGCCTGGACTGCGAATACCTGATTCTAACCGGTGGTGGTAATGATTTACTGCTGGATACCAAAAAAATAATTCAGATAGACCATGAAAAAGCATAATGGCCTTACAGTGCGTTATAGTCACTTTATCTGTATATTCGGTGCTATTGCGTTGTCTTTCCTGCCATCCGGCGCATGGGCGCAAAGCCTGAATCTTGATTTAGGGGATGGTGGTTCTGCCACTTCTAAAATAGTGCAGATACTGGGGCTGCTGACTGTACTGTCGCTGGCGCCCTCCATACTGATTATGGTGACATCCTTCGCCCGTATAATCATTGTGCTCTCGCTGCTGAGAAGCGCCATTGGCATACAGCAGACCCCGCCTAATCCGGTTCTGGTAAGCCTGGCATTGTTCCTGACCTTTTTTATTATGGCACCAACTATGGAAGCGTCATACAAAAACGGTATTCAGCCACTGCTGGAGGAGAAAATAACTGAAAGCGAAGCACTGGAGAAATCCGCCTTGCCGTTCCATAAATTCATGCTGGCTAACACGCGGGAGAAGGACATTAACCTGTTCACCGAAATCGCCAGGATTAAAACTGAAAAAGCTGAGGATACTCCTTACCGTGTACTCATCCCCGCCTTTATGATAAGTGAGCTGCGCCGGGCGTTTGAAATCGGTTTTCTCATCTACATACCATTTCTTATCATAGATATGCTGGTGGCCTCGATCCTCATGGCAATGGGTATGATGATGCTGCCGCCCGTTACCATATCCCTGCCGTTCAAGCTGGTGTTCTTTGTGCTGGCTGATGGGTGGTATATGATTTGCGGCAGTATGGTAAAAAGCTTCCAGATTCCTTTTTAAGGGCTTTTAGCATTTTTCAGCCACCACATACCTTGGGTGCTGATAAAGTTATTGATTTACCCGGGTTTTCAGCTATGGGCTAATATCAGTATACTGCTCGCGTTTCCTATGTGCGGATTTTGTGCAGCGAATTCGCGAGCAGTATATACGCGCATGGGGTTGGATTGGCGGCCATGCGCAAAACAAAAAAAAATATACCTATCGCACTCTTGAAATACGATAGGTATATTTAAAATTAATCAGATAGTTATAAGATGGCATTGGATTTCAAGAAGCTTAAAGATCAACTCCTGTTCGTGCCTTTGGGCGGCTGCAACGAGATTGGCATGAATCTCAACCTGTATCATTACCAGGGGAAATGGCTGATCGCCGATATGGGCATAGGCTTTGCCGATGAATATTATCCGGGTGTTGACATCACCCTGCCTAACATAGATTTCCTGCAGGAGATCAAGAAGGATATTCTCGCCATGGTTTTCACCCACGCTCATGAAGACCATATCGGTGCCGTGCCTTATTTATATGATCAGGTGAAAGCGCCCGTATACGCATCCCCATTCTGCGCGGCAATGCTGCGGGAGAAAATGGCGGGTATGTCCCTGCCTAAGCTTGCCATCAGCGAAATTGTCGGTGGGCGGCAATATGAAGTGGGGGCTTTTGTATTCGAGGCTGTTAACATTACTCATTCAATCCCTGAAATGTATGGGCTGACGATTAAAACAGCGGAAGGAACGGTTGTTCACACCGGTGACTGGAAATTTGACGACCAGCCGGTGCTGGGTCAGCCATCGGATTACCGTACACTGGAGACAGCCGGGGATGATGGCGTACTGGCAATGGTCTGCGATTCCACAAATGTTTTTGTCAAAGGTGAGTCCGGCTCTGAAACCATGGTGCGGGATGAACTGGCAAGGGTGATTGCAACCTGCAAAGGCCGGGTGGCGGTTACCACTTTCGCATCCAATGTCGGGCGGCTGGAATCCATCATCCACGCCGCACATGCAGCTGGCCGTAAAGTAGCCTTCGCAGGCCGGGCATTAAAGCGGGTAACGGCGGCGGCAACAGCCAGCGGTTATATGCAGGATCTGCCGGAGATTTATGACGACCGCACGGCAATGGCGCTACCACGGGATAAAGTTCTGTTCATATGCACCGGCTGTCAGGGTGAGCCTTTAGCTGCGACCTCAAAAATCGCCAATGGTGAGCACCCGGCGATTAAGTTCGCGCCTGGCGATACTTTTATATTCTCCTCCCGCGTGATACCGGGTAACGATAGAAACATAGCATTTCTACAGAACCGCATGACCATGCGCGGCATTGAGATAATCAATGCAAGTAATGACGACCGCATTCACGTTTCCGGCCACCCTGCCAGGGGGGAGCTGGAGAAAATGTACAAACTGGTGCGCCCGAAAATCGCCGTGCCGGTGCATGGGGAGCAGCGGCACATTGCTGAACATGCTAAGTTCGCCCGCGAGAATGGCGCAACCTTTGCCGTCCGGGCAGAAAATGGTTCAGTGGTGAACTTAAGCAAAAACGGTGAGATTATCGGCAAGGTAAAATCCGGCTATATGGTGATGGATGGTATATCAATCCTCCCCTCCGACAGCCAGGTTATGAAAACCCGCCGCCGCCTGAAACTGGGGGGTGCTGTATTTATAACCATGGCTATGGATAGCAAAGGGAATCTGCTTTCTGAGCCTTCCATATCAGCGCCCGGCTCGCTGGATGATGGTGTTGACGGTGAGTTGTTTGCGCTGCTGGCTGAGGAACTCTCAGCAGAATTTGAACGTGCCAGGAATCATAAGAAAGGCGGTGATGCTGGCATCAGAGAGGCTATACGATCCTGCGCCCGCCGGGTGATAAAGCAGGAACTTGACAAAAAACCAGTGGTGGAAGTGCATCTGGTGAAGGTATAAGATATCCTCTCTGTAGATTTCATTTTTCATACTTGTCAGTGGCAGGCCATTAGCGAAAATAGCCATATATCTCTTCTGCGGTTTTGCGGCTGATGCCGGGGGCGCGGCAGAGTTCATCAATGTCTGCCTCGCGGATCAACTTGACTGAGCCGAAGAATTTTATCAGTGCCCTTCGCCGTACCGCCCCGATACCGGGAATATCATTTAAGCTGGAGTCGGTTACACCCTTCGCCCGTTTATTACGGTGGCTTTGAATGGCGTAGCGGTGCGCTTCATCCCGCAGGCGCTGCAAATAGAACAGTGTCGGCGAGTTTTTTGGCAGTTTAAACGGTACGCGGCCTGGCATGAAGAAAGTTTCTTCACCTGCGTTTCTGTTCTCACCCTTGGCTATGGCGGCGAAGGGAATATCCACACCGAGTTCCGCGAAAACTTCTGCCGCCGCATTAAGCTGACCCAGGCCGCCATCTATTAGAATCAAATCCGGCAGTGTTTTAGTGACTGAAACTTCCGCAGCTTCATCCAGTGATTCTATGTGTACTTCTTTACTACGCCTGAAGCGCCGCCGGAATACCTCGCGCATCATGCCGTAGTCGTCACTCTCTAAAGCCTCACGGATGTTATAACGGCGGTACTGGGATTTTATGAAGCCATCCAGACCGGCTACTATCATAGCGCCAACCTGATTAGTACCCATGATATGACTGTTATCAAACACTTCTATCCGCTCCACCGGGTGCGGCAGATTAAACACTTTTGCCACATCCTCCAGCGCCTGTTTTTGCGATGAAGCCTCCAGAGCTTTGCGCTCCAGTGCATTCACGGCGTTTGTGAGAGCAAGGCTTAAAGCGTCAAATTTATTCCCCTTTAAAGGCCTTGTAATTTTTACCTTAAAGCCCGCCTTTTTACTTAAGGCATCTTCCATTAAGCTGACTTCCGGAAATTCGTGAGAGATTATTATCTCTTTCGGCGGATCAGTATCCTGATAATAACGCCCTAGGAAAGCTTCCATCACTTCCGCATCCTCGCAATCCTCCCCATGCTCCGGGAAGAAGGCTTTATTGCCATAGTTCAGGCCAGCGCGGAAAGAGAATAACTGAATGCAGGATTTTGCGCCCTGGCGCGCCAGCGCGGCTACGTCTCCATCCTCCAGCGAGATTTTCATGCGCTGGAAGGTTTGCAGCATGGTGAGAGCCTTAATGCGGTCGCGGTATTTGGCGGCTTCCTCAAATTGCAGGTTGCGTGAGTGCTCTTCCATCTTAGTAGTCAACAGGTTCTGAATCTCCCTGCTCTGGCCGCTTAGGTAACGCTCCGTCATTTTTACCTGCTCCCCGTATTCGGCCTCGTTTACATTGCCTACACAAGGGGCGGTGCAGCGTTTGATCTGGTATTGCAGACATGGCCGTGTGCGGGCTGCGAAGAAACTATCCTCGCACGGGCGAATCATAAAAGCCCGCTGGATGAAGGATATTGTGTAATCCACCAGGCTGACTGATGAAAAGGGGCCGAAATACGCGCCGTTTTTATCCTTCTGGCCACGGTATTTGGTAATACGCGGGAATGGATGATCCTTGGCAATCAGGATATAAGGATAGCTTTTTCCATCCTTCAGCAGGATGTTATATTTAGGGCTGTATAGCTTGATCATGCTGGCTTCCAGCAGCAAAGCATCAACTTCAGTGGGGGTTGATACCACCTCAACCGCCGTGATCTGCACAACCATTCTCTGCAAGCGCTCCGGCAGGCGGTCAATCTGCGTGTAGGAACTCACCCGTTTTACCAGGCTTCGCGCCTTGCCGATATACATCACCTCCCCGGCGGCGTTCAGCATCTGGTACACGCCCGGCGTGTCAGGTATGGTCTTGAGTGCTTCTTTAAGCGGTTCCAGCATAAGCGCAATGTAACAGACTCAGGAAAATATGATATGCGCTAAATTTTCCATGTACGCGGCCAAGTATAATGAGACAGCTTACGCAGCCTTTTTGAGAGTATTATTGATATACTGCATAGGGGGTTTGTCCGTCTAGCGCGAAGTGAGGCCGGTTTTACGCTGGTGGAACTCTCCATAGTTTTGGTGATTATTGGTCTGCTGGTT
>CAYTOJ010000053.1:0-10929 GCA_964439415.1 uncultured Rickettsiales bacterium
AAGACAGTTTCAAATGGCAATGCCTATGTATGGGCTGATCCGGCATCTGAGATTCAGTGGCTGGAGACTGTAAAGCGTGAGAAAGGCTGGGATGCAGTTATATCTCACCCCGCGCCGTATCAGCCTGATGATGCTGACCATCCGCTCAACAAAGCCAGGGATATGCTGGCGGGTAAGAAAAACTTCCAGACCAGTATAGAGCCGTATGGAGATGACCAGCATCAGCTTAAAATCAGGCGGTTAGGGGCTGAGAAGGATATAATCAGCGCAGTGACTGAATTGGGGCTGGTTCAGGGTACTGAGTATGTATTCAATAATTTAGGTGGCAGTTTCAGCAAGACGGTATCGAAAATCGGGGCAGCGATAAAAGATCTGGCCTCCAACCCGGCGAAGCTGGTAGGCGCAACCTATGGCATAGGCGATATTGTCCATATTTTCTCAGGCCTTGGCAACAGCCATGCAGAATCCGGCCAGGGGATTAAGAAAAGCTTCAATCCGGCGGATGTTTTCCAGAGCGGCTACGGAATTTTAGCCTTCATGCAATCGCTCACCTATTTCCTTTTCGCAAAGCCCGGCTTTGAAAAAGCACTGCAAAGCATGACTGAAAGCGCGAATGAGGCACTGGATAAAGGCATTCCACTTGCAAACCTGGATGCCTGGCTAACCGGGGGCGAGCTTAAAAAACCAATCAACCCACTCACAGGCACGCCGTTTCAGAAATTCTTTGAGGATAATTTCTTGGATCGCCCTATTTCAACCGGGGCTAAGCTGCAAATCTACGGCCAGTACTCCATGATTATATCAGACCTCTGGCGCATAGGCGGGGCTGTGCTGGGGGGTGGCTCCATGCAGGAAAAACGCTCCACCATTTCCAGCGCGGTTAAGGGGCTGCTGGGGGCTTTGTTTTCAATCACCGGCTGGAGCATCGCCGGGGCTGACCCACTGGGGCAGGATGAAAAAGCAGGGATTCTGGATTCCCGCAGATACATCCCGAATTTTGAGGAAAACCAGAGAACCGTAGGCGCAACATTTAACCTGGCGGCTTCCGGCGCCGGCCTGCTTTCAGGGGCGGAGCGCAAGAACCCGGTGCAGACCGTTGGTAATGGATTATATATAATCGGCGATGGGGTAAATTTTGCTGTAGATAAGCGCGAATATCAGGGAAATAACCCCAAAATGTACGCCAAGGCCGCCTTCAAGTTTATTGAATCAATGAACTGGGTGATAGCGCCGGAGAGCGCCATCGGCCAGACATACATCGGCAAAGTCGCCAGCTATATGGCGGATATCGCCTATCAGGAGGAAGTCAGGGAGCTTGCTCAGACCAACGAGCAGAGAATAAAGCAAGGTAAAAAGCCCAATCCGCCGATAGATAAAGCAAGTTACATCCCGCAGACGCGGGATTTAATCCGCGATCATTTAAGTGAGATATGGAAAGATGCATCAACGTTAACCCCGCTCAATAAATTAGCTAAAGGCATTGCCCGTGCCGCCAGCGCGCTGGATTATAATAACCGGGATGAGATAATTGGCATAATTTCAGAATGGGCGGCAGGCCATACCATGCTGGTATCGGCAGGCGCGCAGGAACTGGCTTTACATGCGCAGCAAGCGGCGGATAATATATCCCCCATCAGTGCGCAGCGGCTTAATATAGACAGGGAGCTGGAGCGCCTGGCCGCAGCAACGCCGGGCAGCGCGGCGGATGATATGCTTAAATTAAAACACAGGCTGGAATCGGCTGGTTATATCAAGGCATGGGAGAAGCAGAGAAAAGCAGGTTCAAACATCCAGCGCGAGGCTGTGCCTGCAATCAAGCCGCAATTCGCCCCCGCGTAAATATATACCTATACTGCTCGCGTATGAAGAGTGCGGATTCTTTGCAGTGATTTTGCGAGCAGTATAGACGCGGATTCGGCTGGATTGGCGGCCATGCGCAAAATATAAAAAGTATACCTATCGCACTTTTGAAGTGCGATAGGTATATCGCGCTTACCACCCGACAAGTTAAAATGGTTCCGGCTGGTAAGGCCGTTATAGCGGGTTGACTAGCTGCTTGAGAAGTTGCTAATACTGGCTACTATACCATTATTAATAACTTAACTATATCTGCTTATGAATGGCGCAAGGCCAAGGCCACTTGTTTTATGTATCCTGGATGGCTGGGGGCATTCTGAAAGCTCTGATAAAAGCCACAACGCCATATTTCAGGCTAAAACTCCGAATCTGGATGCTCTGTCGCAGCGTTATCCCCATAGCCTGCTGGATGCATCTGAACTGAATGTTGGCCTGCCAACAGGGCAGATGGGCAATTCCGAAGTCGGGCATATGAATATCGGCGCGGGGCGCGTGATAATGCAAGATTTGCCAAGGATAGACCAGGCAATAGCCAGTGGCGAAATAGCGGAAAATGAAGCACTGCTGAAATTCGTGGCTGAGATTAAAAAAGGCTCCGGGCATTGTCATCTGCTGGGCTTAATGTCCCCCGGCGGTGTGCATTCACACCAGGATCATCTCACGGTAATGGCGGCTATTATGGCTGATCATGGCCTGGAAGTTAACCTGCATATGTTCCTGGATGGCAGGGATACTCCGCCCTCCAGCGCTATACAGTATTATGATGACCTCATAGCCGCCCTGCCGCCCGGGAGTGATAATAGACTCAAGCTGGCGACAATTTGCGGGCGCTACTACGCTATGGATCGTGACAAGCGGTGGGAGCGGGTAGAACTGGCCTATAATATGCTGACAACCGGACAGGGCGCAAAAACGCAGGATTTAAGGCAGGCGATTGAGTCTGGCTACCGCGCCGGGGTGACGGATGAATTCATGCAGCCAATTGTGCATGAAAGCTACGCCGGAATGCAGGATGGGGACGGTTTATTCTGCGCGAACTTCCGTGCTGATAGAGTTCGCCAGATTCTCTCCGCCCTGCTTGTTCCAGATTTTGCTGAGTTTAAACGGCTAAAGCATATAGATTTTTCCTCCGCACTTGGCATGACAGAGTATTCCGCCACACTGAATAAATATATGGCTGCCATATTTGTGCAAAACAAACTTGAAGGCCTGCTGGGGGAGGTGGTGGCAAAAGTGGGGCTGAAGCAGCTACGCATGGCGGAGACTGAGAAATATCCCCATGTAACCTACTTTTTCAATGGCGGGGCTGAAGCTGAATACCCTGGTGAGAAGCGTATAATGATTCCATCGCCAAAGGTTGCAACTTACGATTTACAGCCGGAAATGTCCGCCTATGAACTGACTGATACGCTGCTGAATGAAATTGTCACTGATCAGTATGATCTTATCGTGGTAAACTTCGCTAATACCGATATGGTAGGCCATACGGGGGATTTAGCCGCAGCGGTAAAAGCGGTGGAGGCGGTGGATGCCTGTGTGGGGAGAATCTGGCAGGCTTTGGAGCCTATGGGGGGTGCGCTTTTAATCAGCGCGGATCATGGCAATGCGGAAGTCATGCGGGATGAAACGATAGCCCAGCCTCACACGGCGCATACTTTAAACAAAGTGCCCTTTATTGTTATCGGCAATGGTTTTGAGCAGGGCAAAATCAGTTTGAAAGATGGTGCGCTGGCGGATATAGCACCAACAATACTTGAGATAATGCATTTGCCGAAGCCGGAGCAGATGACAGGAAACAGTTTGATAAATAAATAAAATTACAGGATTAATATGCAGGCTCCATACGATGATAGAGATGGCTGGATATGGATGGACGGGAAAATGATTCCCTGGCGTGAGGCCAGGGTGCATGTGATCAACCAGGGTTTGCATTACGCCGGATCAGTCTTTGAAGGGGCGCGTAGTTATAGGGGAAGTATATTTAAAAATCTTGAGCATTGCAGCCGCCTGCGCCGCTCAGCTGAACTACTTGGTTTTGAGATTCCATACACTGCGCTGCAACTGGCGGATGCATGTAACGAGGTACTGAAAATAAACAATCTGACTGACGCTTATATCCGCCCATTTGCTTTTCGCGGTAGTAAAATGATGGGTATATCTGCCAAGGGAAATATCATTCATACCGTTATCGCCGCGTGGGAGTGGCCATCGTACTTCAGTGAAGAGATAAAAAACCGTGGCCTGCGGTTAGGCATTGCAAAATGGAAGCGGCCATCGCCGGAAACTGCGCCGTGCGCCAGCAAAGCGGCGGGGCTTTACATGATCTGCACCTTAAGCAAAATGGAAGCTGATAAAGATGGCTGGGACGATGCCCTGATGTACGACTACCGTGGTTATGTGGCCGAGGCTACCGCCGCGAACATCTTTTTTGTATTTGGTGGTGAATTGCACACGCCCACCCCTGATTGCTTCCTGAACGGCATAACCCGCCTTACTATTATAGACCTGGCGCGGGCATCAGGCATTAAAGTGGTGGAGCGGCATATAAAACCTGAAGAAATTACCCAGGCATCGGAAGCTTTTGTAACCGGCACAGCGGCTGAGGTTCTGCCAATCGGTGAGATCAACGGGCATAAATATAATGTCGGCCAAATCACCAGGCAGATGATGGATAAGTATCAGGAACTTGTGCTAAGTGGTGGCTAATACAAAAATGGGCACGGTGGAAAGCGGCGTGTGCTTATACAGATGGTTATGGCGAGTATGATGAGGAAATGCGGTACGTATCCGCTGGATAATGGCAGATCCAGGATATAAAGGCCATGGCATTGGCTGCACCATGATGTGCAAAGTCATGGTTGTAGCGAATGGACGAAGTATATTAATCTCAGCAAGTCAGCACTCTGCGCCTTTTTTCGCCAGGTTTGACGCAAGAATTATCAGTACACTAGAGAACGGCTGTGGTGTTGGTATGCACCGCTTGGAAATGGAAATTTTGTAACTATACCCCTATCGTCTGAAGAGTGTGGTTGAATGATGTCATTTCAGGGGTATATTTTCTTTTATATTAAGGGGCTGCCGCCCCCGCGCTCTGCGCTTCCCCTGCCGCGCTTGCCGGAGGCAAGCTATATGTTTAATATAGCTGCTTCCAGCAGCGCGCACTCCCTTACGGTCGCAAGAAAATGTCACTCTTGAAACGCGAGGAGTATATGTCAACCCTTCAAACGATAGCAGTCATCAGCCGCTTCTGGCTTTTTTTATGGCCAGGCTTTCGGCGGTGGCTGGGGGCAGGATGATTTCTTTCAATGGCGGAAAGCCGTTAAAGCCCACTGCGGAATAGGTTGTTGTGTAAGCCCCTGTGGCCAGAATCATCACGCGGTCACCAATATTAATATCCTCCGGCAGGTGGTAATCGGCATTCTCGTAAATGATATCCACGCTGTCGCAGGTGGGGCCAGCCAGCACTATGGGCATGGTTCTGCCGCCATCTTTATCGGTCAGAATCTCGTATTCTATGGCTTCCGGCTCAAATAATCCGGTGAATTTTCCAGCATCAATATAGACCCAGTTTTTAGTATCGTCCTCGTGACGGCTGATAAGTATCACCTCGGAAAACAATACGCCTGCCTCGGCTGAGATAAAGCGCCCAGGCTCGGCGAAAATCTCCGGCATTACCGCAAAGTGCTTTTCCAGAGATGCATTAATGGTGGCGCAAATACTGGCGGTGGATGGAATTGGAGTGCGGTACTGCGCGGGGAATCCGCCGCCCAGGTTCAGAACTTTAAGGGCAATACCAAGTTTTGCGGTTTCATTAAAAACTTGAGCGGCCATGGCTATGGCATCATCCCACGGCTGTAATTCCAGCATTTGTGAGCCTACATGAAAGCTGACGCCAAAAGGTTCCAGGCCAAGTGCCTCGGCAGTTTGCAGCAGAGCAGGAGCCTCCCCCGGCGTGCAGCCGAATTTTTTACTGAGCGGCCAGGCAGCACCTTTGCCTTCAGTCATAATGCGGCAGATCACGCGGGAGCCTGGCGCGAATCTTGCCAGCTTCTCAGCTTCCATCACGCTGTCAAAACAATAGATGCGGCAGCCAAGGCGGTATGTCTCCGCAATCTCGGATGGCTTTTTAATGGTGTTGCTGTAGAGTATATTGGCCGGATTCGCTCCGGCTTCCAGACACATGCGGAATTCATTAGGGCTGGCGGCATCAAAGTTAGAGCCAAGGGAATTAAGGCATTTCAGAATATCCTGCGCAGGATTGGCTTTAACAGCGTAGAAAATACGCGCCTGTGGCAGGCTGGATGCAAGCTCCTCAAACTTCAGCTTAATACCATTTACCGCCAATACCAGGCATGGTGTTTGAATCGGGTTATTATTGGCATAGTCCAGTATTTCATTTAAGGTGCGCTTGTCCAATCTATTTGCCTCTAAAATAAATGTTGCTTCAATATTAGGCAACCTTATCGCCTAAAATAGAAACAAGCGCAGCGCATCTATCAATTGGAAGTTATATATAGCAAAAATTCTGTAAATTAACAGAAGTTTTTTCACTGTACGTCAAAGCCTATATTGCCGCCCGATCCGTCTTCCTGCGAGGCCTAGATAATACACTTCAGACGATAGGGGTATAATAGACTTCATTCGGAACTCTACTGCGTTGGCAAATTTGCTTGTCGCTGCGCTTCTCGAATCCGCATGTACCTCGATGTACACTTACGTTTCTGCGATGCTCGCTTCGCGCACTTTGCTCACCGCAGCGAGTTCCGAAAGAAGTCTAATAAGCATTGAATTTTTGACCTGATGTACAAAAAGATTGCTTGCTGCTGGAAAGCTGGCATTTAAAAGAGCCAGTAATAATATACTGCTCGCGAATCAAGAGTACGGTTTTTTTGCAGTTAAGTGTCGAGCAGTATATAAGCGCATGGGGCTGGCTTGCCTGTCGTTTGAGGCCATGCCTACCGAAGCTTTAGCGTAAGTAGGTTAGCGTAGGGTGAGCGGCCATGCGCAAAACATAAAGGGTATACCTATCGCACTCTTGAAGTGCTATAGGTATACCATAGCAACTACAAGTGCCAAAACGCGACGACATAAAATCAATTCTCATCATTGGCGCGGGGCCGATTGTAATCGGTCAGGCCTGTGAATTTGACTATTCAGGAACGCAAAGCTGCAAGGCTCTGCGGGCGGAAGGCTACCGTGTGATTTTAGTCAATTCCAACCCGGCTACCATCATGACTGATCCGGAAGTGGCGGATTCTACCTATATTGAACCAGTCACGCCGGAGATTGTAGAACGTATTATAGAGCGGGAAAAGCCGGATGCACTGCTACCCACAATGGGCGGGCAGACCGCGCTCAACTGCGCTAAAGCTCTGGCGGAGAGCGGAGTGCTGGCAAAACATGGTGTTGAACTTATTGGCGCTAACCTGGAGGCTATCAATAAGGCAGAAGATCGGCGTTTATTTAACGAGGCTATGGCGAGAATCGGCCTGGAATGCCCACGCCATGCCATAGCACACACTTTGGAGGAAGCACGGGCTGCCATTACGCATGTTGGCCTGCCTGCGGTGATACGCCCATCCTTTACCATGGGTGGAACTGGCGGCGGTATAGCTTATAACCGGGAGGAATTCGAGCGCATCGCCCAATCCGGCCTTGAAGCCTCGCCAACATCAGAGATTTTAATTGATGAATCGGTGCTGGGCTGGAAAGAGTTCGAGATGGAAGTCATCCGCGATAAAAAGGATAACTGCATAATCATCTGCTCCATTGAAAATCTTGACCCTATGGGCGTGCATACGGGGGATAGCATAACGGTAGCCCCGGCGCTGACGCTGACTGACAAGGAATATCAGGTTATGCGAAATGCGTCCATAAAGGTACTGCGGGAGATTGGCGTGGAAACCGGCGGCTCCAATGTGCAGTTCGCGGTGAATCCTGAGGATGGGCGCATGGTGGTGATAGAAATGAATCCCCGCGTCTCCCGCTCTTCAGCGCTTGCATCCAAGGCCACGGGCTTTCCTATAGCGAAAGTCGCGGCGAAACTTGCCGTGGGTTATACCCTGGATGAAATTGCCAATGATTTAACCGGAGTAACCCCGGCCTCGTTCGAGCCAGCGATAGACTATATCGTAACCAAAATTCCCCGCTTCGCCTTTGAAAAATTCCCCGGCGCTGATCGGAGCCTGACCACGGCAATGAAATCAGTGGGGGAAGCAATGGCAATGGGGCGCAGCTTTAGTGAGAGCCTGCAAAAGGCGCTATGCTCACTGGAGACGGGACTCACCGGGCTGGATCCTACCCCTTTAAACGGCGACCGTGAAGCCTTATTATCAGCCCTTGGCATTCCAGTGCCGGAGAGGATTCTGTATGTTGCTGATGCCATCCGTGCAGGAATTCCCCTATCGCAAATCCACACCATCACCCGCATTGATCCCTGGTTCCTGGAGCAAATAGCCGAAATAGTGCGGCTGGAAGAGGGTGTTATGGTATAATAGCCGTATTTAGCAAACGTGTAGATCGTATTAATAATTATTTAATGACATTCCATATGCTGAACCTAACGCTTGTAGCAAATAATACCTGTATGTTTGATCGTAGTGAGTAGTGTAGGCGTTGTCAGCCGTAACGCTTAAGTCAAGGGGGTTGCAGGGGGCAAGGCTCCCTTCTACATTTTGCATAATTTCCCCAAAGTGAATGCAAAATGGTATAAGTGTATAAGTAGGGGGGCAATAACGACTTGTGTTTTGTCATCTTCCTAGCAGTCTTTTTAGGTGGTATGAGTTTAGGATTGAATTGAAGGGATAAACCTTCTAGAATTCTCCGTGGTTATCCTTAAAAATTAACGTAATGACAGCGACATGCGCCTCACTGAATATGAGCGGGTAATATATAAGAAGAACACAATCGAAGAGGTTATTTGCCAGCTTCGATTCCCGACCACGCTTAAAATTGACAACCCAGCTATTGCTAGTTTTCAAGATGCTATACGTAGAGATTATCCTGACTATCAGAGCGGAGATTCGATAGTCCCCGTCGAATTTGCTGGTATGTTGGCCCAACCAGGGTTTGAGTTCCCCAAGAGGCGCGCTGACCATAGATTTGTGAGCGAAGACAAGCATTGGAGAATAGCTGTTAATCAGAGTTTTATTGCTTTGACATGCGACGCTTATACGCGTTTCGAGGAATTCACCGAAAGGCTAAATAACGCGTTGGATTTACTAATCAAAATCTTTTCCCCTCCATATTTTAACCGGATTGGGTTAAGATATAAAAATCTGATATGGCGTCCTTTTCTTGGGATACCAGACATTTCATGGAAGGAGTTGATACCTCCTTCTGTAGCTCCTGAGCTGCATTCGGATGTGTATAGAGATAAAGTTTTCTTCTTTGATAAAAAAGTGCATCTCAAAGAGGATAATGTGAGAATCAATATAACGCGTAGTTTAGTGCAAGCCAGTGGCGTATTTAGAGGAACAGAGTTCAAGGACGAAGAAATCTATATCATAGATGCAGACGCTTACACAGAGGTAAAATATGACCCAACCCCCACTCCCATCAACAATACCATCAACACATTTAATGCCAGCCTTAGGAGTCTTTTCAGGGACAGCATTACCGACAAGCTCCATCAATCAATGGAGCCAGCAAAGCCTTGAAAGTCCTAACATTAAGCATCGCTTTAGGTTCGAGAGAACAGGTGATGGCGAGCATGACTTAGTCATTGAGTCCAAGACATTTTTTAGTGACCGCACAGAATGGTCGTACAGGATGCAGCCCGTCATAAATTTATATTGCTTCATTGATGCCCTCCAGTTTCTGCCTAACTGGATGGATGCTAACAAGGAAGCTTCTGAATCTCTGAGGGATATTTTCGATTTCTATTATCAAAATGCAAGAAGGCAGATGGAGAACAAGGCACCAGTGCAGATAGCTTTTAATAATGCTCTTGGTGTAATTCAGTCCTCGCACATCAACAGCCAATCTGCGAAATAACGAAATGTCTTGGTATGTCAAAGCTGAGAATCAGGCACTTTCTCCGCTCAAGCAAACCGAGATACTCACAGATGTTCTCATTCCGAAGGTTCAGCTTCCAGAGGACAAAGCGCAGTCAATGCCATTAAAACAACTTTCGGTAGTCTCCAAACATTATGCTTTTCTCATAATACTCTCGCAGGGTTGCGACCTTTCGCAAGATTTTACTTACCGTAGTAGCGGCAAAACGACTCACCATATTCTCAATAATATCGTGGCGTGTGAGGGATTGAACATAGGAAGTTTTTATCAAAAAGAAGGCCTATACGGAGAGTGGTGTAGCCAGAAAAGTAGTAAGAAAATCTCTAATCATCAGATAGACAGGTTCTACAATCTTCCAGAGCTTTCAGTTGAAGAAGATGCTGTTGGAAGCGGTGTTGCCGAAGGCATCATTGTTGACTTCAAAAATACTCTCTCCATTGATGCGGACTATTTATATTACTTGCTTCGTCACGGTTGCGAGGTAAAGAGGCGAGCCTACCTAAAACCTCCGTATAAAGAACATTTTGTACAGCGTTTCACGCAGTGGCACAGTAGGGTAGTATTGCCAACTCCTGAGTTTGTATAACAAGTGACGCTTGATTAGGGTTGGATAACGGTCGTTACTTGCAGGAGGAGTGTAACGATGTAAGAAGAAAATGCTAAAGGCATTTTTAGCTGGAACGCGTAAGCTAATGGGGTTACAGGGGGCAAAGCCCCCCTAAAGTATAAACAGATATGGTCGCTAACTATATGTCAGTGACTATAATTATTATTCGCCCATAGTCCGGCAAATCAGCTATTTACCTTGCTCAAAAAGTGGTTATAACTATCGTTTTAAGCATATAGGAACATGACCAGGGAAGCGGCTTTGAGAAAAGATCATAACGTAGCGGCCGAAGAATACACGGCGGATTCCATTAAAGTTCTAAAGGGGCTGGAGGCGGTGCGCAAACGCCCCGGCATGTATATCGGCGATACTGAGGATGGCTCCGGCCTGCACCACATGGTGTTCGAGGTGGTGGATAACGCCATTGACGAAGCTCTGGCCGGGCATTG
>CAYTOJ010000053.1:11029-12649 GCA_964439415.1 uncultured Rickettsiales bacterium
ACCTCCCTTACCCGCGTGGTGAATGCCTATGCTGAGGAAAAAGGCATATTGAAGAAAGAAAAAGTCAGCATCACCGGGGACGATGCAAGGGAGGGGCTTACCTGCGTACTCTCAGTCAAAGTGCCTGATCCTAAGTTTTCATCCCAGACTAAGGATAAGCTGGTAAGCTCCGAAGTTCGCCCGGCGGTGGAGGGGATAGTTAGCGATAAACTAGGCCAGTGGTTTGAAGAAAACCCGGGCGAGGCCAAGCTGATTATGGCCAAAGTGGTGGAAGCGGCAGTAGCGCGGGAGGCGGCGCGCAAAGCCCGTGATCTTACCCGCCGCAAGGGTTCCCTGGAGCTATCCAGTCTGCCCGGCAAACTGGCGGATTGTCAGGAACGTGACCCGGCGAAATCAGAGATGTTCATAGTTGAGGGGGACTCGGCAGGCGGTTCAGCCAAACAGGCGCGTAGCCGGGTATTCCAGGCGATACTGCCTTTGCGCGGTAAAATCCTGAACGTGGAGAAAGCCCGTTTTGATAAAATGCTAGGCTCGCAGGAAGTAGCCACTTTAATAGCTGCGATTGGCGCGGGGATCGGCAAGGATGATTTTGATCCTGGTAAAATCAGGTATCACAAAATCGTGATCATGACCGATGCTGACGTTGACGGTTCGCACATCCGCACCCTTTTGCTCACCTTCTTTTTCCGCCATATGCCGGAGCTTATCCAACGCGGCTACCTTTATATAGCGCAACCTCCACTGTACAAAATCCGCCGTGGCAACAGTGAGCAGTTCCTGAAGAATGAGGCGGCACTGGAGGAAAACCTCTTTAACTCCGGCCTGGATGAAACGGTTCTGACAACCCAGCAGGGGGAAATAACGGGTGATGCCCTGCGCGGCATGGTTATAAGCTGCTCTGGCGTTGCGGCGCAGATGCGCCTGCTCTCCCGCCGGATGCCGATGTTCATAGTTGAAGCGGCAGCACTCTCAGGGATGCTGGATATTGAAATACTGCGGGATGAAGCGTTGTTCAACAGCAGGAAACAGGCTTTCCAGACCGCTCTTAAACAAAGCGAAGTGGATCAGGACTGGAATCTGGAATACTCCCCGGCGGGTATTCTCATATCCCGTATTGCGGGTGGCCTGGCTGAGGATTATTATATGGATGAGTCCTTTATGAACTCATCAGAGGCACGGGAACTTACCAGAAAAGGCGCGGAACTTGCGCGCATTTTTGCAAGCACCATGACAATCAAGCGCAAGAACCAGGAACTCTCCATACGCAAACCGACCGATCTGGTGAATGCGATTACTGACTTTGGTAAACGCGGTGCTACCATCCAGCGTTTTAAAGGTCTTGGTGAAATGAACCCTGACCAGCTCTGGAAAACCACGCTGGATCCGCAGTTCCGCACTATGCTGCAAGTGAAGATTGACCACGCGGAGGATGCCGAACAGGTGTTCTCAACCCTGATGGGCGATGCCGTAGAACCCCGCCGCGATTTTATAGTCGAGAACGCCCTGAAGGTGGAAAATCTGGATATCTAGCCGTCAAGTTATTGATACCCTTTCACTCTCCACTTGGGGGAGAGTCGCAGAGAGCAAACCTCAAAGAGGCGAAGGTCGATGCGGTGAGGG
>CAYTOJ010000054.1:0-12414 GCA_964439415.1 uncultured Rickettsiales bacterium
CGCGCCCCTTAACAAATAAAAGATATACCGCAGAAGTCATGTAGAAAATTCAATAGACCTCTTTCGGAACTCGCTGCGGTGAGCAAAATGCGCGAAGCGAGCATCGCAGAAACGCAAGTGTACAAAGAAGTACATGCGGATTTGAGAAGCGCAGTGACAAGCGAGTTTGCCAGCGCAGTAGAGTTCCGAAAGAGGTCTAATATCTGAGAAAATTTCAGAGCAGATGGGCAAGTTATTAATATCAGTGGAAAATTATCCAGATCTGAAATCAGACCAGACAATGTTGCAGGCAATGCGCAGTTATAATGAGGTTGAGGCGCAGATTGCAGCAGCGCGGCGTTTCTATAATTCAAATGTCAATGCTTTGAATAACAGCATACAGATATTTCCAGGATCAATATTCGCTAAACTGGCCGGAATTGCCAATATGCCTTTTTTTGAAGCGGAGCAGATAGCGCACAAATCTATTGATGCCAAGGATTACCTGGGTGGGCGCTAATGTTCAGGTTTTTTAAATTAGCGCGGCTAAAGTTTGAATCCTACAAATTCACTATCCCGTTTTATTTCCGTCTGGCATTTTATAACAAGATTGAGAAAGGTGACGCGCAGCCTTTGTATCTTGAGGGTTCTGATGGAAAGCCACATCCGTTTTTAGATTATCATGAAAATTATGTAGCCCCGCTGATTGGTGCTATAGAAAAGAGGCGGATAAAAACGCTCAGAAATCTGCAATTCAGAACATGGCTGGCTATTCCCGTAGTTCTCTTTCTGTTGGGGGCAATACCGTTATATTGGAATGAATACGGAGACAATTTTCTAATATATATAGCCATCTTTCTTTTTGCAGCACCGTATTATTTTCATTTTATTCATCCGATTCTGAAGTTTTGTGCGCTTAAATTTTTTACTCTTTCCACGCGGCGTTTTTTAAAGCGTGGTTTTGAGTGGGCGTTATGGGTTTTAATTCCTGCGGCTACAGCGGGTATTTTATATCTTCTGCGTAATCCACATCTTGAATCATCTGAGGGTTCTCTCGGATTGTTATTATTATTGTTAATTGCCTGGTGGTTATATCAGCCGCAGAAATGGCTGAAGTTGCATATAAAATCTGAGGTTTATCCGCCTGTATTTTCGTATTTCGGTAACAGATTCATGTATCAGGCAATCTGGAAACTGCACCTGATGGAAATTGATGATGCTGGCCTGTTGCCTCATTATCATACCTCGCGGTGTGAAGATTATATATTTGGTGTTCATGAGGAAGTGCCTTTGCAAATAGCTGAGGTATGTTTAAAACGCCACGTTGGAATTGAAAAGCTTCGCTGGACTAAAACAGTGTTCCATGGGCTTTTCGTTACTCTCCGTATGAATAAGCCATTTAATAGACCTCTTTCGGAACTCTACTGCGCTGGCAAACTCGCTTGTCACTGCGCTTCTCAAATCCGCATGTACTTCTTTGTACACTTGCGTTTCTGCGATGCTCGCTTCGCGCATTTTGCTCACCGCAGCGAGTTCCGAAAGAGGTCTAATGGAAAAACAGTTCTGAGGAAGGATAAAGGCGGAATTTTAAATGCAATGGGCAAACTGGTGACAATGGGTATGCAAACTGTCAGGCTGGAAGACAGTGTATTTGAGAACAAATTTGAAGTTTACAGCACAGACTAGGTAGAAGCGCGGTATTTGCTCACCACCAGTTTTATGGAGCGGCTACTGGCAGTATCCTCACTTTTTCAGGATGCGGCTATCCAGTGCAGTTTCTACAATAACGAGTTAATTCTTATGATTCCATCAGATAAAAACCGATTTGAGCCGGGTTCCATCTTCACGCCATATGATTTTCATAATGAAATTCAGGAAATATTATCAGAAATGGAAGCGTTCTTCAGTATCATTCATATTCTAAAACTCAATCAGGAGACAAGACTATAACCACAATTAAGCGGTATGGTTTTAAACGTAATTTAACCATATAGGGGATAAACTGCACCTCAGGATACAGGGAGCACCTATCGCACTCTTGAAGTGCGACAGGTATAGTTATCCAGTTTACATAAAATCGCTGGTGCTGATGCCGCGAACTCCCAGCAGCAGCACATCAATAACCGGCAGGCTTGGTGCGGCAGCCAGGCCATCGTAGCTATAGGTTATGCGGGTTCCAAGCCCTGTGATAGTGAAGCTCAGGCTGGTGTAGGAAACTCCTGATGGAAGGCCGCTTAGAAGATCCATGCCCCTTACAAAATCTGTGATAATATCCTGCCCTAAAAGGGAGAACTCAAATATATCCCTGCCATCGCCGCCAGTTAAGGTGTTAGTGCCGGAGCCGCCGCTGATAATATCCATATCCATGCCGCCATTGATGGTGTCATTTCCGGCTCCACCACGTATAATGTCCATGCCGCCATTGCCCAGGATCATATCATCCCCGCCGCCGCCATAGAGGCTGTCACCCAGATCAGTCAGGTCAGCCTGGCCATTGCCGCCATAGATAATATCATTACCGCCATTGCCGAAGACAACATCGAAACCATCGCCACCGACCAGCAGATCGCTTCCGTCTGCCGGGTCGGCATCACCGCTACCACCGTAAATGGTGTCAAACCCTGCACCGCCATAAACACTATCGTTATTAGAACCACCATAGAGGGCGTCATTCCCGCCGTTACCATACACAGCGTCTGAGCCTTCTGCGCCGTTTATAACATCGTTTCCGTCGAAAGGGTCAGAAATCCCTCTGCCGCCAATTAGAATATCATTCCCGTTCCGGCCATAGATTATATCCGAACCCAACGCCCCATATATGGTGTTGTGTTCGTTTAATCTTCCATCTAAAACATCATTATTATCAGTACCTAGCAACAGAGCCATGATTCTTCCCCAGTGTTTATAGCCATAAGTATACGTAACTTTGTTGCAGTTCGTGTGCTGAATCCATGAAGATTAGATAATAGTAAAGAAATATTAATTTATAAGGGGGTGGCTAAAGGGCATCTCTATTAACTCGCTTATGCGAGCTTGAGTAGCGCGAAGCGAGCATCGCAGAGCGTAGGCGTGAGGAAAACGCTGAAAGCGTTTTTAGCCCTAGCCAAGTGTACTTAGGGTACATGCGGATTTGAGAAGCGTAGCGACAAGCAAATTTGCCGCAGAAGTAGAGTTAATAGATGTGCCCTATCCTTCCCAGGATAGCATTTCATCTACGCCTATACGGCGGCGGATAATGCGCCAGGAATCGCCGTTTACAAGAATTTCAGGAATTAAAGGGCGCGTATTATAAAAGCTGGACATTACCGCGCCATAAGCCCCGGCACCGCGTATTGCCGCCAGTTCCCCCGCCTTCAGTGGGTGGGTTGCCCTTTGTGCCGCGAAAATATCCCCCGTTTCGCATACCGGGCCAACTATGTCTATTTCCTCACGTACTGCGTTAGCTTCCGGCTCCATGACTGGTATAATCTCGTGATATGCGCCGTACATGCTTGGCCTGACCAGATCGTTCATCCCGGAATCCAGCACCAGAAATCTGCGGTGGCCTTCATCCTTAACCCGGATAACACTGGACACTAAAATTCCGCTGTTTCCTACAATCACCCGGCCAGGCTCAAAAATAAACAAGCCTTTGAAATCCCTGAACATACTGCGGACAATAGCAACATAACCATCCAGATTGGGGTGATCCTCCAGGCCATAGCGAATGCCGATGCCACCGCCAAGGTCGAGAGTTTCCAACTCTATGCCATCTTTTTTTAACTCAACTACAAGCAGTGCTATTTTCTCAAATGCTAAAGCAAAGGCGTGAAAATCGGTAATCTGCGAACCTATATGGACTGATAAACCTTGGAATTTGATATGTCTAGAGTGCAGACATCTGTTTATTGCCTCTCTCGCGCGGTGGAAGGCTACACCGAATTTACTTTCCTTCTTGCCGGTATTGATCTTGCCGTGCGTATTAGGCTCAACATCAGGGTTTATGCGTATTGCCACCGGGATTTCTCTGCCCATTGCAGCGCCTGCCATTTCAATTAAATCAAGTTCAGGCGTGGATTCTGCGTTGATCTGAAATATTCCCTCCCTGGCGGCGTATTCGATTTCCTCCAGAGTTTTGCCAACACCTGAGAAAATTATTTTGTCCGGTTTTATTCCTGCCCGTAGTGATCTGGTAATCTCGCCGCCGGAGACTACATCAACTCCGGAACCCTCCTGCGCTAAAATCCCTAAAACCGTGAGATTTGAATTAGCTTTAGCGGCATAACAGGTCATGTGATTCAGGCCTTTGAATGCGCCGTCAAAAACCTCGTAATGCCTGCGTATGGTGGATTCTGAATAGCAGTAGAGTGGAGTTCCCACACTTGATGCTATCTCACGCAATGCTACATTCTCAGCGTGCAGTTCTCCGCTTTTGTAGTTAAAGAAGTCCATAGTGGTTATTTAGAAGTTTCTTCTAGTCTACTTTTATCAGCCTCACTTTTAGGCATCTCCAGTTTACGTTTGATACCGCAGGCTGAAATGGTAAATAAAATCAAAACAATGCTTATAATACGAGTCATTATAAATACTCCTCCCGCGCTTTTGTTATAGCCTTTTTAATCTGTATAGGGGACGTTCCGCCTAAAGACTTTTTTGATTGCACGGAATTTTCAACGGTGAGTACATCAAAAACTTTTTTGGTGATGCGTGGCTCAATTTTCTGCATTTCTTTCAGTTCCATCTCATCCAGCCTTATGCCCTTACTCTCACAGGCCTTAACAATAGCGCCGGTTATGTGATGAGCATCGCGGAAAGGAATTTTCAGCTCCCGCACCAGCCAATCGGCCAGGTCTGTTGCGGTGGAAAAGCCTCTCCTGGCATCCTCCAGCATTTTATCCTTATTAATCTCCATAGTTGCGATAATCCCGGCCATAACCTGAACTGACATCAGCATATCCACACTGGCGCTTAGGACTGGTTTTTTATCCTCCTGCATGTCCTTGTTATAGGCCAGTGGCAGGCCTTTCATGGTGACAAGCAGACCGGTGAGCGCGCCTATAACTGTTCCGGTTTTGCCCCGTATCAGCTCTGCAGAATCAGGATTCCTTTTCTGCGGCATGATTGAACTGCCGGTGGAGAATGCATCACTTAAGCGTATGAAATTAAACTGCTGGGATGACCATAAAACTATTTCCTCAGCCAGGCGGGAAAGATTTACCGCCATGATTGCCAGTACCGACAGATATTCCAGCGCGAAATCGCGGGAGGCAACGCTATCAATGGAGTTATTTGTAGCGCCGTAGAAATCAAATTCTTTTGCTACGAAGTTACGGTCTATCGGGTGGCTGGTTCCGGCAAGGGCGGCTGAACCCAAGGGGCAGTACATGTGCCGTTCGATAAGGTCAAAAAAACGATCCTTATCACGCTGGAACATTTCAACATAAGCCATCAGGTGATGCGCAAGGCTTATGGGTTGCGCCGTTTGCAGGTGGGTAAAGCCCGGCATTATAGTATTTATGTTTTCTTCCGCCTTATCAATCAGGCATTCCTGAAAGTCAGTAAGCAGGCTTTCAAACGCTGTGGCATGTTCAATTATAAACAGTTTAAAATCAAGCGCCACCTGGTCGTTGCGGGAGCGGGCGGTGTGCAGTTTGGAGGCCGGTTCGCCGATAATCTCTTTAAGTCTTGCTTCGATATTCATGTGAATATCCTCCAGCTCCAGCTTGAAATCGAAAGCACCGGATTCAATTTCCGCAAAAATCTGCCCCAGACCTTTCTGGATCGCCTGCTCCTCCTTCGCGGTGATAATTTTCTGTTTCAGCAGCATACTGGCATGAATTGCGGAGCCGAGAATATCCTCCTTATACAAATTATGATCAACGGAGATTGACTGGTTGAAGTGCATCATGATGTCATCAGGTATACCCTCAAACCTGCCGCCCCACATGGCGTTGTTGTTATCATTCGATGGTTTCTTCTTCATGCAGCCTCTGAATTTGCATGAAAGTCATGCACTTTTTACGATTAATGGCAAAGGGAAATAAACGTTCATAAAAGCACTTCAGTGCAAGGTATACTCCTCGCATTTCAAGAATTGACATTTGGAGCGTAGCGACCTGCGCCAGCGCGTAGGGGGGAGGCCATAGGCCGGGGGGTGCGCCCCCCTAACAAATAAAAGATATACCGCCGGAGTGAAAGAGAAAATTTCAACCCTTCAAACGATAGCGGTATATATGAAAGTTGGTTATTCCAGCAGGAACATCAGGTTGCAGGTGGTGCTATCATAGGTGATATAATACGCTGAAGATGCAGGAGCGTTGAGGGAACTGCCGGAAGTCTCGCAATACCCAATGCTTCTGTATGTGCGCACTTTACCTGTTCCTGGAATGCCATCATCCAGTTTTTTATCAATGTTGTATGCATCAACAGGTTTGAAAGCGCCACCGTATGTATAATCATTTGATATTTCTTTCCCGAAAATAAATAAATTTCCGTAAGGGACACCATTCCAATACCATACGCTTCCTGTTTGTGTGGGTATATAGAGGAAGGTATAGCCTGCTTTAGACACAGCTTTTGATGCCGGTACATTTGTCCCCACTACCGAATGAGCAACTCCATTCGGGCCGGCGAGGCCTGTATAGCTTCCTGGGTAAAGTCCCGCCGCTGCAAGATGTTTCCATGCGGCATAACCTTCTCCTGCACCATTCGCTGCGGCTGCATTGTCCATGGTCTCATCCCCATCACCATTGGTCTCGCCGGAGAGGTAGGTGGAGATGTTATAACAATCACCTGGTATACAGTTGTATTTAAGGTAAAAAGCGTTGACTGCGGTTTTGATCTGCTCCTGCTCGCTGATTACCTTGCCCATCTTGGCTGCTCTGATCAAATCCGCCCCGGCGAGAATGCCACCTACCAGAAGGCCAATAATCACCAGAACAATGGATAACTCCACCAGTGTAAAACCGCTGTTTTTCTGCTTGACATACTCTAAAAGCCTTTCACACTGACTTCTGACTTCTGACTTCTGACTTTATGCTATACATCTGTTTAAAGCTTTGGTTCGGTTGGCTCACTGTTATCCCCATTCTTATCCACGCCGCCGCCGCTGAATACGAACTTACCTATAAGCTCTTCAATGCTGACTGATGACTGGGTGATCTTTATTTCGGAATTTTCCTTTAAATTAGCCACGTCCCCGCCTGGGCTTATAGCAACATATTTGCCACCAAGCAATCCGTCGCTGGATATAGACGCTGAGGAATCAGCAGGCA
Source organism: uncultured Rickettsiales bacterium (assembly GCA_964439415.1). Taxonomy (GTDB): domain Bacteria; phylum Pseudomonadota; class Alphaproteobacteria; order Rickettsiales; family CAZAGG01; genus CAYTOJ01. The sequence continues at coordinate 7,233 of CAYTOJ010000054.1, forward strand.
GGTTGATACCATTGCGCAGGCTGAGCTTCACCACAGCGCGGAAACTCTCAGGATCAAGCCTGTTTTCCAGTACTGAACCTACTTTAATACCGCTGACTCTGACATCGCTGCCCGGATTAATGCCGCCGACATTATCAAATTTCGCGATCACATTATAACTATCGCTGCCCTGTTTAAGATCAGCGGTGTTGTAGGCGAAAAACATGAAAGCTCCGGCTGCTGCCAGCACAACTGCGCCCATCATGGTTTCCATAACATTATGACTCATGGTTTCCAGGCCTCATAATCCGATTCTACGTTATATCTGTTACCGCCTTTTGCCGCATGGCCGGGCGGAAAGTACGCCATGTTTGTACCCGATAAATTAGGAGTGTGCGGTTTCTGCCATGGGTATTTTTTTGTATCTTCCGCATCAGGCAGAGCATCAGACATATGATGCAGCCAGATATGCCATGTTGGTGGAATCTTGCTGGCCTCAGGCTCGCTTGCATACATCACCCAGCGCCTCTGCCTGGCGTTTCTTGCTGTTGACCGGGCGCGGTAATATCTGTTGCCGGATTCATCCTGGCCAACTTTAACACCGCAAAATAGCGTATAAATTTTAGTGCCTATGCTCATGCTGCACTTATATATTGCGTGGAAGCCTCAAAGCAATAAATAAATAAGCAGATGTATCTAGTTAAGGACATAGTTGGAAGATTGGCAGGTATGCTGCGTGACGGCGCGGTGGAGCAGCCATGGCTTGAAGCCCGAATAATAACTGCACATATTTTAAACTGCACATTGGAAAAACTGCTGCTTGATGAGGGCAGGGAGGTATCCGAAGGGGAGATAACTCAGGCTGAGGCTTTGTTGCAGCGCCGCTTGAGCTGTGAGCCTATTGCTTATATTACAGGCCGCAGGGAATTCTATGGCAGGGATTTTGTTGTAAATAGAAATGTATTAATACCAAGGCCTGACACAGAAATACTGGTTGATATGGCTTTACAGGTAGTTCAGAAAAAACGTAAGTGCAGGATATTAGAGCTTGGAGTTGGTAGCGGCTGCATTATTGTAACATTACTTGCGGAAATTAAAGACGCAGGGGGCTTAGGTGTAGATATTTCTCCACAGGCTCTGGAAGTTGCTGCAATTAATGCGGGAAATATAGGAGTTGCCCAGCGTCTGGAACTTAAAATATCCAACTGGTTTTCCGCAATTGAAGCAGAGAAGTTTGATTTAATTATCAGTAACCCGCCTTATGTTGTTGAAAATGAAGAGGTTTACCCGGGCGCGGTGTTTGAGCCGCAAATTGCACTCTATGCCCGGAAAAACGGGCTTGAGTGTTACGAGGAAATAGCGCATACTATGTGCAACTACCTTGCCGATGATGGTGTAGCACTGTTTGAGATAGGGCGCACCAGGCTGGAACCGGTAAAAGATATATTTATCTCTCATGGCTTCAGTTTTTTAGGAAGCGGGAAAGACCTCGCCGGGATAGATAGATGCGCCATTTTTGGCCATAGCTTAAATTAAATGGTTTTGGTGAGTTTTTTAAATTTCAGTACACGTTTTAATACGTTGTATACTGCTCGCGTTTCAAGAATGCGGATTTTATGCAGCGAATTTGCGAGCAGTGTAAACGCGCATGGGGCTGGATTGGCGGCCATGCGCAAAACAAACAAAGATATACCTGTCGCGCATTTGAAGTGCGATAGGTATATTTAGCTGATTAATTTCAAATACAAATAATAGGTATGATAGATAATCGAAGGGATAGAGGCCGTAATACTGGTGGTATGCGCGGCAGTCAGATTAAAAATGCTGGCGGTCAGCGCAGGACTCAGGGTTTTGGTAATCAACGCCGTGGTGGGCGCATTGGTTATCAAGGCGATCAACAGGCCGCGCCGGATAGAAGGCAGTTAAGGAGAGCGCAGGAACTGCGGGATAAGCATATGATGCTGGCCGGGGATGCTATGAAATCCGGTGACAGGGTTACGGCTGAGTACCATTTCCAGCACGCGGATCATTATTTCCGCAGCGCCGCCGAGATTGAAGCCGCGCTGGGCGAGCACGACAGGCAGGATACTCATGACAACAAACATGATAAGCATGAAAACAGCAGGCCGCAACAGTATCAGCGCCGTAGTTATGGGTATGAGGATAGAGGTGACAGGGGGAATGACAGAAACATTGCCGCGCCGTCCTCCTCCTTCGGGCAGGATATACCGGCATTTCTGGAAAATGGCCTGGCTATGAAGGATGAATCATCTGACGCAATCAGCTTTGTGGAACCGCATAAGTCAGCACCACAATCCCAGGATGATAAAAATGCGCGCATCGGCACTGGTAGTCGTGGCTATCGCTCCCCCAGAAGAGTACCATATAACAGAAACCGTGACGGGGTCACGAATTTCGAGAATGTGCAGCCCTCACCTGAGCCGGAAGTCTGATATACCTGTCGCACTTCAAGAGTACGATTGGTATATCTTTTATATGTTTGCGCATGGCCGCCAACCCAGCCGAATCTGCGTCTATACTGCTCGCCACATAACTACAAAAAATCCGCACATCGGAAATGCGAGCAGTATATCCAAGTTAAAAACTTGTCGGGTGGTGATTAGAAAAATTGACGCTTTGAACAACATAAACGCATCACATAGCCTATCCAGCCCGTCGTCGCCCTCGGGCTATGCCGGGCGGCTGCGCCATACGTAGCCCCATCGGGGCGAAGCGTGGTGCCGCTGAGAAGAATCGAACTTCCGACCCCGTCATTACCAATGACGTGCTCTACCACTGAGCTACAACGGCAATAATGAAATTAATGCGAGACGCGCAGATACCTGACATAAGGTTATGTTTTTAGCAAGCGGAACTTTCACAACAGGGTGGCCTCATGAGGTTAGTTACAAATTGGCTTCTTTCGCAACTGGTTACGGTGAGTATACCAGGACAGTTACGATTCTATACCTACCGCACTTCAAGGTTACGATAGGGGTATAACCTGCGAATCCTCATAAACTTTTTTATCCCAGCGGCGGTGCACCCAGAACCATTGCTCGGGATTGTGACGTACCCAATCCTCTATCTGCGCATTCATGTGTGTCATGGCGTTTTTTATATCCTCCCGGAAGTGTCCGGTATTGGTGATGTAGAAAGGCTCGAATATAGTCACGGTGAAATTCGCGCCATTTTCCCGCACGGATTTAGCCATTACAATCGGCACGTTGTATTTCATGGAAAGTTCCGCCACTGCCGGGGCGGTCATGGATGGGCGGCCAAAGAACGGCACTTCAATGCCTGAGTTCATTTTCTGGTCAATCAGCACCGCCAGCGATGAACCGTTTTGCAATGCCCGAATCAGTCCCCGCGCACCGCTCACCCCTTTCTGGAACATGTCCTTATATATGGGGGAGCGTATTTTGTGCAGCAGGCTCTCCAGCAGGCGGTTATTGACTTTGCGGTAGATGAGAACCAGGGGAAAGCCATTATCCTTTGCCATTTTCGGCAGTAGTTCCCAGTTGCCAAAATGGGCTGATACGAAAATAGCGTTTTTACCTTCCGCCTTCAGTCTCTCCAGGTGTTCCAGGCCAACAATTTTTACCCTTCTGGATATATTGCCGTTGGCTATAAATGGTAGTTCAAAGAACGTTCGCCCCAGGCAATTCCATATGCGCGGAACCAGTTTTTCAATTTCCCTTTCGGACAGTTCCGGCATGGCGAGTTGCAGATTGCGGCGCACGTATCTGGTGGCTTTGAAAAACGGCGAGATCATCTGCCCCATAAATCCGCCAATAGCTGATGAAACATCCAGCGGCAGCAGTTTCAGCAGGCAGTAGATGCAATGGATGAGCGCCGCCTGAATATCGTATTTGATGCTGTCTTTATGCACGGGGTGGGTTTTTGAAATTATTCAGTATGAATTGTTTAAAATCCTCCGGCGCGGAAAATTCCACACGCGCAGGGATTGCTATGATTTTCTCCTTAAGGGAATCCGGCAGTTTTACAAAATCTTTTTCCGTGGTGACTAAACTTAAACCATTACGGGTGCACAATTGCAGCATTTCCTCCACCTGGCAGACTGTATAACTATGGTGGTCAGGAAATTCTTTTGTCTCCACTACCTGTACACCTGCCTGAGCCAGCGATTCAAAAAACTTCTCCGGCCTGCCGATTCCAGCAAACGCGTATACACCGCTCGCAACTGAAGAGTTGCTTTGAGGCAGGAATTCCAGCGGTGTATCTTTTTCTATATTAAGGGGGGCGCACCCCCCGGCCAAAGGCCTCCCCCCAGCGCGCTGGCGCAAGTCGCTACGCTCCGAAGAGCTATTTACGGAACGATAGGAATATACTCCATCGCTTTGTAGCAGATGCTGAGGCGGCATGGGTACTATCCTGGCCTGCCATGATGCAGGAAGATTAATAGTAGCTTCACAGGTCTGCTGGCCTGGATGTACGTTGCTTGTCTCCCCCCTGTGCACAAAGGGGATTAAGGGGGGGCATGTGTTGGTACTATGGGAAGAAGCAAGATGCCCCCCCCTAGCCCCCTTTGTGCACGGGAGGGAAAGCCGATAGTTCGTGCCAACACCTGGGTAGTTACGATTTATCGCCAGACTGCTATCTCCCATAATAACAACTGCATCTGCACGCTCTAACCCTGACTGCCAGGGTTCCCTTAATGCTCCTGCTGGAAGGGGCAGGCGGTTGCCCAGGCCAAACGCACCGTCCAGCACAATCAGGGTGAGGTTGCGTTGCAATTGCCTGCTTTGCAGGCCATCATCCATAATTACTACATCAGCCCCGGCGTCCTTGGCCAATATGGCTGATTTTTGCCTATCCGTGCCTATCCATACTGTATGTCTGGCTGCAAGCATTAATGCTTCGTCCCCAACTTCTCCGGCGCTATGAGTACAGATGTTTACCATGGTGGACTTTTTTATACTGCCGCCATAACCGCGCATGAGGATATGCGCCTTGATTCCCTCATCTGCCAGCATATCCGCAATGTATAACGCCAGCGGGGTTTTGCCGGTTCCACCAACGGTGATATTGCCGATGCAGATAACCGGCAGCGGCGCGGTTTTACTCTTACGGAAAATCATGTTGATTGAGTGCCCAGGCAGATAAAGCGCGGAGAGTGGCAGCAGCGCAATAGATACCGGGTTCAAATTCCCCCAGATTTTATATAAGTGGGAGGGTTTTA
>CAYTOJ010000055.1:0-12352 GCA_964439415.1 uncultured Rickettsiales bacterium
GACTCTTTTGCATGGATTCTATAGTCACCCGCAAGGCGTGGCTGTCAAGATTGTTAATGGACTTTAAAAAGCTATTCAGGTGGCGGATAAATTCCTGGCGATCAATACGCGCATCAATACCTTCTGGTTGCCAGATGCGGCTGAGTGGCATGGCAGGACTGACAAAATCAGGATAGGCTCCCGCCACATATTTCTCCAGGCTTGTGCCAAGCTCGGCTGAGAAAAAGTCCATAGTCTGTTTCAGCGCGAAGGCTATCTGCACCGGTAGTTCCTTTAAAACCAGGGTATTTTGTTCTTCATTGCCGAAGTATTCAATGAATCTAGCGGCCGCTTCACTTAAATTAGCGCGGTTGGCTGTAAAAACATCAATCCACATGGCCGAACCTGAGGCATAAAGGCGGAAGAAGCGTTTGAATCCGTCATCCTGCGGCGGCCTTAAACCGCTCTGCGCCAGCAGACATGCGTAAGTAAAGGCCAGCAATTGCACCAGATGCGAGACAACGGCGTAAATCTTATCGTGCAGTCCGGCATCCATCTCAAAGGTGCTGGCGTTGAGCGATACCCAGAACTGATGCACAGTTTCCCTGTCCTCCAAAGTATGGGAATGGGTGGGGGTGATTATTACCCTGCGGCCACTGAACATATTGACATCAGCATACTGAAAACCCGCCTTCTCCCGCCCGGCCAAGGGGTGGGATGGTACAAAGCGCGAAGCATGGCCGGATTTAAGCAGCGGCTCGACCACGCTCCACTTGACTGATCCTGTATCGGTTATCACGGCATCAGGATTTTTATAGGCCAGTGCAGCGGCTGTAGAGGCAATGAAAGAAACAGGCGTGCATATCACGGCCAGATCGAATGGTTGCTCAAGCTCTGCAATGCTGGCGGCGGCACTGTCTATAATTCCGGCCTCCAGATTGCCGCTTCGAACCTCCACGCTGGAATCAACGCCGATTATATGGCACTGCCATGCAGCTTTCGCCGCCAGAGCGATGGAGGATCCGATCTGCCCCAGCCCCACCACCACTAAATTTTTTACCTGCATATGCTCATATCTTTAACTTATGAAATTATATGGATAAATCGCCCTAATTTTTCGTTAAGAATCCTGGAATCAGATATATCTATCGCACTTCAAGAGTGCGATAGATATATCCTTTTTGTTTTGTGCATGGCCGCCTCATCCTACGCTCAAGCTTCGGACGACAGGCCTCCAGCACCATGCACTTATATACTGCCCGCGCTACTTATGTGTGGAGCAATTGCAGTGTAAACGTGGATTCGGCTGGATTGCTTGGCCGCGTACACATTTTGCAATCTTCTCTTTGACATTGTAATAAGCATAATATAAGCAATCCTCTTCTTAGATATTGGGGGCTTAGCTCAGCGGGAGAGCACCTGCCTTGCACGCAGGGGGTCATGGGTTCAAATCCCTTAGCCTCCACCACCCTACGCCCTGCGGGCTTTGGGTGGCGCAGCCAAGAGGAGCATCATCCACTTGGGCGGTGAGGGGCTGGAGCAGTATATTGCCAGCAATTTGTATACCACAAAATAACCATCTTGTAGTAATGTCTCTGGAAACACTTATAAAAATAAGAGTTAATGCCGGAAGATAAAACTAATTTCGCGGAGAAAATTTTCCTGAAATCCTTCGGAGGTATTTTTCTATACCGCGCCTTCAGTATGGAAAATGAATCGGTGTTTTTCTATGTCCTGATTCGGGGGGATAAATTAAAGGCATTTAAGGATAAGATAGATAAAAAACAGCCGTTTGATATTGCGCACTATGGAAAGATATTAATTTCCGGCTATGGCGAACCTGACGAAGCAGTAAGGGGATATATGGAAAAAGAGTTTGGTTTTCAGCACGATAAGGCCATAGAAATTAATATAAATAATTAATGCCTATACTACACCGCTTACGGTCAGAATTGCTTTAAGTCCTGTGGGTGTGTTGCTGGTCAGCATCAGTCTTCCGCCATGTAGTTTAGCAACTGCCTCGGTTAAACTAAGCCCCAGCCCCGTACCTTTAGTTGAGCGGCTTTTCTCCAATCGGTAAAAGCGCTCCTTCACTTTTTCCCTGAATTCTTCCGGTATTCCTGAGCCTGTATCGGCAATGCTCAGGCAGGCTTTAGCGATGCCGCCTTTATTTATATCAAAATCCCCGTCTACCTTCAGCTCCACGTTAATTTCCCCGCCGTCAGGCGTGTATTTAATGGCGTTATCCAGGAGATTGGCTATTGCCTGAGATAATAAATGCCTGTCGCCGTTCACCTGGATTGAAGGCGCGATTGACTGCCGCATTTTAATATTCTTCTCCTCAGCGATTACTGCGTAAAAATCGTATACATCCTGAGTTATCTGGGAGAAGTCAAATACAGCGAAAAGCTCAGTTCCTGCGCCGCTCTCCGCCTCTGAGATTCTCAGTATGGCGTTGAATGTGGCAACTAGCAGGTCAATATCCTTAGTTACAGCCTTTATTTCAGTAAAAACCGCATCACCTTGCGGGCGCGTGACCAGCATGTTCTCAAGGCGGTTGCGCATACGGTTCAGCGGTGTGCGCAGGTCATGAGCAATGTTGTGGGAAATAACCCTGATACCATCCACCAGTTCGTTAATCCGCCCCATCATGGCGTTAAAATTCTGGCTGAGCATATCGAACTCGTCCCCGCTGCCGCTTACCTGAACACGTTCATTTAAATGTCCGGCCATAACTTTGCGGCAAACCTGGTTCAGGCGCTCCACCCTGCGCTTGACAATTTTTGTAAGCAGGATTCCGCCGATTATTCCTACTGCAAAAATAATGGTGATTATAATGTAGAAGGTATGGGTAATACCGCTGCGTAATTTCTGCACATGCCACAGGTTGTAGCCAACCATAAGCAGGTAATTACCGGGCAGGGTCACGGTACGCGCCAGAGCCGGCGCCCAGTAGGTTCCGCCATCGCGCTGCACTTTTGGTATGAAGGTTATCCAGGCCTCACCACGGGTGGAGCCACCCGGCCAGGTATCCACATTCCCCGCTATCACCTGCCAGTCAGGGTTTATAAGCATGAAAAAACTCATGCGATCAAAATCCCTGGTGATCAGCTCATCAATGATTTTTACAGCCTCCTTGCGGCCACCATCTTCCATGCCGGTTTTAATCTGGCCGATCTGGCTGTTGACGATGTTTTTGATCTGACCTTCAATATCCTGCAGAGCAGCTTGATAGACAAAACTGAGGACGGCGACCGCTGAAACCGCAAAAATAGCAACGTATAGTAGTGTAAAGTGAAAAGTTGATGAGCGCAAAAACCTGAACATAAAGAATTTTATTCAAGTAAATATGACCATGCGCACTGTATTATGATTGCTTGCGCCTGAGAAATGCCGGAACTTCTTCCATATCTACATATCTGTCATCGTCATCTTCTCTGGATTTTACCTGAGAAGCGGTAAATAAATCAGCCTTTTCACGCTGGACAGGCCTGTTTTCCTGTGGTGCAGCGGCTTGAGGTGGGCGGCCTACCAGGCCAAGTTTCTGAAGTAGTGAAAATGAATTCTCCCGCGCCTGGGCTGCTATTCTGCTCCCCGCATGTTGCGGCTGTTGTTTTTCTCTCTCTACCGGAGGTTTTAATTCTATCCTTGCTTGCGGTTCAGTTTCCCTGGAAGTTACTGGTGTTTCGTGCCTTAGTTCTGCATTATGCGCTGTGAAATTTTTTTTTTCCTCCAGTGCAGATTGCGATGTGCCTGCTTGAGCCGGATAATGCTGATGCAGTGGAAAGCTATCAGCCTTTGGCATCTCAGACGGCCTTGTTGGTTGCATTTTCTGCTGCGCCGGGTTAAATCCTGTAGTCATTGCGGCGAAGGCTGTGCGCCTTGCATCATTATTAGCACTGAAGGGTTGGTTTTGCTGAGCCGACTGAATAAGCGGCTGCGCAAGTTTGTTTTGATCGCCCCCAATTCCAGTGGACACAACCGATACCCGGATTTTACCAGTCATATCCTTATTAAAGGTTGAGCCGAAGATAATATTAGCTTCCGGGTCTACTTCCTCGCGGATGCGGTTGGCGGCCTCATCAACTTCAAACAGTGTCATATCCGGCCCGCCGGTGATGTTTATAAGCACACCGCGTGCGCCCTTCATTGAAATATCATCCAGCAACGGGTTGGAAATGGCGGCCTCTGCTGCATCCAGTGCGCGCCTGTCGCCTTCGCCCTCGCCAGTGCCCATCATGGCTTTGCCCATCTCGCTCATAACTGTGCGGATATCAGCAAAGTCCAGATTTATCAGCCCCGGCATTATCATTAAATCAGTAATTCCGCGCACGCCTGCATGCAGAACATCATCCGCCATTTTGAAAGCATCGGCGAATGTTGTGCGCTCATTAGCGAGGCGGAAAAGATTCTGATTAGGAATAATTATAAGGGTGTCAACATAGCGCTGCAACTCAACAATGCCGGATTCAGCAATGCGCATACGGTGTACGCCCTCAAACTGGAACGGCTTGGTGATTACCCCTACGGTGAGAATATTATTATCCTTGGCCATTTTTGCGATTACCGGAGCCGCACCAGTACCGGTTCCACCGCCCATTCCGGCGGTGATAAACACCATATTGCTCCCCAGGATATGGCTCTCGATTTCATCCATTGATTCTTCCGCCGCGCTTGCGCCTACCTGCGGAGTGGCTCCCGCGCCAAGCCCCTGGGTTATCCGTGCCCCCAGTTGAATGCGCTTTTCGCATATTGAGTTATCAAGCGCCTGAGCATCGGTATTGGCAACTATGAAGTTAACACCCTCTAAACTGGAGGCGATCATGTTATTCACAGCATTACCGCCAGCACCGCCCACGCCTATAACGGTTATAACAGGCTTCAAATTATTCGCTTTAGGTGGTAGCTGGATGTTGATTGTCATACTGTTGCCTCCGGCGGCCTGGTTTTTTGTTTTTGCTCTTGTTCGACTGCTGCGCTTACAATCGGATTCTAATATATAAGCCCTAAGACGCAACAAGGCAATTAACTTTGAACATAAAAATTAAGAGCCAGAAATTGTGGGGCTGAGCAATATACCTCTCGCACTTCAAGAGTGCGATAGGTATATCTTTTATATTTTGCGCATGGCCGCCAACCCAGCCCCATGCGCTTCTATACTGCTCGCGAATTAATTGCAAAGAACCCACACTCTTCATACGCGAGCAGTATATATCGCTACAGGCTTTTAGCTTTAATTATGAACTGATACGACCCGGTCAGGCGGGCGAAGGATTTATCATCAATGCCCAAAGCCTGAAGTGAGGGAGCCATGGCGTTTAAAAATCCCTCATGATTTAAATCAGGATTCAGACGGCTTTTAATTGATAGGTTGCGGCCAGCCACAAATTCCACCTTAAAGTCGGCATTTTCAAACATCCTGATTATTTCAAAACAGGTAAAGAAGCGGATGTGCGTGCGGTCAAGCAGCCCCATCTCGGTATATTCCCATTTGCCGCGCAGCAGGCTATATAAAAGCGTCCAGTGCTGGGTGTTAGGAATACAGGCAAGGATAACCCCATCAGCGGCCAGCCATTTTTTATGCCGTTCCAGGATTTCCCAGGGGTTATTCAGATGCTCTAAAACATCGCCATAGATAATGCAGTCAAATTTCTTCTTGCCCATTTTAAGGTCTTTCAATTCAACCTTTTCCACAGGCTTCACTACAACGGCATCTAATCTTTGCTGAGCAATCTCAGCAGCCTCCTGAATCATTTCTATACCAATGAAATGCGAGCCTGGATTAGCGGCTTTATACTTCTCGCCAAGCGCACCTGCGGCGCAGCCAACTTCCAGCACAAACCCTAGATTCGCCGGAATATGTTTTAGAAGGTCGTAATTGACATTGTCATAATAATTATATTTAGGCTTTTCCGCCTGCTGTGCTGTCATATTCTGCTTACATTTTATAAAGTCTTAATATCTAAAACTCGAAAATTATACAAGCCCCCATGCATTTATCGCAATTTCATTTGCCAGATGACACGCTGTATGAGCGGATAGTGTTCTGCGATTTTGACGGCACTATCACCAGGCAGGAAACCTTTGTTGAGGTTCTGAATCATTTCTCGCCGAGGTTGGCGCAGGAAATCATCCCGCGCATATATAACCGTGAAATCACCCTGCGGGAGGGGGTGCGCAGCATAGTGCAGGATATTCCTGCAAACCGTCTGCCGGATATAATTGAATTTGTACGGGACAAACCAATTAGAAAGGGTTTTGATAAATTACTGGACTTTCTGGCGGAAAACGGTGTGCCGCTGGTTATAATCTCCGGCGGTCTGCTTGATATAGTAAACGCGGTGCTGGGTGAATATACGGCAAAAATTCATGCTGTTTACGCCCTGAAACTGGATGCAACTGGCGAGAAGATTCAGGTAATATCACCTGTTGAGGATGAATTTGAGCTGGTTTCCAAACCATCAATCATGAAGTTGTTCAATTATAAGGAATCTGTTGCAATCGGCGATTCCATAACCGATGTGGCAATGAGTCTGGAGGCGGATATAGTCTTCGCCCGCGACCGCCTGGCGGGTTATCTGTTGGAACGCAGCAAACCCTTCTTTGAGTGGAATAATTTTGTGGATGTAGCTAATCATCTGAAAACTCTGTGGAATCTATATGGGCGGATTAATTAAGGGTGGATTACCTTTTTAAGGCATTTTAAGCAAAGATTAATATAATGCTTGCCAAGTAATTAATGTTTCATAATTAATGCTTAAGCTCTATTTAATTTTAAGCATTAAGAAACAACTGGAAGTGGCGCTTAAATCCATAAGGAATATCAGGCCGCAGGCCAAGAATATCGTAGCGTTCAGTGCGCTGGCGATGATTCTTTTCTGCATTCTGGTGGTGTTCAAAGCCTCCCGTGGCTATGATACCGCGCTGGAGGAAGGGCGCATAAACAGTGAGCGTTTATGTAAGTCAGTATCTGATCATGCCGGGCTTACTTTTTCAGCGGTGGACATGAATCTGCGTTTTATTGCGGACAGCCAGAGCGAAAAATTAAAGCAAGGTCAGGACATCAGCCAGGATATTAAAGCCCTGGTAGATGCAAGCAACCAGATCGCCGGTATTATTGTGTTTAGCTCTGATGGGAGCCTTCAAGCTCAAGCCTTTAAACCTGCGTATGAGGATTTAACCTCCACCGTAGCGGCGCTACCGCTTGCGGAGACTTTTAAGGAAATACTGCTGAAAGGCGCTGGCAGCAATGCGGTATGGAGCATCGAGCGGGAGGATTTTGGCCGCTCCCGCGTGTTGGTAACAGCCAGAAATATAGGGGAGGCGGGGGTTATTGCCGCAGTGTTAGACCCTAAATATTTTCTGGATTATTTCGCATCCGTAGAGCCGGGCAGAAAAAGTTTTATGGGGCTTGCTACTGTGGATGGCAAGGTTCTGGTAAACGGGTCGGAATCCGTGGAGAATGCAGGCGAGCTGATCCGCGAGGTTATAAGCAATCGCGGCGATATGGATGGCTCCCAGGCAATCTCCAACATCACTACGTTTAATAATTCGCTGAAGATTTATTCCTATAAGTTTCTGGATAATTTCAATATCGCGGTTTTCGTAGCATTGGATCAGGAAGATTTCCTGCACGCCTGGGGTCAGAGCGTCGCCAAGGATATAGGATTCATAATTATTTTCGGTATTTTTGCGGCTGTTCTGTCATACTTCCTGCTTGCCATGTCCAGACAGATTCTGCGGGTGCAGGAATCAGAGGCTACCGCAGTTCTGGCCAGCCAGGCGAAATCGGAATTCCTTGCCAACATGAGCCACGAACTCAGAACGCCGCTTAACGCTATTATCGGATTTTCTGAAATGCTGGATTCCGGCTACTTCGGCAATATGAACCCAAGGCAGAAGGAAAGGGTGCATGATATTAACCTCTGCGGTAATCACCTGCTGCAACTGATTAACGATATTCTGGATTTCTCCAAAGGCGAGGCCGGAAAACTGGCACTGCATGAGGAGGAAATAGTGCTTGCAGATGTTGTTCAGGAATGCATCCGCATGATGACTGATAAAGCTAAAGCCGCCGGGGTTTTGGTGGATACTGATTTTGCGCCGGATCAATCCCACCTGCTGCACGCGGATAAACGGAAAGTCAGGCAGATTATACTTAATCTCCTTTCCAATTCCCTGAAATTCACGCCCGAAGGCGGCTGCGTCACCATCAAAGGCGGGCAGGATGCTAAGGGCAACTATATGCTCAGCATAACTGATACCGGCATCGGCATCCCGGAGCATGAAATACCCAAGGCGCTGTCGGTATTTGGCCAGGTACACCGGGATTTAAGCCATGAGGGAACCGGCCTGGGGCTGCCCCTGTGCGGCATGTTCATGGAACTGCACGGCGGCCGTTTACTGCTGGAGAGCAGAGTTGGCATCGGCACGGTTGTAAAGCTCATCTTCCCCGCCTTTCGTGTAGTGAAGTAAATACCGCTATTATTAGCCTATACTATAACCCTTCTTTAATGGTTCTGGGATTAAAACCATAGGATATATTAGGGGGGTAGGGATGGCACTTTTAAATGGCACTGAAAATGCGGATTCTTTAACCGGCGATGCTGTGGCTGATACCATTTACGGCGGGCTGGAGAGCGATACCATCAACGGCGGTGATGGTAATGATATTATTTTTGGTGGACGAGGCTACGCAGATTCCCTTGATATTGGCGATAATATCCAGTCAGGCGCGGGGGCGGATATTGTGTATGCCAACGCTGGTGATGACACGGTATCCAACGCCAGCGGCGGGGCTGATACTATTTATGGTGGCCTGGGGAATGATACGCTGCTTGGCGGCGGCGATGCTGATATTATCAGCGGTGGCGGCGGGGCGGATAACCTGGCGGGAAGCCTGGGGGCTGACAGTATCTACGGTGGCAACGGCCTGGCCGACCCGCTGGATGGGGCGGATACCATAGATGGTGGTGCCGGGGCTGACCTGATATTCGGCAATGCGGGGGAGGATGTTATAACCAACGCCAGTGGCGGGGCGGATACTCTGCACGGCGGACTTGGCAACGATATAATCACCGGCGGGGCGGATGCGGAAGCCTTATTCGGCGGTGGCGGCTTTGATATTCTAACCGGCGGCAGCGGGGCTGATACTATCTGCGGCGGCGGCGGCGTGGCTGACTCCACCGATTCCGCCGATTCCATCATCAGTGGTGCTGGGGCGGATACTGTGTATGGCAACGCCGGGGCGGATACCATCCAGGGAACTGAGAACGGCGGTAAGGATGTTGTTATTGCCGGGGCAGGGAATGACGTAGTGGATTACTCCATAAATGTGGATGCCGTACTGCTTTATGGGAATGATGGACACGACCTGCTGACCGGCTCAGATGCTGGCGATACACTATCAGGTTCAACCGGGAACGATACCTTAAACGGCGGCGCAGGTAACGACACGCTGTATTCCGATGGCGGTTTCGATGTTGACATGCTGACAGGCGGAACAGGTAACGATACCTATAAATTCACGCGGGAAAGCGGTGTGACTTATATAGTGGGCTTTGAAAATCCCGGCACGACAGTTGGCGATATTATCCATATTGATCCCAAACTCTTTTCCACCACCACGCAGGTTCTGGATAACGTGATCTATAGCGGCGGCAACGCTGTGGTGTTATTGGATAACCCGTTTGAGAAAGTCTATGACCCAACCGTCAGCGCCAATGTTATTATCCTTGTAGGCGTTACATCCGGCCTTACCATTGCTGATTTTTCCATTACTGCTTGATGTATATGGCTATATGTGCAGGGCTGTTCAGTGCTGTAGTATTAACCTTCATAACGCCTTAGTGTTGGCACTGCCTCTCGGCTTCCCCTCCCGTTTACGGGGGTGGCTAGGGGGGGCATCTTTCTTCTTCTCATAGTACCAACACATGCCCCCCCTTAATCCCCTTTGTGCACGGGAGGGAGACAAGCAATGAACATTTACGACAGCAGACCTGGCGTGTTGTAAATTTATAAATCTAGCACTGAACAGCCCTGACTATATGTGAGAAGTACTGGTATTCAGTAGTGTTTTATGATAAAGTTCGAATGGGATGAAGCAAATAACCAGGCAAACATTGCTAAACACGGCTTGGATTTCTGTAGTGCATCCAGAGTATTTCTTGATTCGTATATGGTTGAATACGAAGAAATTGGCTATACCCATCGCACTTCAAGAATGCGGTAGGTATATCTTTTATATATTTTGCGCATGGCCGCCAATCCAGCCGAATCCGCGTTTATACTGCTCGCGAATTAACTGCAATAAATCCACACTCTTCATACGCGAGCAGTATACCATGGTGAGCTACGTTGGAATGCAGTGGGCATGGTGGAGGGTAGGCTGCTTCATGTCACATACACAGAGCGTGGAGATGGGTATCGCATAATCTCAGCAAGAGGGCTGAACCGCATGAAAAAAGAAAATATCACGAAATATAACTTGAACCCGAAAAGTCCCCCGGAGGCAGATTGATCCAGGTTTGATGCTATGAGTGACCGTGAGCGTCACGAGGCGGCTTTGTCTGATCCCGATTCACAGCCTGCCACTGAATTACAGCTTGCCAGAATGCGCCGTTCACCGAATCTGAAAGCAATACGCAGCCGTCTGAATATGACACAGGAAGAATTCGCCTGTGCTTTTTTGCTTTCACTCGGTTCAGTACGGGACTCGGAGCAGGGCAATCATTATCCCGACCATGCCGGGCGAGCATATTTGAGGGTAATTGAAGCTGATCCTTCCAGCGTTCTGCGGGCTCTGGGAACTGGCTCATAGTGGCTTATCGTGTAGCTTTTACCAGTCGAACATGAACCTGAGGCTTAACTCTATTTGTTGCCTTTATTCATACAAATTTTTCATCTCTGCTGGAAAATAGTGATGGAAATTGTATATAATATCCTATACAATCAAATTGATTGGAACAGTTGCAGGAGGTTATCTGTATGCGGAAAGAACAGGCCAACTTTAGGTTGGACGCACAAGCCAAGGCGCAAGCGTACCAGATTTTAGATGAAATGGGTATTAAACCTACGGATGCGGTTAATATGCTAATGCACCATATTGCAATGTTTGGAGAACTGCCATTTCAACCCCGTGTACCAAATAACGAGACACTACAGACGTTTCAAAAAACCGATGCAGGTCAAGACCTCACTTATCACCGTACGGTTAATGACGTATTTTCTCATCTTAAACTGTAACCATGTATCAGATTGTTACTACCGGGCGGTTTGAGAAGGATGTGAAGCTATCAGCCAAACGCGGAAAAGACCTTGATAAATTGAAAGAAATTATGTGTCTACTGGCCAACGGAGATGCATTGCCAGCAAGAAATCGTGACCACAATCTTACAGGCAACTATATTCATCGCCGTGAATGTCACATAGAGCCGGACTGGTTGCTGATTTATAAACTGGATAAAGACATTCAGAAAATTATTTTTGAACGTACTGGCACTCATTCTGATTTGTTTTAGAACGGTGCTGCATGAAGCAGGTGGCAGCTACCAGTCGAACATGAATCTTAGGCTGCAGGCAATACTGTCGTTAGTGATATAATAGGCGGAAGCTGATGGGGCGTTATATGCGCTGCCTGATGTGGCGCAACTGCCAATGCTTGCATGTATGCTGCGAACCTTGCCGATGCCTGGAATGCCATCGTCAATCTTTTTATCAATATTAAACGCATCCGCTGGTTTTAAGGCGGCATCTTCGCATATATAGGTGCTACTTTCCTTCCCAAAATACACACCGTTGCTATAAACACCATCCCAGTAGCTTGAGTTGCCGGACAATGTTTGCCCCGGGTGGAAGCAGTATCCTGCTTTGGAAATAGCCTTGGAGCCGGGAATGTTGGTTCCTATTATTGCGTGCCACAATGTGGAAGGTCCGGCGATACCGGTGAAGCTTCCCGGATACAGTCCGGCGGCGGAGAGTTGTTTCCATGCAGTGAAGGCCTCCCCTACGCTGGCCGCTGCTGCAGGTGCTTCAATCAGTTCATCCCCATCGCCATTGGTTTCACCGGAAAGGTAGGTGGAGATGTTATAGCAATCCCCCGGGATGCAGTTATATTTGAGATAAAAGGTATTGAGTGCGGTTTTGATCTGCTCCTGCTCACTGATGATTTTACTGATTTTTGCAGCCCTTATCAAATCCGCCCCGGCGAGTATACCACCCACCAGCAGGCCAATTATCACCAGAACTATGGATAACTCCACCAGCGTAAAGCCGCTGTTTTTCTGCTTGACAGGATTTAAAAACCCGTCAGCCTGAGTGCTGAGTGCTGAGTGCTGAGTGCTGAGTGCTGAGTGCTGAGTGCTGAGTGCTGAGT
>CAYTOJ010000056.1:0-12326 GCA_964439415.1 uncultured Rickettsiales bacterium
AATGATAACTTCCTGAGCTTTTTCTATTTCAGCCAGAGTATGCTGTTCACGGTGGATTTGCTGGTTGCGGTGACTGGTTATACCCTCTCCCTGCGGCTGTTTGACACGCATATCAGATCCAGTGAATCTACGCTGTTTGGCTGGATTATCTGCATAATCTGTTACCAGCCGTTTCAAAGCGTGGTTATGCGGTTTTATTTTGGCTACAGAAGTAATAACTGGGTGGAGGTGATAGATGACCCCACCTGGCAGGTGCTATGGGGCAGTGTCGCGCTGATTATGTTAAGCGTTTATACCCTGGCTTCGGTGAATTTCGGCTGCCGCTTTTCCAACCTCACCAACCGTGGAATTCTTACCAACGGCATGTACCGGATCACCAAACACCCGGCCTATGTTTCCAAAAATATATTCTGGTGGATGACTGCGGTTCCCTTCTTTCCCGCCGTAGGCCTCGCGCAGGCGTTGCAGGATACTGTTTTGATACTGCTGGTGAATCTCATTTATTATCTGAGAGCGCGCACTGAGGAGAGACACCTCTCCAGCGATCCCGACTATGTAAAATACGCCCTGCAAATGAACGATAAAAGCATATTCGCCTGGGTAAACCGCCTGTTTCCAGCCTTGAAATACAAAGCCCCGTGAATCTAAGCAGTCTTAAGCACTCAGCGACTGCAGGCGTTTTATGAGCATAATCAGGCTGGGCAGGCCGGATTGCTGGGCGGATTTAACATCCTCCAGGAAGGTGTCATAACGCGCCAGGCTCTCCGCATTTGCGGCTGCCCATGTGTCAACTGCCGCAGGCTCTCGTCCATCCTCCCTATTTAACAGGTTTGAGCTTAAACGGCGGATTTCATCAAAAGCATCAAACCCCAAAGCGGTAGCCGCCAGGCTTGGCATGTGACCATCATCGCTAAGGCTTGCCGCCATCGCCACAACTGTATCCAGGCTTAGGCGCTCAGCCAAACTTAAGTACACATTGGCAGCGGTTTTAACATCAACGCCGGAGATTTTCGCTACCTTGATAATATCCAGTGATGCGCGCATAGCATCCAGTTCAGATACTGCCCTGGCTAAAGACTCAGGAATACCTCTGGAAATAAGACTCTCCACCTGCGCGCTGATTTTCCGCCGCTGCTTCTCGCTTAATACAAGGTCAAGCGAGGTGCGGAAGTTCTCAACCTCCTGCTTATATTCATCCGCAATTGCGCCAATGTTGAGCGGGTATGAGAAGTTACGCAGAAACCACAGGGTAAACTGATGGATATGTTCATTTATACCTGAATAAACTTCTACCTGCGCTTTGTAATCCACCACGCCGTCCAGCTTTTCCACCTCTAACCAGGTATCGCGCAGGCTGAATACATCCCGTGCTAGAGTATACGCCTTGGCTATCTCAGCCACATTATGCCCGGTTTCCTCCATCACCTGGTTGACAAAAGCCATGCCGACACGGTTAACCATGCTGTTGGTAGTGGCAGTGGTTATAATTTCACGTTTTAATGGGTGCGCCGCTATCTCCTCCGCCAGAGAATTCTGCATCTGCTTCGGAAAATAACGCGCCAGTTCCCCGGCGAAGTACGGATCATCCGGCAGGCTGGATGCCAGCAGCGCATGAGTGATGTATATTTTGGAATAGGCCAGCAGCACCGCAAGTTCTGGCCGGGTCATCCCCTGGCGGGCGGCTTTTCTGGCTTCCAGTTCTTCATCCAGCGGCAGGAATTCCAGAGCGCGGTTAAGCAGCCCCTCCCCTTCCAGTTTTCTGATCAGGCGTTGCAGCGGCGTTATGAATTTATAACCCTGATTCTCAGCGATAGTCAGTGCACTGGTTTGCAGGCGGTTATCGGCAAGCACCAGGCGGCCTACCTCATCAGTCATGGCTTCCAGGAATTTATCCCGCTCCTGCTTTTCCATACCGCCGCCGGACATTTTAGCGGAGAAAACTATCTTTATATTCACTTCATGGTCTGAGCAATCCACCCCGCCTGAGTTATCTATAGCATCAGTGTTGATCTTGCCGCCTGATAGCGCGTATTCAACCCGCCCAAGCTGGGTGAAGCCTAAATTACCGCCTTCACCAACGATTTTGCAGCGCAAGTCCTGCCCATTCACCCGCAGGGAATCGTTAGCCTTGTCGCCTACCTGCTCGTGAGTCTCAAAGGAGGATTTTACATAAGTGCCGATGCCGCCATTCCATAACAGATCAACCGGAGCGGTGAGAATGGCCTTGATTAATTCATCCGGTGCTATTTGCTCCACCTTGATACCGAATGCGTTTTTCATCTCATCAGATACCGCTATGCTTTTGGTGCTGCGCTCAAACACGCCGCCACCACGGGAGATAAGCCTGGCATCGTAATCGCGCCAGCTTGAGCGCGGCAGTTCAAACAGACGCTTACGCTCCTGATAGCTGATAAGCGGGTCAGGTGTTGGATCCACAAATATATGCATGTGGTTGAATGCGCCAAGAAGCTTCATTTTATCGGATAATAACATGCCGTTGCCAAATACATCCCCGGCCATATCGCCAACACCAACCGCCGTGAAGTCCTGGCGTGATATATCCATGCCCAATTCCCGGAAATGGCGCACTACAGATACCCACGCACCTTTAGCCGTAATCGCCATCTTTTTATGGTCATACCCGGCAGAGCCACCCGAAGCGAAAGCATCCCCCAGCCAGAAGCCATACTCAGCCGATATCTGGTTAGCGTAGTCGGAGAAAGTAGCCGTGCCTTTATCCGCCGCCACTACCAGATAAGGGTCTTCCCCGTCGTGCATTATCACGTCAACAGGGGGATTCGCCTTGCCTGCGATTATGTTATCGGTAACATCCAGCAGGCCACGCAGAAAATCCTTATAACATTCCACCCCGGCTTTCATAAAATCATCCCTGCCAGCGAAACTTTCTTTCAGCACGAAGCCGCCTTTAGCGCCGGTGGGAACGATCACGGAATTTTTCACCATCTGCGCTTTCATAAGCCCGAGGACTTCGGTGCGGAAATCCTCCCGCCGATCCGACCATCTCAGCCCCCCGCGCGCCACTTTGCCACCACGCAGATGCACCCCCTCAAAGCGCCGGGAATATACAAATATTTCAGCGTAAGGCCGGGGGAGTGGTATACCGGATAAATGCCCGGTATCCAGCTTGATAGATATATATGATTTGCGCTTGCCGTCACGCTGCTGGTAAAAATTGGTTCTGTTTATGCATTGCAGGATTTCCGTGAGTTTTCTGATCACACGGTCATCATCGGCATTGGCAACTTCTGTCAGTTTATGCTCAATCTCCACTATCAGGCCGCTGAAGGCCGTTTTCCTCTCCCCTTCAAATAATGGATTAAAGCGCGCATCGAATGCTCGCGCCAGCAGAACCGCCAGACTTGAGTTTCTGTCCAGAATACGGGCTATATAATCGCCGCCAAAAGGAAATTTTATCTGCCTGAGGTACGCCGCCAGCATCCTGAAAATATTCACATCACTGGTGGGCAGACCGGCACTTAAGATAAGCCGGTTGAAGCTGTCGCTCTCCCCTTCTCCGCTTAGAATTCCGGTCAGTGCCAGCTCAAAATTATTTTTTATATCATTATAGTTAGCACTGTCGCTTAAAGGCAGTTCTACCTCCACCTCGCGCACTACGTGCGACTCAGAGTTTAAAGGGATAACTACGAAAGGCCGCTCATGGAAAACCCTTGCGCCCATATTCTCCAGCACCGGAACTACATCCGACAGCGCGATATCGTGACTGCTTGAGTTATATATGATTACTTTATGGCGGCTCGGGTTATCATCAGCCCTCTCCAGAGTCACCAGCACTGGCGGATTGCCAAGGCAACGCTCCAGGTTTGCAATATCAACCGCTGCTACCTCCGGCGAGTAAAGGGATTTATACGCAGGCGGAAAAGCGCGCAGGTATTTCGGCAGCAGCCCTTTATCAGTTACCTGGCTGGCCAGGCTGTCCTCCCAGTTGGTAATAATTCTGGAGATTTCCCGCTCCACTTTCTTCTCATCCAGCAGAACTGATTTTCCGGGAATTGTAGATAGCAGTATCAGCACCCTGGCATGGGGCGAATCCTTCACCTGGGTGAAATGAATGTAATATTTTGCCTGAAATTCCTTCTCCAGATAGCTTTGTATCCTGATACGGTTATGCGTGTTCAGTGCCTCCCTCGGCAGGTAGATAATGGCGCTGATGTACCGCTCGAAAATATCCTTGCGCAGGAAAACCTTTATGCCGCCGCGCATTACTTCCATCATCAATATACTCGATGCGTTCCTGGCCAGTTCATTGCTACCTATCTGGAACATCTCGTCACGCGGGTAGGATTCCAGGATTTTACTCAAAGTCTTTTCATCGAAACTATCCGGCTCTACCCCTGCCTTCTCCAGAACGCTTTCCACTTTGCGCCGGATGATGGGGATATTAGCAACGGAATAAAAACGCGATTTTGAGGAAAATATCCCGGCAAACCTGGCCTCCCCCACTACTTCCCCTTTATCGTTCAGCCGCTTGAACGCCACATAATCCATGGGAACCAAGCGGTGGACTATGGACTTGCGGGTGGATTTGGAAAATTCAACATCCCTCACTTTTAAAGCATTCAGCCGTGTGGAAGGCTCCAGCCCCAGCAAACCACGCGGTTTATCGGGGGATTCATTATCCATCCTGAACACACCTAAGGAACTACCCGGAACGGTATTCACATGAAGCCCGTCAGTTTGAGGCGCGAATTCATATTCCTCCACACCCAGGAATATGAAATTATCGTCCAGCATCCAGTTAGCGAAATCACGAATCTCTGCGGCATCAGTGCTTTTATTCTGATGGCTCGCCTCCTCCACTAATTTTTGTCGCATTCTGTCAGAATCCTGATGCACCATTTTCACTGCATCTAAAATTGCTGATAGTCTCCGCTTTACCTCCCCCGCGGCTTCAACCGCAGGTGGCAGTTTAAACTTCACATACAGCAGTGATTCAGGCTCACCGATGGAGCCCACAGTTTGCAAAACGCCAGCATTATCCCGCGCAGCGCGGATAATCGGGTGCAACAGATATGACACCTCAAGCCCCTGCCGGGAAAGTTCATTACTGATAGAATCAACTATGAACGGCATATCAGCGTTCACAATTATCAGATTATCCCCTTCCAGGTGGATAAGCGGCTTGTTTTTTACTTCACCAAACACCCGGCGGCATTTTATAAGCGCCTCCGCAATGCTGGTGGGCGCTATTGCGTATTCGCTTAAATCCGGGAAGCGGTGGAAAAAAGCACTGCAAAACTCACCATCCGGCAAATCTTTCAAGCCTTGTTTTAAGGCTATACTTTTTACTTCAGCAATAAATGCCTGGCTATCTGTTCTATCTTCTGACATTAGTTCTAGCTATGTTTAGTCTGAAATTAAATATGGTTGAGGAGGTAGTCAACCTGGCGTTACAAGCAGGCCAGGTGATAATGAGCTACTACGACCTTGCGCCGGAAATAACAACAAAAAGCGACAATTCACCCGTCACCAATGCTGATATTGAATCAGACCGCTTGATTTGCAAAGGTTTACACAAACTAGCCCCGGATATACCGATTATCTCCGAGGAATCAGAAAACCGCAAAGCCGGGGGGGATTTCTGGCTGGTAGACCCGCTGGATGGAACCAAAGGTTACGCCAGGCGCAAGGGTTTGTTTACAGTAAACATTGCCCTTTTAGAGAACTATATCCCGGTTTTCGGGGTTATTTATTCGCCCCTGGAAAATACTGTTTATTATGGCATAACTTCTGGCTCCGGGCAGGATAGCGAGAAAAAAGCATTTAAAGCCATAATAACCAACCATGCCACCTGGGAAAAATGGCTACCCCTGGCACCTGACGCTCGCGCCCTGTCTCCGGTGCGGGCTTTGGTAAGCTCTGAAAAGTCTGACCAGGAAAGGCAGTGGCTCAGGAATAATTATATGGTAGAGTCCATGGAAAATCACTCCAGCTCAATCAAATTCTGCTATATTGCCGATAACCGGGCGGATATTTATCCCCGAATGCGCCCAACTTATGAATGGGATACGGCAGCAGGGCACGCCATACTGAAAGCCATAGGCGGTAATATCCTGGATGCTAGCGGCCAGGAACTGGAATACGGCAAGCGGGACTTCCTCAATTCCCACTTCTTCGCTCTCCGGCGGCTGGACTAACAGGCTGTTAATGAACATTTGTGGTAACTCCCCAGCAGGGCACTTTGACGGAAAATTAATGATATACTGCTCGCGAATAGACTTCTTTCGCAACTCGCTGCGGTGAGCAAAGTGCGCGAAGCGAGCATCGCAGAAACGCAAGTGTACAAAGAAGTACATGCGGATTTGAGAAGCGCAGCGACAAGCGAGTTTGCCAGCGCAGTAGAGTTCCGAAAGAGGTCTAATATACCTGTCGCACTCCTGAAGCGCGACAGGTATAGTTTATGCCATAAATAATTAAATAGGAAAAAGAAGTTTTAGACTTCTAATCCTGCAAGCTTTTGCCGCCACGGGAGACGGCGATAACGCCGGTTCTGACAATCTCGGTCAGTCCCAATGGGCGCATAAGCTCAACAAAGGAATCTATTTTATCCGGGCTTCCGGTAAGCTCAAACACGAAGGAGGATATGGTTGCATCCACCACTCTGGCGCGGAAAATATCGGCTATACGCAGCGCCTCCACCCGGTGCTCACCCGTGCCGGAGACCTTCACGAAAGCCATCTCCCGTTCAACATGAGCACCACTTATGGTTAAATCCATGACTTTATGCACAGGAACCATGCGATCCAGCAGGTTTTTGATCTGCTCAATCACCATGTCTGACCCGGTAGTGACTATGGTAATGCGGGAGAGGTGCTTGTCCTTATCCACCTCAGACACTGTCAGGGATTCAATATTGTAGCCCCGGCCAGAGAATAGCTGGATAATGCGTGCCAGAACGCCGAATTCGTTATCTACCAGTACTGATATTGTGTGCTTGCGTGCGGGTTGTTGCTTAGGCATTTTATTGAATAATTTGATTCAAACAATATATAATCAGATAGCATTTCAGCAAGGTTATAAATGCATTGACATATCGAATCACCACTTTATAAGTGCGAACCTTAATTTAAGAGTTTTACGTGAGCAATTGTTATACAGCAAAGTTAGCAGATATTAAACGCAACTGGTGGGTGATTGACGCTGAAGGGGTAATTCTGGGGCGCTTAGCATCTGAGGTTGCCAACATCCTGCGCGGCAAAAATAAACCTATGTACACCCCAAATCTTGATTGCGGGGATAATGTGGTAATCATCAATGCGGGTAAGGTAAAGCTTACCGGTAAAAAACGCACTGATAAGGTTTACTACAAACACACCGGTTATCCTGGCGGTATTAAGGAAACCAGCCCTGATAAAATTTTAAGCAGCAAGTATCCTGAGCGGGTATTGGAAAAGGCTGTTGAGCGTATGATACCAAGTGGGCCGCTGGGTCGCACCATTTATAAAAAACTTCATGTATATTCTGGGGCAGAGCATCCGCATGAAGCACAGCAGCCGCAAATCCTGGATTTTGCTGCTAGAAACCCAAAGAATAAAAGATAGAATATAAAGATAGAGTAGAGATTAAACAATGGCCACTAACGCAAAAGCCGAAAAAGCAGCAAGCAAGCAGAAAGAACTACCGCAAACCTATGCCACTGGCCGCAGGAAAAGCTCGGTAGCTAGAGTATGGTTGCGCCCCGGCTCCGGCAAATGCATAGTGAACGGCAAGGAACTTGCTGCGTATTTCACCCGCCCGGTTTTGCGCATGGTAATCAACCAGCCATTTGTAGCCGTAGAAGGCATCGGCGGTTACGATGTTTTAGCAACTGTTGAAGGCGGCGGCCTTTCCGGTCAGGCAGGTGCGCTGAGGCACGGCATCAGCCGCGCACTCAATGCGTATAATTCTGAACTGCATACAACGCTGCGCAAAGGCGGTTATCTCACCCGTGATTCCCGCGAGGTGGAGCGCAAGAAATATGGCCGTGCCAAGGCACGCCGCCGCTTCCAGTTCTCCAAGCGTTAATCCGCAGGATTTTATATTACCGCCACTTGTAGCCTGTGACGAATTACCCTTTTGGTGTCGGCTTTGTTTTGCCTTTTTCTAGTTGGTTATCTTGTCTAAATTGCAGGGTTGTTATTAGACCTCTTTCGTAACTCTACTGCGCTGGCAAACTCGCTTGTCACTGCGCTTCTCAAATCCGCATGTACTTCTTTGTACACTTGCGTTTCTGCGATGCTCGCTTCGCGCATTTTGCTCACCGCAGCGAGTTCCGAAAGAGGTCTATTATATAGCGACTACCGAAAAGGTACTCGCTAGAGACCACTAGTTAAAAGTGCTTGCCCTGCTGATTATCATAGGTTAAATCCCGCTTAATTTTATATTAATATATAGGTTTGGTGTATGGTAGTTAGGATTGCGATTAATGGCCTGGGTAGAATTGGCCGCCAGGTTTTGCGGGCAGTTTTTGAAGAAAAAAGATGGGGCGAGCTGGAGATAGTCTCCATCAATGGTCCAGCCAGTGCTGATGTTCATGCTCACCTGCTGAAATATGATTCTGTGCATGGCGTGTTTAAAGAAGAAATCAAAGCTGAGGAAAATGCCCTGGTTATTGCCGGGCGTAGAATACCGCTAACCAGGGAGAGAGATACCGCAAAATTGGACTGGAAAGGCGTTGACATAGTTCTGGAATGCACAGGCAAATTCACCAAAAGGGCAGATGCTGAACTTCACCTGAAGCAAGGTGCGAAAAAAGTACTTATCTCCGCCCCCTCCCCTGACGCTGAAGCTACAATAGTATACGGCGTGAATAACGATGCACTAAAACCTGACCATAAAATAATCTCAGTTGGTTCCTGTACCACTAACTGCCTGGCTCCCGTAGCGAAGGTACTGCATGATAATATCGGCATTGAGGTAGGCTTCATGACCACCATACATTCCTATACCTCCGACCAGAACATACACGATGGCAGCCATAAGGATCTGCGCCGCGCCAGGGCAGCCGCACTTTCCATGGTTCCCACCTCAACCGGTGCAGCAAAGGCGTTGAGCCTGGTTCTGCCAAGTCTGGAGGGCAAGCTGGACGGAGCAGCCATTCGTGTGCCAACACCTAATGTATCACTGGTGGATCTTAAATTCACCGCAACCCGCGATACCAGTGTTAGTGAAATCAATGAACTGATGAAGGATGCATCCCTGAAATCACCACTCAAAGGCGTGCTGGCGTATAACGATGAACAAACGGTATCAATTGACTATAACCACCACCCGGCCAGTTCAATCTTTGACTCCACCCAGACAAAAGTTCTGCAAAAACGCTTTTGCCGCGCAGCCGCCTGGTATGATAACGAATGGGGCTTCAGCCTGCGTATGCTGGACGTAGCAGTGCTGGCTGGCTCGAGATGAATCCCCTCTCTTCATCTCGGCTAATTACTGCTATATCAATAGGGGTTTTTCTATCTCTGATGCTCATTAAAAAGTCCCTTGAAATTATCAAGGAAGCCTCCCATGCCCCCCCCCCTAGGTATTTGAGGATTCCTGAATTTGTCAGCATCTGCGTTGGAGATATAAACAGCGCCATGATAAGCACCACTTCCAATAAAAGGCTCCCGATTAATCTCAAGAATCTCAAGAGCCCCAAAAAAATCAAGGGGCGGTGTATCTATACGAACACGATTATCTGTGTACTTCTTTTTTCTGGTTCTTGAGTCATAGGCATCTCCAGGAGCTTCCGCACATTCTGCGCTTTTCACAATCTTAAGAGCCTGCTCTGGAGTTAATATTTTAGGAATACCGTAGTTTTCCTCAAGAACTTTAATTTCATCATTCCCTTTGAAAGCTATTGTGCAGGAGCCATCATCACTCAATTCTCCTGAAATTATCACATCACCACCAGTTCCGGGGGCATGTGTGCACCAGTACCCAGTATAATGCTCATCCATCCCAAATTCCTTGAATAACTGGTGCGCATTGCCTGCATTTTTAACAGGATAATATAAGTTAATTAAATTTTCTTTTGGAAGCCTCACCACACGAGGAAACTGCGTAACCTCCACATTCCCAAATTTAGGCATACTTAACTTTCAATTTGCTTATTAAAAATCGCTCAATAATGGCAACTTAACAAATATCGTTGAAGTATTTATGACTAAACAGAAGCTTACATTCCAAAACTTAAGATCAGGACTCAGGTCGACTCACCGGATTTAGGCTGTGGAGGGCTGAGCGCACCTTCTGGCAGGCCGATAAAAACCCGGTCTTTCAGCCTTAGGTCTATAGTTAGGATATTGCGCTTGAAAATATCCTTGCCCTTATCTAGTTCCGCCAGGTAATTCCAGGCGGCTTCGCATTCATCCTCCGGCAGTTTTATGATGACACCGTTATAAAGTTTTACATCCCACCTTCTGTCGCCCACTAAAGTCAGGCTGGATATTTCATTGAATAAATCCCTTTGAGCTGCCAGAAGCCTGAGCATGGAATATATCTTCGCCGGGGCGTTACGCCCTAATACTATCGGCAAGTCTGAATACTGCTCAACGTGTTTATCTGTTATTATAAAACCATCCTTATCAATCAGGTAAAGCTGGCTGGCGCTTTGCCACAGGGCTACCGGCTTTCTTTCTTTTATATCCACCTGGATTATCCCCGGCAGCTTGCGGCTTATAGTGGCCTCACGAACCCAGCCCAATTTCTCTATGGCTACTTTGCTATCCTGAGCCGGTATGGAAAAAATGGGATCACCTTTTTTAATGCCAAGTGCGCGGACTATATCCTCCATAGCCGCTTTTTCCCGGCCTGAGATAATCACTTCCTTAACCTCCAGCCCCATCCTTCGCTGTATGGAATGGCCTGTTTCCTTAAAATAGCCAGCCATAGCTTTTGCCGGATAACTATCATCAAGCCAGAAGCCAAATACCAGAATCATTACTGCAATCAGTGCCGCCGTCAGCAAACCGGTTTTCAAAAGATAGGAGTTTACAACTCTCCTGAATGCCCTGATGCGGGAGATTTTCCGGCACTCCCACTCCCTTCTCGTCATACCGCTTTTATGCTCTATTGCCAGGAAGAGCCTCCTTAATTAAAAAATCAACCAGTTGTTCATAACTGATGCCTGCATGATTTGCAATCTCAGGTGTCAGTGAAAGCGGTGTCATCCCCGGCTGGGTATTTATTTCCAGGATGTATATATTACCAGGCTCGCCAATATACCACTCTTTGTTCAAGAGTTGGTATAATTGTTTATCTTGACTGGGGGATACTCCCCCGTCAGGGCTAAAAACAACTTCGTTGTTTTCTTTACGCCCTGACCCCCGCGCTTCGCGGGTCGCTTCGCTCCATACCGAATCCAACTTTTGAAGTTGGTTCGGTATAGTATCATCATAACGGAAGTCTGACCTGGTGACACCTTTGCAGCCAAGGGCATTGTGCGCCTGCACGGCGTAGTCACATATCTTCTTATAAGCATCAATATGAATGGGCGCTGGCATCAAGTGCCTGGCCTTGCCGGGAGTATATTTAGCCTCATAGTCATAAAAGCCACTGTCCGGCACTATTTCAATCGCGCCTAAGGCTTTACCATTCATTACCGCCACCTGGACTTCCCGGCCTGGTATATAACGCTCTATCAGATACTCCTCATCAGGATTTATATCATGCAAAGCTGATTTATCACCGCCCATTACAATGCAGACCCCAACGCTGGAGCCTTCAGCTATGGGCTTTACCACATAGTTATCAAAACCATGCAGAGTATCACTATCCGCCAGAATATCAGCACCACTAGCAAGTTTGCCTTCTACAACAGGAATGCCTGCAGCCTGGAAAAAAAGTTTCGCCGCAGGTTTATTCATAGCCACTGATGAGGCCAGCACACCGGAATGGGTATATGGTATGCCCATAATCTCCAGCATACCCTGAATACATCCATCCTCCCCGTAATGGCCATGCAGAGCGTTAAATGCCACATCCGGCTTTATTTGCCGCAATTTCTCCGCTGCATCATTGCCGACATCGAGAGCCACTGCGTCATAACCCAGAGCTTTAAGAGCCTCCATAACGCCCTTGCCGCTGCTTAAGGAAACTTCACGCTCCCTGCTCATTCCCCCCATTAAAACCACAACCCTTAGTGGCATACCTACCTGCATTTATTTCAAGCACGATATTACATGTTCATGGATTTTTTCCTAGGCAATTTTAGTTTGGCACTTTAAGAAGCTTAATTCTCCTTAGCGGGCGTTGTATAATGGTAATACGTGAGCTTCCCAAGCTTAAGCCGTGGGTTCGATTCCCATCGCCCGCTCCAGTTA
>CAYTOJ010000057.1:0-9213 GCA_964439415.1 uncultured Rickettsiales bacterium
ACCCCCTCCGATTTAAACTTCACAATCATGGCCATGGCATCATAGGCCAGACTTGCCAGACGCGGCGGCTGGCCACCGAAAGAACTTGCGTATGTATTCTCGAAACTGCGCCGCTTGATAGGGTCGGAAGATGCAAACCAGGCTCCATTCAGCGAGCCAAGCGTTACGGTTGCCGGATCATCCCACTGGCCACTACCTAATATCTGGAAGCTCTTAGATGCAGGAAGCATATTGGCAATTACCCGCAACCTCTCACCACCCTCTGGTATTAAAAGCGCGTCGGTATCAGTGGACATCTCCATCATCCCCGCCACTTTGGCAGGCAAATCTGATCCATCCGGTGAATAAAACTCAACGTGAGCCAGTTTCAAACTTTCATTCTCAGCCGCGTAATCCTCCAGCGCAGCAGAGACCAACCTGCCATAAGCGTCATTGGGCAATAATGCCGACACTCTATGCTTGCCTTGCGATACCGCAAAAGCGAGTACGGATTTAATCTGCTGGTCAGGCATAAAACCGCTGAGATAAGCCCCCTTACCTGCCATCTGCGGATTGTTGGAGAAGGATATTATCGGCACTCCCCGCGCCGCATAAGGCAGCACACCTTGCAGGGAATCAGAGAAAACCGGCCCCAGAATTATATTACCGCCAGCTTTCAATGCGGATGCTGCTGCGTATCCCGCCTCCTCGCTGGAAGTGCCACTATCCTTAGGGATTATAATAACATCCCCCGGCCTGACATTTGAAGCCTTCACATGATTATTCAGGGACAGCATAGCCGCATTCAGCATCGCCTGCCCCATCTGCGCCCCCTGCCCGCTTAGTGGAGCCAACACTACAACCCTGTATTTGCCATCATCGGTTTTCTGGGTTGCGGTTTTAGCAGCAACCGACTTTTTATCAGGCCGCCCTTTCCCGGCATCAGTTGGTTGCATACATGCGGCTGTGCTTAAGCATATCGCCAGCACGAAGATTCTTTTGCAGAAAATACTTATGTGTCTATGTTTAATCATACTCAGCAAGTTAGCAGCCTATCAGAATACATTCAATGCAGGAAAATAAAAACGTAGAAAAGAGTGGTTTATATGTGGTTGCCACCCCCATCGGCAATCTTGGGGATATTTCCATGCGCGCTGTGGATATTCTACGTCAGGCAGCCGTAATCGCCTGTGAGGATACGCGGGTTGCCCGCAAGCTTTTCAGCGCCTGTAATATAAGTGCTAAACCTGTACTTTTTAACGATCACAGCGGTCAGGAATCTGTTGATAAGATACTATCCATCGCTGCGATAAATATCGCCGCACTCATTTCAGATGCCGGAACACCTCTGCTTTCCGATCCCGGTTTCACACTGGTGCAGACAGCAAGGCAGCGGCAGATTCCTGTATACCCCATTCCCGGAGCCTGCGCTGCAATTGCCGCATTGTCAGTATCCGGTCTGCCGACTGATAGATTCTTGTTCCTGGGTTTTCCGCCGCCAAAGCAGGGTAAACGCAGAGCCTTCTTTATGGAAGTGAAGGGTCGTATGGAGACTATGATCATTTATGAAAGCCCACACCGCATTCTGGAAACTCTGGAGGATATGCTGAGTGTACTTGGCGACAGAAATATTTTTCTAGCCCGCGAGATCACCAAACTCCATGAGGAACATTTATACGGCCTGACTTCCACAGTGCTCGGCACTCTATCGGCAAGAGAAACCATTAAAGGCGAAATTACTCTGGTAATTTCAGGGTCAGAAGCTTTAGAGCAAACCAGCGATAATGACGCTATAGAATGCCTGAAACAGTTGCTGCCGGAATCCTCACTTAAAACGGCTGTGGAGAATGCCGCCGCTATCACGGGACTACCAAAAAAGAAATTATATGCCCTCGCCCTCAAAATCACGAAAGGCCAGCCGTAGGGCAAACTCCGGCAAGCGTGCGGAACTTACTGCCTGGGTGCTGTTGTATCTTAAAGGTTACCGCATATTATACCGTAATTTCCGCAGCCCATTGGGGGAGGTTGATATAATCGCCTTCAAGCGCAACCAGATAATCGCGGTGGAAGTAAAATCACGCCGGAATATGGAGGATGCTCGGCATTCGATAAAAAGCCATCAGTGGAGCCGTATTGAGCGCGGCATTATGGATTTCATGATGCGGCATGAAAAATATCAACACTGCGACATTCGTTTTGATGCGGTAATGGTTGCGCCAAAGCGGATGCCGCTGCATATTATCAACGCCAGATAAACGGGGTTAACATGAGAGGCTCACTTATGAATAATAATCTATCCATAACCAGTGCTGTGATATGCCTTGCACTTACAACATCCTGCGTGCCTGTAGTAGCAACAACCGGGGCAGTTACAGCCGCAACCGTGACTGAAGAAAGAACGCTTGGCACAGCGGTTGATGACGCGGCAATAAAAACCGAACTGGCAGGCCGTTTTTTCAATAAGGATATAGACAACCTGTTCATGAACATCAGCACCGTGGTGGATGAAGGCCGGGTTCTGCTTACCGGGCATGTCGCAAACCCGGAGACTGCGGTTGACGCGGTAAAAATAGCCTGGAGTGTCAGCGGTGTAAAAGAAGTGATAAATGAAATTCAGGTGACTGAACGGCACAGTCTCACCCAGACCTCCCGCGATATTTACATAAAAAGCCGGATCAAGGGGCAGCTTCTGCTGGATAAACACATACGCTCAGTCAACTACAATGTAGAGGTGCTCAACGGCGTGGTGTACCTTATCGGCATAGCTATAAATCAGGCTGAACTTAACAAAGTCACCTATATCGCCAGCCATACGCCTTATGTCAGCAAGGTAGTAAACTTCGTGCGCCTGCGCAACGACCCCATGCGCGGCAAAGCAGGGAAGCAATAGACTTCTCTCCCCAAACTCTACTGCGCTGGCAAATTTGCTTGTCGCTGGCTGCGCTAAGCTGCACAAATGAGATTTGCTAGTCTGCGAGCTAAGCTTAGCTCTCAAATCCGCATGTACCTCGATATACACTTAGGCTTTAGCTAAAAAACGCTTTAAGCATTTTCCTCACGCCTACGCTCTGCGATGCTCGCTTCGCTACTAAAGCTCACCGCAGCGAATTGCGAAAGAAGTCTAATGCTTTATCCATAGCGGTGAAGAGTATTTCCAGCTCATTATCACTTATGGTGAAGGGCGGCATAAGGTAAAGGCAGCCACCAAATGGCCGCAGCCATGCGCCATGTTCAATCAGTTTTGCGCGCAGTTGCAGAGTGTTGATTTTTGCCTCGTCATATTCCACTACCCCTATTGCGCCTTTATAGCGAACATTTTTCACACCCGGGTGCTGCCTGAAATCCGGCAGTCTGGCGCTGAATATCCGCTCCAGTTGTTCCGCCTGTTTTGCCCGTGGTTCGCGCTCAAACAGGTCAAGAGAGGCATTGGCGGCGGAGCAGGCCAAAGGATTAGCGGTGAAGGTGGGGCCATGCATCAGGGCTTTGGCGGGGTCATCGCTTAAAAACGCCTGGTAGACCGTATCAGTGGCGAGTGTGGCTGCCAGTGTGATATAGCCGCCTGTCAGCGCCTTGCCGAGAATCATGATGTCCGGAGTTATTCCAGCCTCCAGGCAGGCGAACATTGAGCCAGTGCGGTAAAATCCCGTTGCCGCTTCATCAGCAATAAACAACAGATTATGTTTTTTGATGATGCGGTAGATTTCCGCCAGTACATCGGCTGAGTGGAATTTAAATCCCCCCGCGCACTGTGCCAGCGGCTCTATGATTGCCCCTGCCGCCTCGAGAGCTATGCCCTCAATCGTTTCTTCAAACTCCTGAAAGCTGTATTCATCGGTTGGAATATCCAGTACCAGTTGCATCGGCATATAGCCCCGGTAGGCTTTATGCAGGCCGCCAGGCTCCGACACACTCATGCAGCCCATGGTATCACCATGATAGCCGCCTCTAAAGCATATGAAGCGGTCACGCCGGGAATGCCCCAGGTTCTTCCAGTACTGCACCGCCATTTTCAGCGCTGCTTCCACCGCTACTGATCCGGAATCGGTAAGGAACACCTTGTTTAGCCCTGGCGGGGCTATTTTCATCAGCCTCTCTGCCAGCCTCTCCGCCGGTTCATGGGTGATACCACCGAACATGACATGCGGCATCAGCGCAAGCTGTTTTTGCATCTCCTGAATAATATGAGGATGGTTATAGCCATGGCAGACGCTCCACCAGCTTGCAATGCCGTCCACCAGTTGCCTGCCGTCCTCCAGTTCGATCAAGCAGCCATTGGTTTTAACCGCTTGCAGTGGTGGCGGCGTAATTAATTCCTGAGTATATGGCGGCCAGACATAGCGGTATTGATAGCTGGAGTCGGTCATTGGATTTTAAATTATTCGGTATGCTCCAAAACGCCGATATAGGGCAGTTCGCGGTGACGGTTGGCATAGTCCAGACCGTAACCAACCACGAACAAGTCCGGCACTTTAAAGCCGATAAAATCAGCTTTAAGCTCAGGTTTGGTGTTTTTGCCGGGTTTCTCCAGCAGTACTGCTATGCTTACATCCGCTGCCCCGGCCTCAAATACCATTTTCCTGGCGAATTCCAGGGTGCGGCCTGATTCCAGTATATCATCCACCAGCAGAACATACTTATTTTTAACATCAATACTAAGCCCCTTCAGCGCCTGTATTTTTCCGCTGCTTTTCGTGCTGCTGCCGTAGCTGGCCAGGGTGATAAAATCCACCTGCGGGTTCAGGTTATGGATGCTTAAATCCCTGATTAAATCCGCTGCGAAAATAAAACTGCCGTTAAGCAGTGCCACTACCACCAGTTCCTTATCAGTAACCGTGACAGCAATATCCGATGCCATGGCTTTCACCCTGCGGCTTATTTCTTCAGCCGTATATAATTCTGTAACTTTATCCATTAGGTAAATCTGATTATTAATAATTAGGTATTGTTAATTCCTTAAGGCCAGTTCCATGGTGCTGCCCAGTTCAATCCTGATTTTTTTCACAAAGCCATTCCGGGTAGAAACATTCTGTTTAAACGGGCGGCTCTCTCCTGGTTTTAGTTTGTAATCATTATCACTTGATTCAAGTGTTTCCAGTTCAATGTCGTTCTTACCGAATGCTGTATACCGCAAAGTTGGCATGTTTCTATCATGTTCCGAATGGTTTATTACATTGCCTGTAATCAGGAATTTCTGAGCTTCCCTCTCACCTGAACGGTCAATAATCACATCGGTTATAACCAGTAAATCCGTATTTTCAAAACCTATGCCTGAATAAACTTTTTTCATAAATGGCATGGTTTGTTCTACTCCATCCCTCAGCAGAAGCATACTGGATATTATAAGCGTGAACGCTAACACGCCTGCTGCAATGCAGGCAGGCATCAGGTATTTACCGGATGGTATGCGCGCCGGAACTTTATATTTAGGTGGGCTATGACTTGCCTGTGCTGCAGATTTTTCCACCACCTCTTTTATGATCTCAGAGGGTTCCTGCAACCATATGTGAGAGCATTTTCCGCACTTCACCATTCTGCCAGCTTGGCCTATTGAATCGGCGCGCACCATGAATCTGGCGGCGCAATCTGGACAGGTGATAATCATACCCAAGTGACTACATTAATGTGCAACGAAAGTGAAACAGTAAATTTTCTTGATTTCTACTTATGTACATCGTACTGCGGATTTGAAGTTACATAAAACACAAGTTCATGAATAGCCGATGACGTATGTAGTTACTGAAAGTTGCATCAGATGTAAATTTACCGATTGCGTAGAGGTTTGCCCGGTTGATTGTTTTTATGAGGGTGAAAACATGCTGGTGATAAACCCGGAAGAATGCATAGATTGCGGCGTGTGCGAGCCTGAGTGCCCGATAGAGGCTATAAAGCCGGAATCGGAAGATTTAGTAAGCTATATTGAGCTTAACAAGAAATTCTCTGAAATGTGGCCTAATATCACACGCAAAAAAGCCGCATTGCCGGATGCTGAAGAATGGCGCAATGTGAAGGATAAACTCCAGCACCTCAGCCCCAATCCACCAGTTGAGAAATAAAATCTAGACATACTGGCCGCGTAGTCTGCCTTTAAGGTCAAGCTGAAGTTCTTCCAGCTTGCTGGCTATGGTAGCATCGAACATTCTGGAACCGGCTTTGATTCGGATTCCGCCTAATAATTCCGGCACGATCTGGCTTTTAAGCCTGATGCCGGATTTAAACGAGGTTTTAAGAACCTCTTCAATGCGTTTGATATCATCCTTAACAAGCGGTGTGGCACTATGAACTTCAGCCTCTATTTCCCCGCGTGACTGCGCCATGAGGGATTTCATAGCAGGGATTATCTCATCCAATAAGTTCAGACGCCCATTCTTAACCAGAAGTGCCAGAAAATTTCCGGCCAGTTTCCCGGCTTTAAGTTTGTTCATTACTCCGGTTAGCACATCTACCTGAATTCTGCGGGGAACGGCCGGGTTGCCCAGCATGGCTCTTAGCTCAGGCGAGGTTTTCAGCGCGGCGGTAAAACCCAGTAGCGCCTCCAATACGGCTTCCTCCTGCTTGTCCTGAGCAGCCAGTTCCTGTAGTGATCTGGCATAACGCAACGCCAGCAGTGATGAATCAAAAGCAACCATTTTAAAAATTCAGTTTAAATTTGATAAATTTATAGGCAATGCCTGCTAACATAAGGCTAAGATTAGGGCAAGCAGCAAAAAATGTTTACAATGTCATAGCGTGTTGTTAATTGTTTCCTCTTATTGACTTCCAAGCTTAATTTCTCAATGAAAATCATCGCAGGCAACAGCAACAGGCCATTTGCGCAAAGCGTGGCGGCATACCTTGATGTACCGCTCACTGACGCTACGATCAAACGCTTTTCTGATCAGGAGGTTTTTGTTGAGATTAACGAGAATGTGCGGGGGGAGGATGTTTTTGTCATTCAGTCCACCTCTTCTCCTGCCAATGATTATATAATGGAACTGCTGATAACGCTGGACGCACTACGCCGCGCCTCAGCCAAGCGCATAACCACGGTAATACCATATTTCGGCTACGCCCGGCAGGACAGAAAACAAAGCCCGCGCACGCCAATCACCGCCAAGCTTATCGCTAATATCATCACCAGTGCAGGAGCTAACCGGGTTTTAACCCTTGACCTCCACGCCGGGCAGATTCAGGGCTTTTTCGATATACCGCTGGATCATTTATTCTCAGCCCCGGTTTTCATATCTGACATAAAACAGAAGTATGCTGGCGAGAATGTTGTAGTGGTATCGCCGGATGTCGGCGGTGTACTACGTGCCCGCGCTATTGCCAAACGCATAGACGCTGACCTGGCGATAGTGGATAAGCGCCGGGAGAAAGCCGGAGTTTCCGAAGTTATGAATGTGATTGGCGATGTGAACGCCCGCCACTGCATTTTAGTGGATGATATAGTGGATTCAGCCGGAACGTTATGCAACGCCGCCGATGCCCTGCTGGAGAAGGGTGCAAAGTCAGTAAGTGCTTATGCCACCCACGGCGTGCTCTCGGATGCGGCCTTTTCCCGGGTGCAAAGCTCTAATCTTAATGAATTGATAATTTCAGATAGCATTTTAGCCCCGGATGCTGTAAGTCAGGCAAAAAACATCAGGATACTAACTGTTGCGCCATTGATTGCGGAGGCTATCCGCCGGATCAGTGAAGAGCGGTCGGTATCGAGTTTATTTGATTAAGGAGAATCAGGAAATGCAACTAAACGCCATACGCAAACAAGGAACCGGAACCGGAGCCGCCAGGCAAACCCGCCGTGATGGTAATGTGCCGGGCATAATCTATGCCAAGAATTTTCAGCCGCTTACCGTGGCTATTGAGCGCAAGGAACTTATAAAGGCCATTCATACGCCGGGTTTCAGAACCAGGCTGATTGAACTGAATCTGGATGGTGAGACTCACAAGGTGCTGGCGCGGGACGTGCAGTTCCATCCGGTGACGGATGTGCCGGAGCATGTTGATTTCCAGAGGGTGAGCGAGAAAGAGCGTATAAGGGTTTCCGTGCCAGTTTCATTCATAAATTCTGATAAATCACCCGGTCTGAAGCGCGGTGGCGTATTGAACATAGTCCGCCATGAAATTGAATTTTACTGCACCCCTGCCAATATACCGGAGAAAATAGTGATTGACCTCTCCGGTGCTAGGGTTGGTCAGTCAATCCATATTGAAAATGTTCCTCTGGCTGAGGGCGTAAAACCAGTGATTGATCGCAACTTCACCATAGCTACCATAGCTGGCGCGGTGACTGACAAGGAGGAATCGGCTGAGGGTGAAGCGGCAGCGGCCGCTCCGGCGGATGCAAAGGCGGCTCCTGCAGCGGCTAAAGCAGCCCCTGCTAAAAAGGATGAGAAAAAGAAATAGAAATTGCATGTGCGCTAAGGTGGACATTATATACTACCATCGCTTCAATGGTGGCTTTCTGGAGCGAAGCGACCTGCGCCAGCGCGAAGGGGGGAGGCCTTTGGCCGGGGGGTGCGCCCCCCTTAATATAGAAAAAGATATACCGCTGAAACTCCTCCGTCAAACCAACTCTTTAACTACGAGCGGTATATGCGGCTGATACTTTTTGGCCCACCGGGCGCTGGCAAAGGCACTCAGGCGGAAATGCTGGAGCGGGAATTTACCGTTCTTAAGTATTCAACCGGAGATATGCTGCGGGAAGAAGTAAAATCAGGCTCGGAGCTTGGCAAACAGGCTGGTGAGATTATGGCCAGTGGTGGCCTGGTTCCTGATGCTATAATGATAAGCATGATTCGTGAGCGGATAAAATCATCGAACAAAGGCTTTGTGCTGGATGGTTTTCCAAGAACTATTGCGCAGGCTGAAGCACTTGATAAAATGCTGGTTGAGGAAAACACCCCCTTAAGCCACGTAATAGAAATAAAAGTGGATGATGAAATTCTTGCCTCCCGCATTGCCGGGCGCTTTTCCTGCGCGGCTTGCGGAGCCGGATATCACGACCAGTTTAAAAAACCGGTGCGGGATGGTGTTTGCGATAGCTGTGGCGGTACGGAATTTTCCCGAAGGAAGGATGATAATCTGGAGACAGTAAAAAGCCGCCTGCAGGCATACCACGCGCAGACTTCCCCGTTATTGCCATATTATCATGCCAAGGGACTGCTCCGCACGGTGGATGGTATGCTGGCTATAAACAATGTAAGCGCGCAGATAAAAAGCGCCCTGGCCGAAACAGCGGAACTTCAGGTTTAG
>CAYTOJ010000057.1:9313-12301 GCA_964439415.1 uncultured Rickettsiales bacterium
TGTAAGCGCGCAGATAAAAAGCGCCCTGGCCGAAACAGCGGAACTTCAGGTTTAGAAGGGCGTATTGTGGCTGTAGAACCGTATCAGCAAGATTATGCCATGGTTACGGATTCTGATACCGGATTCCTGATTAAAGTATCAAAACGAAAAGTTGGCGCATGGAACCGCAACCCTTACAGAGTGGAAGGTGGTAACGTTGTGGACTACGAAATATTCGCTCCTGACTGTGATAATAAGTGGAGAAGGCATCAAACGGAGACGTTAGCAATATCCTATAATGGGGGTGTTTATGTACCAATTGATATGTGCTATCGTGGAGCGTGCAGTCATGATAGATTTCGTGGTGTTTGTGTAGGTATAACAAACCGTTATGGTATAAGCTTGAGTGCGCAAACTATCGGTGAGATAGAGAGAATTTCAGAAGGATGGTGGCGCTCCTCACCTGCGGAACCTTTCGCAAGCTTGGTGAATATCGTTATTGATAAGGCTGCATCCTGCCAAAAACATAATGGAGATGGTGGAGCTATATGCTTATTAGCAGGCCTCAATGAAATACTGTTAGACTGGATTTCAGGGCTGCTCCCATCACCAGCAACTATAACTGCGGCTGCTAATGCAATGAATGGTTACCAGCATGTAGTGGGCGAATATGGCCGTGCACTTCAGAATGTGTTACAGCAACATCTGGTTTCAATAGAACATGAAATTGAATATAAAGAAATGAATGAAAAATATCCGCCAAGAGGACGGCGAGAATGCCTGAATGTGAGTGCCGCCGAGCAGATTAGTCTTATTAAACAAAGCATATCCATCCATAATCACTTCGGAGAAAATGGATATAATAGCATTAGATGCTAAGGCTATTACTTAACCTTGCCGCCTCCTGCAGCAACTTACTCGCCTTTTGTGCTTCTGGTTTTAGCGCTCCCTGACTGGTCAATATCACCCCGGCATTGCTATCATGTTTGGTAACATTCAAGCGATTAGCTTCTGCTGCTGCGTCAATAGTTTGTAGTACCAGATCCCTTGATGCCCTGTCGCTATAAACAACACACATCTGCTCACTGAAAAACTGTTTTAATGCCTCGAGATCTAGTTCTACTTTTGATGTCTCATGGTTTCCAGATTGGTGAATTAGTTTATTGAGGTCTAACACCATCGTTCCCGGAATAATCGCAGATATGACTCTTTTACCCAGTTTTTGTGCCGCTTTCATCTGATCATCCAGCCTACCCCTGCTGCTGTCAAGCGGAAGCACCTTGATAGCATGAGGATTATTTTCAGATAAATACTGAGTCAAGGCATGCGCCAGTCTGCCATTTACTACAATAGCGCCAGAGGTATCAACGGTATCATTCATATAAGCTCACTCCATTTTTTCCAAGTTGCAGCTTGTTTTACAGATTTATAACCTGGAATCAACTTCATTAATAAAGCTATAATAAATCGCACCTGTGATGCTCATCAATTAACCGTTACTTGCCGTATAACAATCTCTTCAGCCATTCAGATTTTACATATAGCACTTTCCTGATTGGTGTTTTTACAACAATCAGCATAAAGCCGATTGAGAATAAACACCACACGGCTGGCCACTCATTCATATTCTGTGTGGTGGCAAAAGCCAGCAAAGGGCCGGCGAGCACATGGTACAGAGTGAATCGCCAGGAGCCATACAGCAACGGCAGGATAAAACCGCAAAGCAGATACCAGGAAAAACCGGGATTAATATTATTAACTGGCACTTCCCAGCCTATATGCCAGTTACCATGCACCGAACATAACACATCGCCGCACATTGGCCGCCCAGGTGGGCAATGCCCCGCCCAGGCAAAGGGGTAGAGCTTGATCAGCATCATAACAGCCCCGGCAAAGCAGATGGTATAAACAAACGGCGCTATTTTTCTGGCCACACGTTTGTTGATGAAATGCAGGGATACCGCATTGATGAAAAAAGGCTGAAAGGTGACATGCAGATAACCCAGAAGTGTGGATACCTGGTTGGATGGATCATCGCACCGGCCAATTACTGAATAAGTGTATGCCTGCAATATTTCCATAAGCGTGAAGTAACCAAGGCACATCCATAAGGCGAACGGCTCCTTCTTATAGGCGGCGTAGACAGTGCCAGCAATCCCTATGGCCGATAATACCGCCGACGCTTCGCCACTCCAGCACATAAAGACTCATGTATTTATTTGATAACAAGATAAATGGTAACTCCCCAGGTGTTGGTACTGCCTCTCGGTTTCCCCCACCGCAGGCAAAGGGGGCTAGGGGGGGGAAGCCGAGAGGCAGTGCCAACACTAAGGCGTTATGAAGGTTACTACTACAGCACTGAACAGCCATGATTGAGGTGCGCCCTGAGGTTACATACGGCAATGTGCCTAAATGGTTAAGCCGTTATGCCGCAGAAAGGGAAGTATATGATACAAAAAAACAAGTTCATTTCACGGATTTTAACATACAAGCTGAACAGCTTACCGAACCTGATGGTTTCGTTCAGTGGGCAAACAGTGGTAAAGGTAGGGTTGGTGCGCCATATGAGATAGTCCATGGATGGATTATATCACAGAAAGTTCCTGTACAGAGTGCACGGGATGTGGAAAATGTTGGTAGACATATGAGTAAATTGGTAGCAGCTTTTAGGGTGAAGCATGCTCAAGAGCAAACCGGTGCTCAGGCAAAATTGGAAGGTGAGCTTGAGCGGGGAGAGCCGGAGCATGAATTTTAAGCACTCTTGCCCAGTTTTTTGAGCAGTTTGTTTATGGCCTGCCTCTCCAGCGCTATTTTGCTGGCGGGGTGGTTTGCGCCTATTGCTGCTGCTTCCTCCCCGGTTTCTGGGTCAATGGCCGATACTTTCAGGTAGCGCCCGTTCTGCACGTACTCCAGAATAAAGCCTTCATTTGCATTTGGCACTTAAAAAACCCTTCAGAGGTTGTTGTCGATTTCGCTATAGCGTCAGCGAAAACGGCAGTTTTTGAGAGT
>CAYTOJ010000058.1:0-8373 GCA_964439415.1 uncultured Rickettsiales bacterium
CCCGCGTGATGTTATCAGCCGTGACGCACTGGGCGCTAACAAGTACTATGTGGGCACAATAGAGCAGACCTTCCCGCTTGGCTTGCCGGAGGATTTAGGCTTTCTGGGCGCAGTGTTCATGGAGGTTGGCAACCTCTGGGATACTGCTGCTAAAGGCGCAGGGGTGGATGAGGGCGATAAACTGCGCGCATCCGGCGGTGTCGGGCTTTACTGGAAATCCCCCTTCGGGCCGGTACGCATAGACTACAGCCACGCCTTCCGCAAAGCCACTTTTGACGAAACTGAATCAATTAATTTCAGCTTCGGCACAAAGTTCTGATTAAGTAGAATATACCTATCGCACTTCAATAATGCGAGAGGTATGTATCAAACACAGGTGCTTATATGACTAACTATATATATGACGGTGATTTGCCGGATGGTCTGGATTTAGGCTGCTCTGTTGCGATAGATACTGAAACCACGGGGCTATCCATGATGCGTGACCGTTTATGCCTGGCGCAGTTCAGCGTAGGTGATGGTAACGCGCATCTGGTGCGCTTTGGCAGGGGAAATATCAACTGCCCGAATATCATAAGGCTGCTCACTGATACCAGCATTGTGAAGATATTCCATTATGCCCGTTATGATGTGGCTATGTTCCGCAAAACTCTATCGGTATCCACCAGCCCGGTATTCTGCACTAAAATAGCCTCGCGCCTGGTGCGCACCTATACCGACAGGCACGGGCTGAAGGAACTGGTGAGGGAGTTTTTGGGTGTTGAGCTTCAAAAGGAAGCGCAGTCATCTGACTGGGCATTTGATAATTTAGGAAAAGAGCAGATGGAATACGCCGCTAACGATGTTCTGCACCTGCATAAGCTTAAAGAACGACTGGAGATGATGCTAAAACGCGAACAGCGTGAACATATAGCCAAGGCCTGCTTTGATTTTCTACCCGTCCGCGCTGAGCTTGATCTAGGTGGGTGGGGGGAGCAGGATATCTTTTCTCACTGAATCCTGGCGCGTAGTTTCATCTACCTGGGTTGCGGATATATCTATAAGCGTACCCTCCATTATTATGTCCCGCTGTGCAAGCTCCTGCTCAAACCTTTTTATCCTGCGCCTGAATACCATATACACCAGTGGCAGAAGAAACATGGTGAGCACAACCAGAGCACCGCCGAAAATCAGGGCTAACGGCACTATAACCATCAGCGTCATGCTGCCAGTTATCAGGCGTATATAATATTTCATTCGATTCAAAGATGCGGCCTTATAATTCTTGTTTCTGGACGTAACCTGATTTTACTTTATAAGAGGCATCTAATCAATTTAAGAAAATTTCAGGGTA
Organism: uncultured Rickettsiales bacterium; assembly: GCA_964439415.1. Lineage (GTDB taxonomy): Bacteria > Pseudomonadota > Alphaproteobacteria > Rickettsiales > CAZAGG01 > CAYTOJ01. The sequence continues at coordinate 1,334 of CAYTOJ010000058.1, forward strand.
TACTCATTGCGTTTCAATAGTGACATATTCTTGCGACCTTCGGTGAGCGCGCTGGCGCGGCGGGGGAAGCGCAGAGCGTCACAGCTTGAACAGACATGGGGTATCCCATGTCTGTTTTTAGCAGTGACGGGCGGCAGCCCCTTATATACAAAAGAATATACCCCTGAAATGACATCATTCAACAACACTCTTCAGACGATAGGGGTATATGTTCGGCAAGCTGTTTGGTATTTTATCTTCGGATATGGCGATTGACCTGGGCACAGCGAATACGCTGGTTTATGCCAAAGGGCGCGGTATTGTTTTAAACGAGCCTTCCGTAGTGGCGTTCACCAATGAAAAAGGTGTGGTGATTCCTTATGCCTTCGGGAACGAGGCTAAGCTGATGCTGGGGCGCACGCCAGCTAAGATAGAGGCGAAAAGGCCAATGATGGATGGCGTAATCGCTGACTTTAAACTGGCTGAGGAGATGATAAAACACTTCATCAGCCGCGTGCATAACCGCCGTACTTTCACCGGCCCATTGATTATCGTATGTGTGCCGTCAGGCTCTACCCCGGTTGAGCGCAGGGCGATACAGGATGCAGCCGAGAGCGCGGGCGCACGGGAGGTTTTTCTGATAGAAGAGCCTATGGCGGCGGCGATTGGCGCGAATCTGCCGGTGACTGAGCCAACCGGGTCAATGATTGTTGATATTGGCGGTGGTACTACCGAGGTTGCGGTTATCTCGCTGGGGGGGATTGTTTATTCCCGATCAGTCCGCGTGGGTGGAGATAAAATGGATGAGGCGATAATATCCTACATCCGCCGCTATCACAGCTTATTGATAGGCGAGACCACGGCTGAGAAGATAAAGAAGGAAATCGGCGCTGCCTGCGCACCAGCAGAGGGGCATGGCAAGCTGATGGAAATAAAAGGGCGTGATTTGATGAATGGCGTGCCTAAGGAGATAGTGTTATCAGAAGATCAAATCTCAGAAGCACTGCTGGAGCCGGTAAGTCAGATAATTGAAGCGGTGAAGGTGGCTCTGGAATGCACGCCGCCTGAATTATCATCAGACATTGTGGATAAAGGTATTGTTCTGACTGGCGGTGCATCCATGTTGAAGAATCTTGATCTGGTGCTGCGTCAGGCAACCGGGCTGCCAGTATTTCTGGCTGATGATCCGTTATCCTGCGTGGCACTTGGCACTGGTTATGTCCTGGAAAACCCGCTGGTTTTCAAGCATGTACTGTTCAAGCAGGATTAAAACTAGTGGACGAACCATAACCCTTTATGTATAGGCGTTAGCCTGCGAATACATGGGTGCTGTGCGATGCACTGAAGAACATAGTAAAATCTTTTAAATGATGTACATACAATAAAGTGCATAAGTTTTTTGTATAATTTAGTGCGGACGGTTTAAGTGCAGGTTGTAATAGTAGAGTCTCCGGCTAAAGCGAAAACCATCAATAAATATCTAGGCTCAGGGTATAAAGTTCTGGCATCCTTCGGGCATGTGCGGGATTTGCCGTCAAAGGACGGTTCAGTGCTTCCGGATCAGGATTTTGAAATGCTGTATGAAGTCACCGCCTCTTCATCAAAACATGTAGCCGAGATCACAAGGGCGGTGAAAGATTCCACCGGGCTACTTCTGGCGACTGACCCTGACAGGGAAGGGGAGGCTATATCCTGGCATCTACTGGAGATACTGAAGCAGAAAAAAGCCTTGAATAAATCCATTAAAATTGGCCGCGTGGTATTTAATGAAATCACCAAACGGGCGGTGACTGAAGGTGTGGCTAATCCCAGGGAGATTGACATGAACCTGGTGAACGCGCAGCAGGCGCGCCGAGCATTGGATTATCTGGTGGGTTTCAATATATCGCCTCTGCTATGGCGCAAGCTTCCCGGCAGTAAATCAGCGGGGCGGGTGCAGTCGGTAGCGCTGCGGCTAATCTGCGAGCGTGATGAGGAGATTGAGAAATTCATAACGCGGGAGTATTGGGATATTACCGCCATTTTCCAAACAACGGACGGGGCGAACTTCAGCGCCAGGCTCACGCATTTAAGCGGCGGTAAGCTGGAGCAGTTCAGCCTGCCTGATGCTAAGCTGGCAAATGAAGCCGTAGCCACTTTAGAAGGCAAAAAATATGCTGTAGTGAAGGTTGAGGAAAAGCAGGCCAGGCGCAATCCCTATCCGCCGTTCACCACATCCACCTTGCAGCAGGAAGCATCACGCAAACTGGGATTTTCCACCAGTAAAACCATGAATATAGCACAGAAGCTTTATGAAGGTTTCGATATAGGTGGGGAGACTACCGGGCTTATTACATACATGAGAACCGATGGCGTGCAGTTATCCAATGATGCGATAAATCAGGCGCGCAAATTGATTCCGGCTAAATTTGGTGATAAATACCTGCCGGATTCGCCGCGCATATACAAGAATAAAGCCAAGAACGCGCAAGAAGCGCACGAAGCTATCCGCCCGACTGACCTCAGCCGTGAACCTGGCAAAATTTCCAGCTATCTGGATAAGGATGCCCTGGCGCTATATGACCTGATCTGGAAGCGCACCCTGGCCAGCCAGATGGAAAATGCTGTTTTTGACCAGGTTGCCGTTGATATAGCCGCCCATGACGATAGCGGAAAATTCAGAGCCAACGGTTCAGTCATCAAGTTCGATGGTTTTTTAAAGCTCTACCAGGAAGGCAAAGACACTCAGGAAGAAAGCCAGGATGAAAACAGCCGTCTGCTGCCGCCACTTAAAAGCGGTGATAAAGTGAAAAGCGAGAAGATCACACCAAACCAGCACTTCACCCAGCCGCCGCCGCGATTCACTGAGGCAGGACTGGTAAAGAAACTTGAGGAACTTGGCATTGGCCGCCCTTCAACCTATTCCTCCATCATCACCACCCTGATTAACCGTGGTTATGCCAAACTGGAAAAACGGGCTTTCCATGCCGAAGAGCGGGGCAGGATAGTCAACGCATTCCTGGTGAATTTCTTCAGGCGCTACGTGGAGTATGATTTCACGGCTGATCTTGAGGAAAAACTGGATGAGATTTCCGCCGGGGATATTGACTGGAAAGTGGTGATGAAAACGTTCTGGGATGTTTTTGCAGCAACGGTTGAAGGGGTTAAGCCGCTCAAACAGTCCGAAGTGATAGATAAGGTTGAAGAAGCACTCGCGGCTCATATATTCCCGCCCGGGCAGGAAGGGGCGGATCCGAGAGTCTGCAAGACCTGCGGTAACGGCAGGCTTTCACTCAAGATGGGCAAATTCGGCGCATTCATAGGTTGCAGTAATTATCCTGAATGCAAGTTCACCCGTGAACTGGTGGCAGGAAACAGCGAAAGCAAGGACAATGGCGATTCCCAGGGTTCGCAGTTTCCGAAGGAACTGGGAATATTTCCTGAAACCGGCAGGGTGATTACTTTGAAAATCGGCCCTTATGGGCCGTATGTGGAGACTGAACTGGAATCAGGCTTAAAGCGCGTATCCCTGCCTAAAGGGGTGGATGCTGCGCTGCTAACCCTGGAGGATGCTATAAAGCTTGTAAAACTCCCCCGTGAAGTTGGTCTGCATCCCGAATCAGGAAAAAAAATCACTGCTGGGCTTGGGCGCTTTGGCCCGTACCTGCTACATGATGGTAAATATGTAAGCCTGAGAACTCTGGAGGATGTACTTGAAATAGGCATCAACCGTGCGGTGGATGCTATCGCGGCAAAAACAGGGGGAACGGTGGCAGGGCGCAGCCTGGGGGATCATCCTGACGGTGGGGAAGTTAAAGTTTTAAGTGGGCGCTATGGGCCATATCTGAAGTATGGCAAGAATAACTATAAACTGCCGAAACAGGCTAATCCTGATACATTTACTTTAGAAGAAGCACTTGGCATAATCGCTGAGGCTCCCGCGCCACAAAAAGCCGCTTCCGCAAAACCCTCTGCCAGAAAAAAAACTGCGGCGAAGAAAGAAGTGGAAGCGGAAGAAAAACCAGCAAAACCAGCTAAGGCGGCTAAAACTGCCGCCAAGCCAGCAGGAAAAAAAGCCGCACCGGAAAAAACGGTAGCAGCCAAAAGCCCCAAACGCGCCAGGGCTGCGAAGTAAACCCGTATATACTGCTCGCGAATGAAGAGTGCGGTTTTTTTGCAGTCAGTTTGCGAGCAGTTGTTTATTTTTGCCCATCGCTCTGCGCTTCGCGCAACCGCTTCAGGGTATATACGCGCATGGGGTTGGATTGGCGGCCATGCGCAAATATATAAAAGATATACTTATCGCACCCTTGAAGTGCTTGAAGTGCGATAGGTATATTTATTATTTTTAATTTGAACGAAGGAGCCGTTGTTACTATAGACTGATACCATGAAGTCCCGCAATTACACAAAGCTGGCGGCGATGGGTTTCCTTTTCCTGTCATTATGCCTGATTCCTTTGTTCTGCTTGCCAGGTGAAGCTGAGGCTGCGAAGCGTAAACAGGTGGTGGTTAAAGGCCGCCATGTGAACCCCGCTGAGGTTCTAAGAGGCTCCGAGAAGGCCATAAAAAAAGGCCATATTAAGGTGATAAAGGTAAAGCCGCAATCTGCCACGCCGAAGATCACCCCGGTGGAGGATAAAAAATCCCGCAAGGAACTGGTTGAAGAAACTAAAGTGCCGGGAACCGGAAACGTTAAGCAGCATATTGAAGTACACCGTTCAGCCAGCGATGAAAAGCTGGAGAAGCTGAGAACCCAACTCGCCCCGAAGGAAAAAGGCGCAAAGAAGCAGCAGGTGGCAAATGAACAACCACAAAAAAAGGCAAAGCCAAAACCTGCGGCGGTGAATTATAATGAAGAGCGGAAAAAAATGCTTGAATCGCTGGTGAAAATGACTTCCGCTGATTTGGACAAAGTAAAGAAAAACATTATTGATAAAACCAGAAAGAACACCGCAATAGGCGAAGCTGATAAAACCAAGATCGTGAGCGAAGCAGCAAGATTTTACGACACCTTAAAGCCAATGAACCCTGCCCAGCGCAAGGAATACCTGAAGAACTTCAACTAATTTCCATCAAGCATGTCTGTGTAGGGGGCTTCCGGTGCTTTTATCTTCCGGCTACGATAAATCCGGTTTAGAAAAGGGTTTAGCGTATGGGAATGAAAAGTGGCTCTGGCTTGTTGGGTTTTAAATCAATTTTTGGTGGCAGGAATACAAAATCAGCCCCTGCTTTTCAGGCCTGGCTTGAGGGTTTGAGAACTCCCATCTGGAGCGGGCGGGATTATAAACAGTTCGCGGAAGAGGGCTATCGCCGTAATGTTATAGCTTTCCGCTCAATCTCCATGATTGCTGAGGCTGCGGCATCAGTGAATCTCAAACTGTATCATGATAGCGGTACAGCGAAACTGGAGGTAAAGAAACATCCGGTATTGCAGCTTCTGAAAAAGCCGAATCCTTACCAGTCAGTTGAGCATTTACTGGAGAGCATGTATTCCTACAGACTTATATCCGGCAATAGTTACCTGCTGGCTGTGGGCGGGCAAACACCGGTTGAGCTTTATTCCCTCCGCCCGGACAAGGTAAACGTGGTGCTAAGTGATGACGGGCTAATCACCGCTTACCGCTATAAAGTGGGCGATAACTGGCGTGACTACCCAGTGGACGCACTGCATGGACGCTCAAATATTCTGCATTTCAGAACGTTTAACCCCTTGCATGAATGGTATGGCCTGTCACCGATTGAAGCCGCCGCCTACAGCATAGACCAGCATAACCAGTCAGGCGCGTGGAATCAGGCGCTGCTGCAAAACGGGGCGCGGCCTTCCGGCGCGCTGGTGGTGCGGGCTGAAGGGGGGTATCAGGGCAGCTTGAGTGAGGATCAGTATTCAAGGCTTAAAAACCAGATAGATGAGCAATTCTCAGGCGCGCAGAACGCCGGGCGGCCAATTCTGCTGGAAGGCGGGCTGGACTGGAAGGAGATGAGCATCTCCCCCCAGGATATGGACTTTATCAATGCCAAGCATTCATCCGCACGGGATATTGCACTGGCTTTCGGCGTGCCGCCGCAGCTTCTGGGCATTCCCGGCGATAATACCTACAGCAATTACAGCGAGGCGCGCCTTGCTTTCTGGGAGGAAACAGTGATTCCGCTGGTGCAGTCCTTCGCGCAGAGCCTGAATAACTGGCTGCTGCCCATGTTCGGCGCTAATCTGGAACTGCTGCCAGATCTTGATAACCTGTCAGCTCTTTCGCCACGCCGGGAAGAATTATGGCGCAGGGTAGGAAGCGCAGCATTCCTCAGTGACGATGAAAAAAGATCACTCCTGGGGTTGTCATGAATAATAACGATAACTTCCCAATTATAGGTACTGCCTATCGTCTTCCCCCACCGTTTACGGGGGGTGAGAAATGCGTTGCATTTCAGGGGGGGCATCTTTCTTTTAGCGTAACTCAGCAGAACTGGGGCTATCATGAATAACACAGGATTTATCAGCGGTTATGCCAGTGTATTTGGCATTAAAGACCGCCAGAATGATATAATAACCGCCGGAGCGTTTAAATACTCAGCGCCGGATGTAAAACTGCTCTGGCAGCATGATGCCGCCCAGCCTATCGGCGTTATAAAGCACATCAGGCAGGATAATCACGGGTTATATATTGAAGGAATACTGCTGGAGGAGGTATGGCGTGGGCGGGAGGCTCTGGCGCTCCTGCGTTCCGGCGCAGTCAGAAATTTGAGTATAGGTTATAGCGTGCAGGATTACGGCATTATCCCAAAAACCGGTTGGCGGATTATTAAAAGCGCCTATTTGTGGGAAGTAAGCTTGGTAACCTTCCCCGCCAACCCTAGCGCACAGATCACCGGGCTAGGCTCAGCAGAGGGCAGGGCAGGGGATATAAAAGCGGTGATAAAAAATGCTGTGAATGTTCTGCGTTCTTGAAGAGAAAAATCCAGTGGTTATGTTAACCAGGAATTAATGCGTTCATTATAGGATGGCTATGTTGTAAAGGATGTAGTAGTATGCCAGAAGCAAGAAGCAAGAAGCAAGAAGCAAGAAGCAAGAAGCAAGAAGCAAGAAGC
>CAYTOJ010000058.1:8473-12263 GCA_964439415.1 uncultured Rickettsiales bacterium
AGAAGCCAGTGTGAAGGGCTTGTAGAGCCTGTCAAGCAGAAAAACAGCGGTTTTACGCTGGTGGAACTTTCAATTGTTCTGATGATTATCGGGCTGTTAGTTGGTGGGGTTTTAGTAGGACAAGAACTGATACGGACTGCTGAGATTCATAAACAAATCAGCCAGATTGAAGGTTGGAGAAATGCCACAAACGTATTCAAACTTAAATATAACTGTTTGCCTGGGGATTGCTCAAATATCACCGCTTTTATAAGTGATCCAAATGTTCAGAATGGCAATGGCAATGGAATGATAAGTTATGCTAACTATCTGCCGGCATTGAATTTTTCTGGTGAGATTCAACAATTTTGGCTACAATTATATGATTCGGGGCTGTTAGCCGGAATTTCTCCACAAGGTGTAAGCGGGACTGGCGCAATTGGAATTGACTTGCCTAGAAATGTCACCTCCGCTTCGGGAACAATACTTTTTTTTTCAGGTGAGCCAAACCTACCGGCTGAAGCAGGTTATTATAGCGGCCCTAATTATGACCAGATTAAATATGATCATTATTTCTGGTTAAATATAGGGTGGAATATTAGCTCAGGGGGATATTCTAATGTTGCTTCAGCAAGTGGTAGGCGATGGGCTAGCCGTATAGTTTATGCCATTGATAATAAGATTGATGATGGAAATGGCCTTACAGGGAAGTTATTTGCTCCTTCTGTGTTTGCAAATTCTGGTGCAATGGGTGGAACTAATGGCCCAGGATGGAGCTATAATGGTGCTTGTAGAAACAGCCTAACGGGAGTTTATGTCAATTTAAATAATGATGCGCCGGTAAGTGGCCAAGGAGATGGCGCAGGATGCTATATAGTATTGCGGTTTTAATAGTGTAATTTTTTCCCAAATTCAATTCATCATCTTCCAGCTACCGTCCGGTTGCAGGCAAGCTGTGCCGTAGCTGCTGCGGCGTACACCGCCCACGGTGGTGACTGACTGATACTCCCGGCAGTATTTATCGTCATTATAACGGATGCTGGCAGGCGGAATTGCAGCATATGAAACCCTTGGCTCGACATATACAACAGGCGCAGGGCGCGGTTCCATGTAACGGCCTAATGAATAACCGCCATAATTGCTGCCATAAATGAACACATCGCGGCTGTAGTGGCGGGGATGGTGAAAATTATGCCCATAGTGGTGGCCTTTCCCGTGCTTCCAGTGGCCGCGCCCGTGATGATCATCGTGCCTGTAGCCGTGGCCGCGCCCGTGGTGACGGTCATCGTCATGCCTGCCTTGTACCCCCCAGCCGCGCTCTATTTCAACATAACCACCAGCTAAGACTGGAGTTGCAGTGACAGTCAGGAAAGCCGCCAGCATAGCGGTTTTAGCGAAAATTTTAAGCATTTGCCCCTCATTTTTATAACTTGGCTGCACTATACCTGAATATTCTTACTGTGCGTATTCCTGCATATTAAAATTATGTAATAAGAGGCTGAACAGGCTTTAAATGTTTGGGTAAGCGTTTATCGAAGAACCCGGCGAGGGACATCCTAACGTTCTCGCCAGCATCAGCGTGGATTTTTGTAACCAGGTGGTGGCATTTGTTATGTATAAAAACCATGCGGTTAGGGCGCGGCAGGATGCAGGTGGCAAAACCAGGATCCCAGAAGAACTGCATTTCTTCCTCATGTTTGATCCATTTGCGGCGGTAAAATTTGTAGGAATCCACCGTTTTCTGATGCTCATGCAAAGCCTCTGAGCTTTGCGTATCCAGTGCCAGCAGCAGGCCGCCCCAGTGAATATCCCATTTCGGGGTGAGGAAAAACGCATACGCGCCGGAATAGATATTAGCCCCGTCATCGTGCAGGGAAAGGCCGGTTCCGGCCTGGTAAATCCAGGCGGTGGTGGAGAAGGTTTTCCAGTCCACATTCGGCCTGCCAATAAAATCGGCTACTTCCGGCAAAAAACCGTTCATGTATTCTATGAACAGGTCAAAGTCATTCTTCACCGGGTATGCCCAGCTTGCCTCCAGGCGATCCTGAAGATTGGCGTAGTAAATCACGCTTTGCGCTGAGCGCAGGGGAAATCCATCCCTCAGGCGCCATACTCTGGCGACATTATCCGCCGTGTTGATGTGTTTATAGTCAATCTCGCAGGCATAGGAATATAACCGCTCAAACAGTTCCGGCGGCAGAAAATCATCATAAACCCGCACCTGTGGCAGGTCGAGAGTTTTACGCGGCTTATGTTTAGGCGTTATAATCACGGCCAGCAATAAAGCACAAAAGGGTTATAACCTGGTTAAGAGATGCAAAAATTATTATAAATAAAGGCATTAAAATAAGCAGGTGTTGCCAAAATAATTAACCAATTAGTAAGGCACTTAAGTTAATGTAAGTTAATAAAGAAAGTAACAATGTTTAACAAAGAATGGTTTATCTGGTTGCTTTACTGGTAAGAAATAACAGGGGGTAATACCTTAAGTTGAATACTATACCAGCAACAACCTGCTGATTTATTAAGCCTTGAGATTTTTTATCTCGGCTACGGATTTTGGGCTATAGCGCAGTGAGTGTGTGTTTGTGCTATTAGCAGAGCAATGAGTGCTATATTTTAAGATATTGGCCTACGCTCTGTGCAAACACAACCGCTTACGGCATATATACCCTGAACGATTGCCCCAAGCTAGGAGGGGGTCTGCCCCCTCCATTTTTTTTATGATAGGGCTGTGTCAAGATCCCTTATTAAATCCTCAATATTTTCAATGCCTACCGATAGCCTGATCAGGCCGTCATCAATGCCAATTGTACGGCGGACATCCGCCGGGATTGAGGCATGAGTCATGGATGCCGGATGTTCGGCCAGGCTTTCTACCCCGCCCAGACTCTCCGCCAGTGTAAAAATTTCTAGTTTTGAGAGCATGGAACGGGCTGCCTGTTCGCCGCCTTTTAAAATAACCGAAATCATGCCGCCGAAGCCATGCATCTGCTGTTTCGCAAGGGCGTGCTGTGGGTGACTGGGCAGACCAGGGTAGATAACCCTGTCAATAGCCGTATGATTCTCCAGCCACTGGCTGACTTTCACAGCATTCTCACAGTGCCGCTGCATCCGTATCGCCAGGGTTTTCGCGCCACGATGCGCCAGAAAAGCATCAAATGGTCCGGCAATGGCTCCGGCACCGTTCTGAATAAAATACAGCCGCTCCGCCAGTTCATCATTATTTACTACTGCAATGCCGCCGATAACATCGGAATGTCCGCCAATGTATTTGGTGGTGGAGTGCATTACAATATCAAACCCCAGTTCCAGCGGCTTTTGGATGTAGGGGGAGGCGAAAGTGTTATCCGCCACTTTTAATATGTTTTTCCCTGCAATTTCCGCTACCGCGTTCAGATCAACCAGTTTTAAAAGCGGGTTGGTTGGGGTCTCCACCCAGAGCATCCTGGTGTTTGGCTTTATTGCGGCTTTGATTTTATCCACATCGGTCATGTCTACATAACTGAAGTCGAGATTGGCGGCGCGGCGCTTGATACGCTCAAACAGGCGGTATGTGCCACCGTAAAGGTCGTTCATGGCAATAATGTGCGAGCCAGAATCCAGCATCTGCAGAATCGAATCAGCCGCAGCCAGGCCGGAAGCAAAGGCGAATCCTGCACTGCCATTTTCAAGATTGGCCATTAGCCGTTCAAAAGCAAAGCGGGTGGGATTGTGGCTGCGACCGTAATCAAAGCCTTTATGCACCGCCGGGGCTTCCTGCTTGTAAGTGGAATTAGCGTAAATCGGGGTGATCACGGCTCCGGTTGAG
>CAYTOJ010000059.1:0-12059 GCA_964439415.1 uncultured Rickettsiales bacterium
CTCGGCTTCCCCCACCGCCTGCGGGGGGGGGCTAGGGGGGGGAACCTTTCTTCTTTCCATAGTACCAACACATTCCCCCCCCCTTAATCCCCCCCCCCGCAGGCGGTGGGGGAGACAAGCAACGTACATCTAGACCAGCAGACCTGGGGAGTTACATCTTTTATTTGTTAAGGGGGCGCAGGTCGCTACGCTCCAGCAACGTCAATTCTTGAAATGTGAGGAGTATAATCGGTAGATTATCTTTGGCCTTTTCTTGGTTACTAAAAATTAGTGATTTGTAGCTATAGTAGCACTTCTGGCTATAAACTATAAATTGAGAAGGCTGGTGAGAGAAGAATATATAGGCACGATTTTACTCATTGAGCGTTTGCACAGACGTTTTCTGGATGTAGTAAAGGCTGAATTGGACAGGGATAAAACGGAAGATATAAACAACGTTCAAACCCTTATATTATATAATATAAATACTGACCAGCTTACAATTGGCGAGCTAACCGCCAGGGGTTATTATTTGGGTTCCAATGTTTCCTATAATGTGAAAAAGCTGGTGGAGAACGGGTATCTTCTGCAGGAGAAATCCCCTCATGATAAACGTTCCAGCCGCATAAAACTGTCAGTTAAAGCACTGGCGCTGTGTGAGCGCATAGACGCTTTATATAATAAACACATTGGCGCACTCCCGGCCAGCGGGTTGTCTGCTGATGAGCTGAAGAAACTAACCGCCTCCCTCACCAGATTGGAACGCTTCTGGAGCGATTGCATCAATTCCGCGTATAAGATGTAGTGTCGTGCACACTCTCTGATATATACCTATCGCACTACAAGAGTGCGAGATGTATATTTACAAAATTATGAGTGAATAATTGGTGTATTTTCTGCTTTTATGCCTGCTTATGTCAGCGGCAGCTTCAGCCCTGGTTCTAATTCTACTGCGCAATATAAAACTGCTGGATAAACCTGGGGAGCGCAACAACCATACGCGCCCCACCCCAGTTGGCGGCGGAATTGGCTTTGTGCCGATTATCATACTGGGGCTATGGGCAGCGCCCGGTTATGTTGGCGGTGATAGTTTCTACGCACCCGGCTTTCTCCTCTCCACCACCCTGCTGCTCATTACCGGGTTCGCTGATGATGTGCTAAGGCTCCCCGTCCGCGTACGGCTGGCGGCGCAGATTGCCGCCATAATCTTCGCATATCAGTCTCTATCAAACATATCGCTGTTTAATCTGCACCCGTATATCAGTTCAGCCTTGTTAGCTTTAAGCCTTATCTGGTTTATAAATTTATTTAATTTCATGGATGGCGCGGATGGCCTGGCCACAATTGAGAGCATATCAATCGCCATAGGCATAGCAGGTTTAGCCACGCTTTTAAAATCGCCGGATTTAAGCTTATGCGCCCTAGTGGTAGCTGTGTGCATGATTGGTTTTCTGCCGTTTAACTGGAGTCCCGCCAGAATCTTCATGGGGGATGCCGGCAGCATATCACTCGGTTTTATCCTGGGTGTTTTATTGCTGGAACTGGCGCGGCGCGGCGCTATTGTTCCCGCCCTTATCCTGCCTGCTTATTTTGTGCTGGATGCAAGCCTGACTTTGATAAAGCGTCTGAAACGGCGAGAGAGAATATGGCAGGCTCACAGCACTCATGCCTACCAGATAGCAGTACGCAGCGGCTTTACCCATAGGGAAGTAGCTTCAATGGTGCTGCTGCTTAACATAACCCTGATTGCCCTTGCTGTTGCCGCATATAAATACCCAGGCTTTGAACTTGCTTTCCTGGCATTTGGCTACCTCACTGCCTGGCTGCTTATCACGCGCTTCCAGCGACAATGACATTATCTGGGATAATAAGAACCATTTCTATGCGCAACACTGCTATCAGCTAAATGGATTCTATTTTGGTGTTGTGTTTCAACAACATCCATTGCAAATCTAAGAGAGTCCATAGGATTTTTCCCTGCTCTAAAGCCAGAAATTGCAGCTTTTACAAAAGCTCCCAACTGTGTATAAAAAGAAGCCCTACGGTCAGGATATTCTTCCTGTCCACTATGTCCAATTTGTTCCTGCAGCGTGGTTATAAGATCACTCAAGCCATCAGCTTCTTCCTGTTGACTGCGCACCATATACTTCTCCTGACTAATGACTCAAAAATACTTTCAGCATCTTAATGCTTTACCATTAAACTTTTATTTCAGCAAAATTCCGCATCTAATATCTTTTCTGATTTCCGATTTCTGGCTTCAGGTTTCTGGTTCAAGCATGTCCCACCCGGCTGGAGAGTTTCGTCAGGTCAATCCCCAGAGATTCCGCGGTTTTCTGCCATTTGTCAGAATTGGGAATATTAAATATCAGCTCATACCTGGCGGGCACGGTGAGCCATGAGTTTTCCTCCAGCTCTTTTTCCAGTTGCCCGGCCTCCCACCCTGCATAACCCAGGGCGAGTATAGTATGGAGTGGCCCGCCGCCACCTGCAATATCGCGCAGAATCTCAGTGCTGGAGGTAATAGCGATATTATTGCCCATGCGTACAGTCTCCTCCCGCTCATAATCACCACTATGCAGAACAAATCCACGCGTAGGTTCCACCGGCCCGCCAAAATGTATCGGCACATCATTTCTGATATTATGCGGCTCAATGCGCAGCTGCTGCATGATATCCTTTATATCCAGGCCGTCTATCTTGTGATTGGTGATAATGCCCATTGCCCCGGCGCTGTTATGGGCGCAAACATACACCACCGAGCGATGAAAGCAGGACTCAGCTATCAGTGGTGTCGCAACCAGCAACTGGCCTTCAAGAAAATTTGGCTTCGGATTATCTACTGTCATTATTAACTGTATATACCTATCGCACTTCAAGAGTGCGATAGGTATATCTTTTATGTTTTGCGCATGGCCGCCAACCCAGCCCCATGCGCGTATATACTGCTCGCTACTTGCCTGCAAAGAATCCGCGCATCGGATACGCGAGCAGTATATCGTGCATACACAGCAAAATACAAGCTTCAAGCACCTTATTTGAGCATAAGAAATGACGCATGGAGCTGGAATGCCTGTCGTTTGTGGCTTTAGCGAAGGCGGTGCGGCTCCCTTGGTCGCAAGAAAACTTCACTCCTGAAGTGCGATAGGTATATGTTACGCGTTAAGCCAGTGCCTGGCTTTTTTCCGCCACCATACGGCTTTGCAGTGTGCGTTTGTTGTTAAGGGCGTTTATATATGCCAGGACGGAGGCAACTAATACATCCATATCAGAGCCGTGGCCGTTGCTGATGGTATCTTCCCCAACCAGACGCACAGTTACATCAGCCTGTGAATCTGTGCCCTCGGTAATTGCCTGCACCTGATAAAGCTCCAGTTTTTCATCGTGCGGAATAAGCTTTTTGATGGCGTTGAATGCAGCATCAATTATGCCCACCCCGCCGGATTCTACGCTTACATGCTCACCGTCTACATCCAGTTCCAGCTTTGCTATCGGTTTACTATGATTGCCGGATTCCACTTTTATATCCAGCAGGGCTATGCCGCTGTTGCTGCGGAATATCAGCGGGTCTACCAGTGCGGCAAGGTCTTCATCGTAAATGTCGCGTTTTTTATCCGCCAGTTCTTTGAATTTCTCGAAAACACGGTCAAGCTCTTCCTCAGTCAAATCAAAGCCGAGATCGGAGAGTTTGGTTTTCAGCGCAGATCTGCCGGACAGTTTGCCAAGCTTCAGATTATTCTTGGTAAGCCCTACTGATTCGGGGGTCATGATTTCATATGTTCCCGCATGGGCAAGCATTCCATGCTGATGAATGCCGGATTCATGGGCGAAGGCATTAGCGCCGACAATTGCCTTGTTCTTCTGTACAATAAACCCGGTTATTTGAGAAACCAGGCGCGATGTTTTAGTTATATTCTCACTTTTTATATCAGTATAAAATGGCAGTATATTATTGCGGACTCTTAAAGCCATAACTATTTCCTCCAATGCGGCGTTACCCGCCCGCTCACCCAGGCCATTGATGGTGCATTCCACCTGACGGATTCCGGCATTAATTCCGGCCAGGGAATTAGCCACCGCCAAGCCTAAATCGTTATGGCAGTGGGATGAAAGCACGGCTTTATCTATATTGGGGACTCTCTCCTTCAGATTTCTTATGATTCTATAGTATTCATCCGGCACTGTGTAGCCCACGGTATCGGGGATATTAATAGTGGTTGCGCCTGCTTTGATAGCCGCTTCCACAGCGCGGCAGAGAAAATCGCTTTCCGTTCTGGTTCCATCTTCGGCTGACCATTCCACATCGTCGGTAAACCGCCGGGCGTGAGATACACTGGAGCGTATGGTATCCAGCACCTGTTCAGGTTCCATTTTCAGTTTGTATTTCATGTGCAGCGGGCTGGTGGACAAGAATGTGTGAATCCGCCCGCGCCGGGCAGGTTTTATAGCCTCCGCGGCTGCTTCAATATCATCGTTCTTAGCGCGTGCCAGGCTGCAGACGGTGGCGTGTTTAACCGTCCGCGCAATTTCCTGTATTGCTTCAAAATCACCTTTGGATGAACGGGCAAAACCGGCTTCGATAACATCCACACCTAAACGATCCAGAGCCTCAGCAATAAGGAGTTTTTCCTCACTGTTCATTGCCGCCCCCGGTGATTGCTCACCATCGCGCAGTGTGGTATCGAATATTATGATTTTCTCCGGCTTGCTCATGACTTATCCCCTATAGATTTTATATTGCTGCATTGCGGCAATTTTCGCAACTTAAATTGAAGGGATAAAGTGAGGCGGAACGGCTATTTATTGGACTGGCGGGAGTGGATTTTTACCCCCCCTGAGCCGGATGAGATTATATGAATTGTACTGCCATTGTTGTCTCTCTGTTTAAGCTCAACAGTGGTATCCTGCTGGCAATAGATAGTGGCATCATTAATGTCACCCTTTTGCTCGTATGAAACCGCGCTGCAATCATTTTTATCTACCTGCAGTACATTGTTCCGGTCTTCCTGTTTAACTGTATGAGGCTTACTTGCAGCTTCAGCCTCACTTATGAATCCTTGTGAGGCTACAAGGGAGATAACAGTTGCTAAAAATGATCTGATTTTACTCATTGCAATAAGTCTTTATCATGGAAGTTTGGTAATCACCGCTTTTGCACCATCGTGCTGCCGTACGGTGATATTAGTGTTGGCTTTTTGAGTCAGTGTTAGTTCGTTATTATCTCCCGTCTGGCTGACATTGGCGGTTGAGCCGCCGCGCTGGCGAAGCGTTAATGCATTGTCACTTCCTATCTGGCGCAGGATAAGAACATCATCGCCGCTTTGCGTAATGTTGGCGGCGAGATTGGCTCCAATCTGTTGGGAGCTAATATAATTGCCGCCACCATTCTGCCGTAGTGTCATTGATATATCATAACCGGATTGCTTTATGATCGCCTGGTCATCAAGACCCTGGGTTGCGGTAATATTCGTGTTACTACCCCTTTGTGCCGCTTCAAGGCTGGAACCTCCCCCTTGTACTACCCTGACATTGCTGTCTGCTGCCACCTGGTCAATTTTCACCAGGTTTTCAGCGGATACGGCGCTGTCGCTAAGCAGTGCGAAAACAGAGGCTAAAACAAGGAGTGATTTTTTCATAAATTACCTGTTTCGTTTTTAATATATACCTAAAACACATGAAGAGTGTTTTAGGTATATTGTTTATATGTTTGCGCATGGCCACCAATCCAGCCCCATGCACGTATACACCCTAAAGCGGTTGCGTGGACGTTCGAGCGATGGGAAGAATATTTATACTGCTCGCAAATTAACTGCAACCAATCCACACTTTTAAAATGCGAGCAGTATCTCATCATATTGTTATAAATCAATTATTGTTACCGGATTGGTTGGGTAGTCACTGGTAAGCAAGTCCCTGTGCAGGACTGCCCCCCACTCTGCGTTACGGTTATTTCTGAATTAGTAGAATCATCCTGCTTTATGGTTGCTGTATTACCGCCTACATCCTGGGTTAATGTGATTTTGGAGCCGGCAGTGTTTCCTAACTGAGATATGTCAGCAATGTTACCGCCTGTAAGCTTGCTGTTAGACAGGTCATAGTTCTGTACCAGAGTGATCGAGCCGTCAGGACTTTCCTGCTTAACCGTTGCACTGTTGGCATAAGCACCAGCTCCTGTTGGAAGTTTGCCTGCGCTGGTTTGTGTTATGTTTAAGATTGCCCTATTTGCAGCAGCTTCTTGCGTGGCATCTACAAAGTTTTTGTCTCCATTCTGTGCTATAATTGCGCTGGCACCAGGTGCTTCCTGAAGTAGTTTAATCAAGTTATTGTCACCTATCTGGCTTAAATCTGCGGTTGCGTTTACCGCAGTTTCAGTTTGGGTAAGGTCTATATTGTTGCCAACACCATCCTGATTAATCAATACCGCGAATTCACTTGTTGAAGCCTTGCTTTTACCTAACTGCTTTAGTGTCGCTTTATTGCCTGAACCAGTTTGTATAATATGGGCTGATGCATTTTCCCCGGCTTGCTGTACTTCTATTATGTTTGGTAATACTCCTGCATTACCAACATTACCACCCGTTGGTACCTCCTTATATGTCTGCTCAATTTTCAGGCGAGCTCCAACTCCTGTCTGTTCAAGTTGATCCACCCGGTTTACATATCCGCTGGTAGGTGCGATTATACCAGTATAACCAGATTGAGTGATTTCAGCGGTTGCATTATCGGCTTTCTCACCCTGACTTGGAATCTGAGTTGAATTCTGTACAAGGTTATAATTATCCTTCTGGTTTATAGTCAGCTTCTGAGTTTTACCTGCCTGCTGGACATTGATGCTGTTAAAGCTGCCTTCCTGAACCAGATTAGCTGATGCGCCGCTGGAAGTTTTAAGCTGGTTTAAGGATGCTTTATTGAATTCACCAGTTTGAGTAATAACTGTACCAGAAGCTGCGCCACCGCTGGAAGTGGTTGTGGCAGCAGCCCCTGCACCATCCTGAATCAGCAGTATTTCATTGCCAAGTCCGGTTTGAGCCAGATCAGCGGATACATTCTCACCGCTCTGGGTTACCTCTACCTTGTTAGGAGTCAGCCCTGGAACAGGTTGGCTTGGGGTTGCTCCGGTGACTCCACCTGAAGCTTGCATATACTGGAAGGTTTGAGCGATCTTTACCTTTGCGCCTTTACCTGTTTGTTCCAGCTTGTTTACCTGGTTAGCGCCGCCTGCGATCTCAGTGGCTTCCTTATAACCTTTCTGGGTTATGGTGGCTGATGCTCCTTCTGCGGTAGCTGCCTGTTTGACTCCTGTAACTATGTTAAAATTGTCTTCCTGATTAATAATCAGTTTCTGGGTTTTTCCTGCCTGGTCTGCGGTTATCTGGTTATTATTGCCTTTCTGGATAAGATTAGCCGTTGAGCCTTCTGATGTAGTCTGCTGAGTCAGAGTTGCTTTATTAGTCTTGCCAGTCTGTGTTACCATAACATCCTCAGTGGATGTACCACCGGAAGAAGTTGTTGTTGTAGCGGTTGCGCTGCCCTTACCATCCTGGGTGAGCATGATTTCATTGCCTAGCCCGGTTTGCGCCAGGTTAGCTGAGGCATTCTCACCGTTCTGCAGAAGTTCTATTTTGTTAGGCGCGAAAGTACCGCCTGAAGAACCGCCAGATGATGAAGCAGTTGCTGCATCATAAGTCTGGGCAATTTTTGCCTTTGCGCCTTTACCTGTTTGCTCCAGCTTGTTCACCTGGTTTGCGCCCGCGCCTGCGGCAGGATCATCAGTTTGCGTATAGCCGCCCTGGGTTATTTCAATCTTCGCGCCTACTGCGGTTGATGCCTGCTTTAAGCCTTTTACCACGTTGTAGTTATCTTTCTGGGTAATGCTCAGCTCCTGCTTCTGGCCTGCCTGCTCAACAGGGACAAAACCACCGCTTGAGGTTGCATTCTCACCAACTTTATTTCCTGTTGCCGCAGTTGTACCGCCGCTGCTACCGTTAGACTGGGTAATGGTGGCTTTAGAATTGAAAGCCCCCGGGCTTTGCTTCAAATAGGCCTCGTTTTTATCACCGTCCTGATGTATTATAAGTTCTTTATTGCTTCCTCTCTGGTCGGTTTTAATTGTATTTTCACTGCCCCTCTGGTCAAAAGTGGCGGTGGTAGTGCCCACCCTGCTGGCGCCGCCCTGGAAAGCATCTATGGTGTTTTTTTCACCAGTTTGGGAATTAATGGTAATTACAGTGCCGCCGCGCTGCCTGGTATTTATGGTAAGGTCTGTACCATTTTGTTCTTTTAGTGTCAGCTTGTTGTCGTTATTGATCTGACTTAGAGTATTATTTATGTTGATGCCCTGCATAATCGGCAGGAGAATCTCATTATTATCGCCTTTCTGATCAATTTTCAGAGTGCCGCCGTCGGACGCATAGGCAAAACCTCTTCTGCTTTCGACTGAGCTATCAATGGTATTGTTCTTGCCGGATACATTGATACCTATGGTACTGGCAACCAAACCGCCATCAGGATTTCTTGTCTGTACACCTTCTACATGATTATTCGAGTTAGCTTGAACAGTGACTTTATAATTGCTGCCTGGAGCTGTTTTTTTACCTTCTATATTAACTCCTCTGAAATTTTCTGGCTTCTTATCAACATCAGGTATATTTGAGCCCCCGCTGCTGCCGTTACGGCGTATAGATCCAATGCCGCCGCTGGTTCCGCCTCCTATGCCGCTTGAAGTGGTATCAGTTGCAGTGGTATCAGTTGCAGTGGTATCAGTTGCAGCATCGGCTGCAGCAACTTCAGTTGCGTTAGCATCCACTTCATTTGATGTTGTACCGCTGGAGGTTGTTCCGCTGGAGGTTGTTGGTCCACCGGAAGAGGTACTGCCGGAGGTGCTGGAAGTAGAGCCGCCGGAGGAACTGGTGGATGTGGTTGTATCAGCCTCCACAGGTGTTTCGTCAACAACGCCAGAGCTTGATACGGTTTGCGCATACACCCCTGATGTATGGGAGTATAGAACTAAGGTTAGCGCTGTGCCAATCAACAACGTTCTTTTGATAGACATGGATTGCTCCCATTTAATGAATTTGCTATTTAATCCAGCAATACTAGTAGTATTTTATGTAGATTTAAGTAATGGATTATTAACCTTTTGTGACATGGCAATAATTATAAATTAGTATAATAATTCAATAAGTAATGCGCACTGCGAGTTATTGCTTTAAATTGCTTTTGTGTGGATATTCTGGTGACAGAAGTGTGATTTTTTGCCGATTATCCGAATTTCTGAAGTTTATCCATAGTGCATTATAGTTTGTTGTTTGGTAATATACCGCTATCGTTTGAAGAGTTGAAATTTTCCCTTTCACTCCGGCGGTATATCTTTTATTTGTTAAGGGGGGCGCACCCCGTCACTGCTAGGAACAGGCATGGGATACCCCATGTCTGTTCAAGCTGTGACCCAAAGGCCTCCCACCAGCGCGCTGGCGCAGGTCGCTACGCTCCAAATGTCAACTCTTGAAATGCGAGGAGTATGTTTCAGGAAAATCGAACCCAAAAAACGCTATGAAATTTGAATATGAACAATAACGAAGAAGTTTTGCATACCGCCCGCACACTGGTTGAGGCGCTGCCTTATATGCGCAAATTCGCTGGCCGTACATTCGTAGTCAAATACGGTGGTCACGCCATGGGGGATGCTGCGCTGGCTGATACTTTCGCCAAGGATATAGTCCTGCTGAAACAGGTTGGAATAAACCCGATTGTGGTGCACGGCGGCGGGCCGCAGATCAAGCAGATGCTGGACAAGCTGAAGATAAAAAGTGAATTTGTGGACGGGCTGAGAGTAACTGATCAGGCCACTATGGAAATCGTTGAAATGGTGCTGGCAGGTGCAATCAATAAGCAGATAGTCACAGCAATCAACCGGGCGGGGGGAAGTGCTATAGGTGTATCGGGAAAGGATGCTGAGCTTATCCGCGCCCGCAAGGTAACGCGCACCAGGAAAGACCCGGATTCTAACATTGAACAGGTGCTGGATTTGGGCTTCGCTGGGGAGCCTTATAAAATCAATCCCCATATCCTCGAGACATTGGAAAAATCGGATATTATTCCGGTTATTGCGCCCGTAGGAATGGGTGAGCATGGGGAGACTTTTAACATCAACGCTGATACTGCAGCAGGGGCAATCGCCGCTGAAATAAAAGCCTGCAAACTGATGCTGCTGACGGATGTTCAGGGAATTCTGGATAAAACCGGCAAGCTTATTTCACGTTTAAGCGTGGCGGATACAGTTGAATTGCAGAACGATGGAACACTAAGCGGCGGCATGATTCCAAAGGTGGAAACCTGCGTGAATGCTCTGCAAAAAGGTGTGGAACGCGCTCATATTCTGGATGGCCGCGTGCCCCACATACTTCTGGTGGAAACCTTCACCAACCACGGCGTTGGTACGGTGATAGATTTATAAGTTAAAAAACCACCATAATTATTAGCATGTACAAGAGCGGTATACAGATACTGTATTTTATTCCAGGCCATTCTAGCAGGTATCGGTGTGTAAACTATTTCGCTGATGAGGTAGACGCTGAAATATTTTTGGATGAAATAACTGAGGATGGATATGGAGGTTTCAAAATAGAGCCATTAGTTGTTGGCAATGCCTTAGTGTATAAAGTTGATTTAAATGAATGCGTATTTGATGAGATTGGTGAACAGGATAATCCATTAGTAGAACTTGGGAATTCAGCTGCTTTTGAACGGCATTTCCACACGCTTGGAGATGAAAAAACCCTGAATTTTCAACTTTTATTCAATTACGCTTATAGCAGCAACGGTTTAAACAAAGAACTTAGAAGATTAGATGGCAGTTATGTTTTTACATTCTTAAACTACACTGATCTAAAACATGTATTTGACCATATAAAAAACTATAGACAATCATTACTGAATCTCAAAGCTGATTTAAAAGATATTCTAAATAGTAAAGGCGATGACCTGCGTCAAAAAGCTAAGGGGGAAATTGCAGTTCTGATTAAAACCATAGATTATTTTAATGGCGCACAGGAATTCACAAGTGTTGTGGGGAGACAAGAAGAATTTTACGATGTAAAAGCGAATCCAATTAAAATGACAGTAAATAGTACAAACCGTTTTTTGAACCAGCTTGGAAAGCTGTATTATTTTTTAGGTAGCGTCATTGCACGTAATGACCACGAAACAACAGTAGAGCCTGAAGATCAAATCGAACTAACCAGAGATAAGCGTCACGTACTATACTATGCTGTAGAATTTTATGACAAACTGGCAGAATTGTTAGGTGCTAAGCAGTGTAATTATTTTATAAAGAAATACGAGAGATTAATAAACCAGGATAGAGCAGCAAAAAAAATAGAGAGCTGACTCACATGCGCTTCACAAGTTCCTGGTACTTATCCATCATCTGCTGGGTGATTTTACCGACATTATATTTATGTCCGTTTATCTCAACAACAGGCAGGACTTCAGCACCTGTACCAGTGACAAAAACTTCAGATGCCTGATGCCTACGCCAAATCTATAGTGGTAAGAATGGTTATGTCGTTCGGGAAGTATTCAGGGGTGGGGGTATACAAAATTCACCACTATATTAGTTGAAAACTTACGCAGTTACAAGTTTGTGTGCGTTGGTATCCGCTTCGTCACTGCGGCCATATACATCCTCAAACCTTACTATGTCATCCTCACCAAGATAAGAGCCGGACTGAACTTCAATAATATCCAGCGCGATCTTACCGGGGTTTTCAATGCGGTGTACCACACCACAGGGAATGTAGATGGACTGGTTCTCGGATAGCACCGTCTCCACCCCATCACAGGTGACTTTAGCGGTTCCCGCTACCACAATCCAATGCTCGGCGCGGTGATAATGCATCTGTAAGGATAGCTTGCCGCCGGGGCGCACGGTAATGCGTTTTACCTGGTGACGGTCGCCAAAATCTATGCTGTCATAAGCACCCCATGGGCGGTAGACACGCCGATGCGTGGTGACAAGTTCCGGCTTCTCTTCCTTGATTGTATCCACCAGCTTTTTAATATCCTGCGCTCTGTCCTTA
>CAYTOJ010000060.1:0-11584 GCA_964439415.1 uncultured Rickettsiales bacterium
CAATCCAGCCCCATGCGCTCTTGATGCCGATGTCGTTGACTGGCTCAAAAGCATGGGAGAGGATGGTTATCAAACCCGAGCCAATCTTATTCTAAGAGCTGCGATGGAGCATAGTAAGCCATTATAAAATACTTCGGTTTGTGTACAAAGGACACAGGCGCTATAATTTTGCGTATTAGCCTGTGAATGAATCTGATTTATATTTCTAAGGTTAGGCCGCATGTGTTAGTGATGATTATAGTAAAAAAAGAGTTACCTGCTGAAAATGGCGTTAACCAAAGATATTCTGCGGAAAGCGGCGAAGGCTCCCAAGGTGGCGGAGCTAGGGCATATAGCGCGTAAATCAGTCTCGCCATATTTCATAGAAGCTCTGGATAATATCAAGGAAGGTGTGTTGATAACGGGGTATAAGCCTGTTGGTAATAATAGTGATGCCCGTGGAATGTTCTGTGAAGAAGCTGTGATTTATGCCAATCAGGCTTTTTGTGACATAATTGGCCGCAAGCATTACTCCCCGCTGGAGGGTAAATTCCTCAGAAAAGTTTTTTTAGAGCATTTTAACCTGCCTGATCTAGAGAAAAAATATGGGGATATAAACCCGGCATCCAGATTTAAATTCCATCTCAAAGCGCTGGGCGATGGCTCTGATTTTACTGTGGAGCGTTCGCCTTCATTCAGTAATCCCAAGTTAGAGCGTCATATTTACTGCTTCCGCAGTGGTAAGGAAAAACTGGGGCTTGGCGTCCGTGGCGATGGAGACAGGCAGATCAGGCTGTCACGCAAATTGCTCTCGGATCTCAGTCATGAAATCAGAACGCCGCTTAATGCTATTATTGGTTTCTCGGAGATGATTCAGAGCGAGGTCTTTGGTTCTGTGGATAACTCCCGCTATCGCTCCTATATTCAGGATATAGTAAGTAGTGGCCGGGATTTGTTGTCAACGCTAGGCTCAATGCTGGAGCTGACCAGGCTTGAATCAGGTCTGGGGCGCATGGGTGCTATGGAAAGCGACCTGGTGGAATCATTAAATGTTGTGCTTGTGGATATAAGGCCTAAGGCTCTGGAGTATAACGTTGATGTCAGAGTGGAATCCTGTGAATATCCTGTGAATATCTCTGTGGAGCAAACGGTACTGGAGAGGATTCTGCAATGGTCGCTATCCTTCCTTTCCAGGTTATCAAGTCAGGGTGGCGTAATTAATGCCGGAATATCTATAACCCCTGACGGCAGGGGGAAGCTGCTTATGAGCTTTACCGCAAATAATCACCGTAAAGGTATGGAAAAGCGCGGCAGTTCAAAATCCTTCACCTGTAACGATGAGGAGAACTCCTTTAACCTCTTCCTGGCGCGCAGGTTCCTGAGGATGATAGGCGGTTACATGGAGGTGCAGAGAGGGGATGATTCAGCGATGCAGGGGCTAGCCTTATACTTCCCCGGCCTGGAGCAGGAGGAGGATAAGGATAAGCCTGGCCTCAATAAACTGTTGGTTCCTACAGCTTGACTTTGCCACGCTTCAAGCTTTAAGCCTGAGTCATGGCAGAAAATGGTAGAATAGCTGATAACCGCAAGGCGCGTTTTAATTATGCGATAGAGGAGGCATTTGAGGCAGGCATTGCTCTGTTTGGATCTGAGGTAAAGTCCCTCAGGACAAAGGGCTGCAACATCGCGGATTCATACGCCGAGGTTAAAGAAGGCGAAGTCTGGCTGATAAACGCTGATATAAGTGAATATCAGGGAGCCAGACATCTGACGCACGAGCCGAAGAGGCCGCGCAAGCTGTTACTGCGCGCTAAAGAGATTAAACGCCTGACCGGTAAACTGAAAACCAAAGGTTTGACCATGGTTCCGCTTAGTATGTATTTTAACCGCAAAGGCCTGGTAAAGCTTGAGATTGCTCTGGTTAAAGGCAAAAAAGAGTATGAAAAGCGCGATACTATTCTGGATAGAGACTGGCAGCGTCAGAAGGAGAGAATTTTTAAAGATAAATGGTGACCCGCCAGGCGGCAGCACGGACTGCACAGGCTGGTGAAATAAAAACGTTTGAAAGGTTCAGAGGCTTATTTTAGTTAGCGGGTATATCAATTGCCTTTGATGGCGATAAGGTCAACCCGATCCGGATTGCCGCCGTTAGATTTGTTACCTTTGGATTGAACAAAAATACGGGCTTTATCAATTCCGTTATCAACCAGATATGTCCTGACTGCCAGAGCCCGGCTTAATGAAATGCGGCGGGAGGCGCTGGCCTGTTCCTCGCTGCCGGATGCATAGGCGATTATGTTGATTTTTACATCAGCCATTGGTTTTATTTTTGCAATCAACTGCTGTAACTGGCCTTGCACTGAGATTGGAAGCTCAGTCTCAGTCTCCACGAAAGGTATGCTTAAGGTTACGCCGGGCTGAGTGGTATCACCTGCTGCCGGTGCTTGCGCGGCGGGTGGAGCCTTAGCCTGCTCCCTCTGCTGGGGAGGCGTAGGGGCGGGGGACGCTTCAGGTAATTGCGGCAGTGCTGGCGCATCCTCCTGAACTTTCGGCAGTGCTGGGACTGGCGCTAACTTGGCTTGCGCTGGTGGAGTCGCTGGTGCTTGCGTCTTGTCGGTTTTTATATCAGGCAGTGGCGGCAGGTTGTTAGATTCATCTACGTTAGGCAGTTGTGGTGCTGCTACTTTTTGTAATTCCGGCTTTGGTAATGGTGCTGGTAATGCAGGCGCTGCGGCTACTGGTTTTGGCTGTTCAGGTTGCGCTGTAACCTCTGGCATGGTGGGTATTGGTGCGGCGTTCTGGTGGGTATTTGCCTGTGTTTGTTTTGCAGGCTCTAACCTTGCTGGCTCATTGACGCTTTCAGGTTTTGCAATCTGTGCTTTGGGTAACTGCGGCAGATTTGGTGTGGGCGGTGCAGCCGGGGCTAAATCAGCCTCATTAGTTGGCTCTTCCTGCTGCTGTATTTGCGGTGCTGGAATATTTCGCGTTACTACTGGCTTGACTGGGGCGCTGGCTGCACTTTTTGCAACGGCATTACTGCTAGTGGTTGCTTGTGGTTGGGGCAGTTTTTCCTGGTGCGTTTCACTTGACTCAATAGTGGTGGCTTTTTTGACCGGGGCAGGGGGCACTGCGGCTGGTTTGGGCGGCAGTGGCGGCAGTGTGGCAGTTGGCATACGTACAGGCTCAACCGGCTGATCAACTGCCGCTTCAAAAACCTGTTCCTTGTTAGTGTTAGTCAGCGCTTTTTTAATTTCGTTTTCCTTGATTGAATTTATGCTCTTTACAGATTGAACAGTTTCACTAACCGCCCCAACTGAACTGGATGCCTTAGATTCGGCTGTAATGTTCAAAGTGCCTTTGCCCTCTAAAAGGCGGCGGATTTCCATATCCTGGAGCCTGGCGGCGGCGCTGCGGCGCTTCTGTTTTGGGCGCTCCAGCTCATCCAGAGCTTGCAGGTTGATTTCTACCGATGGCAAATCCTGCCCCACAAAATCAGCCAGTGCTATTGCGGGATAAAATGCTGCCAGTACGAATAACCAGTATTTTTTCATAAGCGTTACCGCAAGATTTAATTATTTCAATAACGTAACCATGTTGGAATGGATGCTCCCATTAGTGGCCATTATAGTACCGCCAAACAGCGGATTACCGCCATTATCCACTTCAGTTACCCGTCCACCCGCTTCCTGCACCAGTATAATGCCAGCGGCTATATCCCACGGTTGAATGCTGCGGCGGTAGAATGCATCGTAACGGCCAGCGGCAACATAGGCCATATCCAGCGCGGCGGAGCCTGTGCAACGCACCCCTAAAGTCAGGGCTGATATTTTCTGCAAATCACTAAAATAACGGGGATCGGGCTTTTTCTTGGGCGGACTGCCGGGAGCCATTATGCATTCCTCAACTTTCTCCCGCCTAGATACGCGCAGGCGGCGGTGGTTCAGGTAAGCGCCAAAACCACGTTCTGCCCAGTATAACTCATCAAGCAGAGGGTCATAAATAACCCCGGCAAGCACCTCGGAATCGCCGTTTTTATGCCTTCTCTCAAGACCTAGCGATATGCAGAAATATGGTATGCCACGCATGAAGTTGGAAGTGCCGTCTATAGGGTCTATAATAAAGCGGTATTCCGGGTTTGAGCCAATCTTCTCCCCGGCTTCCTCGCTTAATACTCCCCAGTCCGGCCTGGCTTTGCCGAGCATGGAGATTAATTTTTTCTCAGCGGCCAGATCGGAGCTGGTAACAAAATCAAACGTTCCCTTAGGCGATACCTGGAGATTCTCAATTTCTCCAAAGTCACGCCTTATGCCCTTGGATGCGGCTAACACCGCGTCGACCATTATCTTGATATTTGCTGAATAGGTCGTCATTTATAAATAAACTTTAAATTACTAGGATTGATATACCCATCGCACTTCAAGAGTGCGATAGGTATATCTTTTATTTGTTGCGCATGGCCGCCAATCCAGCCCCATGCGCGTCTATACTGCTCGCTACTTGCCTGCAAAGAATCAACACTCTTCATACGCGAGCAGTATAGTATTAGTCCAAATTAAGACTTACCAAAAGCGTCTATTGGTTAAGGAATTATTAAGATATGATAATATGACTGGCAATGTATTTATTTTGCTCGCTCAACGTATGAGCCGTCAGATGTGTTAACTATTATCTTCTCACCGGATTCTATAAATGGTGGAACCATTGTTCTAAGGCCATTAGCCAGTATTGCAGGCTTGTAAGAGGATGCGGCGGTCTGCCCCTTTACCACCGGATCAGCTTCAATTATCTCCATAACTACTGTAGCTGGTAATTCTACCGATAGCGGATTTCCTTCATACATCTGCATTAAAACTTTCATACCTTCCTGCAGGAAGGCGGCCGGCGCGCCAATAATTTCCTTATTCAGGGTGATCTGCTCGAAGCTTTCCTGATCCATGAAGGCATAACCGTTGTCGCCTTCGTTATACAGGTATTGAAAATCGCGGTTATCCAGATGCGCTTTTTCAATAGTCTCGGATGAACGGAAACGCTCGTTAGTTTTGGTTCCGCTTTTAATATCCTTCATTTCCACCTGCATGTAAGCGCCGCCTTTGCCCGGCTGCACATGCTGGGTTTTCAGCACCTGCCACAAACGGTTATTATACTCCAGAATGTTGCCTACTCTAATGTCTACACAGCTTATCTTCATAAAATTCCTTGCCTGAATCAAAAATATCGCATGGTTATAGAGCAGGTTTTTTATCTAGCAAGTGTTGCTATAAGATTGCATTATCCGGCTAACGTATACGATATGGAAATATGCCGATAAAATCCGCTAAAGCAGCTCTGGCCGGGGTGGTTGGCTATCCCGTCAGTCATTCTCTGTCACCGCTTCTGCATAATTACTGGCTGGAGAAATACGGTATCGATGGCGCATATATGGCGCTGCCGCTAGTGTGCCGTCTCACGCAAAGCCTTGCAGATAAAACGCCCGCAGATGCTGGTAAGCGTGAGACAACAAGCACACTGGCCTTTAAAGATAGTGTAGCGTTTTCTCCTGTATCACTGATAAGCGATGCACGAGACGATACACTAGTGCGGGAGAATTTTAAATCATCAATAATGAATCTGCTGGATATGGGTTTTAAGGGCGTGAATGTCACGCTGCCATACAAGGAATATGCGCTGGATATCAGCCATGAAGCGGATGATGCTGCGGCCAGGATAAAAGCTGCTAATACCCTGGTTTTCCGCGATGGAAAAATTCTGGCATATAATACTGATGCTTCCGGCTTTCTGGTTGACCTGAAAGCTAACTTCCCGAATCTCCAGGCTGATGGCGCAGCGGTGATTTTAGGGGCTGGCGGTGCTGCCAAGGCGGTGGCTTATGCGCTGGAGCTTATGGGCTATAGAGAAATATATATAGTCAGCCGCAGTAAAGCAAAAGCTGAGGAAATACCTAATACTCAGCATGTTGATTGGAATCTGAGAGGGGAGGCGCTCAACAACTGCGCCCTGCTGGTAAACTGCACAAGCCTTGGCATGAAGGGGGCGGAGGCTCTTGAGATACCACTGGAGATGATGAAGCCGGATTCAATAGTCTACGATATTATATATAATCCACTGCAAACGCAGTTGGTAAAAGCGGCGCTCGGCAGGGGGCATCCCGCCGCGAATGGGCTTGGTATGCTTATTAATCAGGCCGTGCCGGGCTTTAAAATGTGGTATGGCGTGGATAAGAACTTAGAAGATGATTTTGAAGAAATTAGCAGAATGCTATCATCGGTTTTATCAAAATAAAGGCTGTAAAAAGAATGGGGTGGAGCTTTCAGAGGCCATTCCGCCACTTTAAACCCCACTCCTATTCAATTGTGGGTGAGCCTAGAGGTTATCTAGGCTCACCACACTCGGCACACGCCCCGTCTCGTGTGGCGGTGCGTTTGCGACAGTACGAACAATAAGTTCCAAAAAATTGCAAAATTTTTGACAACATAATACCCTCCCGGGTCTCATTCACAGCGACACCGAAATGCCGCTGAACAAAAAATTTGATACAACATCATCAGATTATCGCTAAGTTATTGTTTTTTTTTGAGGTTTTTTGATGATTTGATGAAAAGTAGGGTTTTGGGGTATTAAGCCCTTATTTTTAAAAAGTAGCTTTTGCATTGCAGCCATAAAAATATAGCCCCTGACTTCAAATGCAGATATTATATCCACATAACAGCTTTGCATTTTAGTGAATTATTATGATAATCATAGGGCTTACGGGTGGTATCGGCATGGGTAAAACCACGGCGGCAGGGTTTTTTAAAAAGCTTGGCGTGCCTGTATTCTCAGCCGACGATGCCGTGCATCATTTATTTAAAAACAATGTAAGACTTATCAATAAAATCGCTGTAGAATTCGGCACGCAAACTGTAACCAATAACGGCGGTAGAAGTGTGGTTAACAGGCGGGAGCTATCCAGGGTGGTGATGGAGGATGCGGCAAAGCTGGCGCGGCTGGAAACAATGGTGCACCCCCTGGTGAGAGAGTTAGAGCGTAAATTTGTGCATACGCACTATAGAGGCCGCCGCAAAATGGTGCTGCTGGATATTCCGCTATTGTTTGAAACCAATGCTGAAAGCCGGGTTGATTATGTGGTAACCGTCACCGCGCCATTATTTTTGCAGAAGCAGCGGGTTCTAAGCCGCCCCGGGATGACCCCGCAGAAATTTGCATGGCTAAAATCAAGACAATTAAATGACGCACAAAGGCGGTGCTTGAGTGATAAAACAATCCCTACCGGCATAGGTAGAAATAAAACTTTTCAGGAAGTGAAGCGGGTTGTAAAGACTTGCTGCATAGCCTCTAACGGCTGTACTGCTTGCGATCCCGCGACTACCACACCAGGCGCTGCCCGGTAGTATACTTCTGCATTTCAAATGGGTTGCTGATAACCGGCAGGCCGGTGATGTTCCCGGCAAAACCGCGCAGTGTAACGGTTCCGTAACCAAAAATCTGCCCCCAGAAGCTTTGGAATACTTTTATTCCGGCGATTTTGTTTTTGTCCATCTCTATAGTTGTAACATCAAACACGCCGAACTTGGCGATAATCCTGTGATTGGTAACCACCAGTTCGGTGAAATTAGCAATTATAAAGGCATCTATCAGCTTATAGGTTCCCACCAGAAACAGAACGCTGGTTACGGCTTCAGGGAAATAGTGCATGAAATGGTATTTTCTGACAATACTGTCGGCCAATGGGCCGAAAAGCTCGCCATTTGCCCATTCCGGCAGCTTGATAGCCAGAAACATGGATTTCAGCAGAAAAAATGCCCCCGGCAGGTACACAATCCAGTGAATACGCCCACTGTACTGGATATTCTCACCATCAAACAGGATTTTAGGAATGTAATTCATATGTGTAACATAGTACTTTAATATTACACCGAAGTTAGCATTTTGGAAAAAGAATATGCTTATATCGCTTTAAATCTTGAAGCTATATAGGTATATCCTGCATTATACCAAAAACACTCGAAGAGTATTTTTGGTATAATGTTTATTTTTTTGCGCATGGCCGCCAATCCAGCCCCATGCGCGTATATACTGTTCGCGGATTAATTGCAAAAATCCGCATTCTTGATACGCGAACAGTATATTATGACTATGGAATCGAAAATGGAAATGCACGGAACTACGGTTATCTGTATCCGCAAGGGTAATGAAGTGGCAATGGGGGCGGATGGGCAGGTATCCATCGGTTCTACAATTATGAAGGCTTCAGCCAAAAAACTCAGACGGCTGGGGGGAGGGGAAATTATAGCAGGCTTCGCGGGCTCCACCGCTGATGCGCTGACTCTGTTTGAGCGGCTGGAGAGCAAACTGGAGAAACACCCCGGCCAGTTAGCCCGTGCCTGCGTTGAACTGGCGAAGGACTGGCGGACGGATAGATACCTGCGCCGTCTGGAAGCGCTGATGGCGGTGGCTGATGCTAAAACATCCTTCCTGCTGACAGGCAACGGTGATGTGCTGGAGCCGGAGGATGGAATAATCGCCATAGGTTCCGGCGGTAATTACGCCCTGGCCGCCGCCCGCGCCCTGATTGATGAACCGCTCAGCGCAGAGGAGATCATCCGCCGCGCCATGAAAATCGCCGGGGATATCTGCATCTACACTAACCATAACCTGACTATGGAGAAGATAACCATAGAATAACCAGCAGAGCTATATGCGCTATAAGCTTATTTCAAAATTACATTTCTTCTATGCCATTGTGCTTGCATCAGTATCAACGGGCATTGCTGCGGTTATATGGTCGGGTATAACTATTATATCTGGTTACAATCCGACTGGTGATAGTATTTACAAGCTAGTATCTCCTAATAATTATCAGGACGTTAAATGGAGAATATTTAAGGAATTATCATTTCTTCTTTTGGCAGCCCCTCCCTTAGCTTTTGTGCCAGTTCTGGTTAGTAGCTTTATCGGATTATTCTTTTTCCTGCCAAAGGGGTTGGTAAAACTGAAGCATTCTCTGATATTTGCAGGCGTAGCTGTATTTATGGCTTTTGTAATTGTAGCAATGTTTGAAAATCTGGAAATTGTGCCATTTGCATTCATATTCTGCTGGGTGATGATATGCGCGCTGATGGCCGCTGCAACGTTCTGGTTTGTTGGAGTCAGGAATAATGTAAAGGCCGTGTAAATGGCATTACCACTGAAATTACCCGGGTTTGAGGAGATTCTAAAATTGTCAGCCGAATCAGCGGCTGAGGCGGTGCTATGGTTGATCCCGCTGATGCTGCCGCAGATTTATGTTCTGCTGGATGCTGCCAAACGTAATCTGGGTTTCTCTTATCATGGCATGACGCTAACCGCCTGGGTTTTCCTTGGCATAACAGTATTTCCCGCAGCCGCGCCCACTCATAACCCCTATAGCACCGTACTGGCGGTGGCTTTTCCTGCGATTCTTCTGATTCTATATTTGTGGGAGCGTAAAAAACTGATAGCAGCGGCAATGGTGAGGCCTGTAAGCATCACCAATGTTAAAAGCAAGCTGATATTGATGATTATGGCTGGTTTTATCGCCTCCTGCATCACTCACGGTATATCCAACTTCCTGAATCTGGTAGTGCGCTAGTGGGCTGTTTTATACTGCCGTTGACGAAGCGCGCCGGAGGCGATCATTAATAGCTATGCCTAGCCCATATTCCGGTATTGGCATTACAGCTATGCCCTCATATTTATTAGAATTAAGCAGGTGCATAGTTTTAAAAAGATTGGCCGCCGCCTCCGCCAGGTCACCGCTGGGGCTTAAATTCACAGTCTTTTCAGCCCCTGCTGGCACGTTGCTTCCAAAAGCTATAAGCGCCTCGCCGGGCTTAATGTGAAGCGCATTCAGTCTTATGGGTATATCAGGCGCGTAATGTTTCAACATCTGCCCCGGTGAGTGGTGCGCCTGGTTGTCGGCTACGGCTGTTAGATCAGTTAGCTTGAGTTTAAGTTCTTCTTCTATTTTCTCCCTGGCAATTGCGCCGTGCCGCAATATATGCGGCTGCGAATTGAAAAATCCGATCACGGTTGATTCCAGCCCGGCCTTACAAGCTCCGCCATCCAGTATAAGCTCTACATTGTTGTCCAGGCTGCTTGCCACATGTTCAGCACTGGTTGGGCTGATGCCGCATGAACGGTTGGCGCTGGGCGCGGCTAATGGTGTTCCTGCCTGCCGGATAAACTCTCTCGCATCCGCTAAGTCTGGCACTCTCACCGCCAGGGTATCCAGCCCGGCACTGCATAACAGCGATACCCGGCAATCAGGTTTTCTTTTCAGAACTAGAGTTAATGAACCAGGCCAGAATTTTCTGGCAAGCGTTAATGCTATATCGTTACGCTCTACATCCGCAAAAGCTGCATCCCGGCTGTGGTAGTGAACTATAAGGGGATTAAAATCCGGGCGGTTTTTCGCCTGAAAGATTTTTGCCACGGCTGTATCGCTCGTTGCATCTGCCCCCAGGCCGTAAACGGTTTCCGTGGGAAAGGCCACCAGGCGGCCTGCGCGAATGAGGGATGCTGCGCGTTTTATATTTTCTTGTGCAAAACTTGATAAAATTTCAGGCATTTATATTCACAGTTGGTTATGCACATATATAAGACAATTACTTAGATAGTAAAATAGGGAATAATCAGAATGCATGGCAAAATTATCACCGTCGCGCAGCAGAAGGGCGGAGCAGGGAAAACCACTATATCAGCGCATCTGGCAGTAGTGCTGGCTCAAAAAGGCTTAAAAGTGGCCGTGCTGGATACTGATCCGCAGGCAAGCCTTACCGAATGGCATAAAATCCGTGAAAAAAGATTTGGCGAGGGGTTTACCGGCCTTACCTTCATGACTATTTCCGGCTGGCGGCTGGGTAGTGAAATCTCGCGCCTCAGGAAAAGCTTTGACGCTATCGTGATCGATAGCCCACCGCATACGGAAACAGAGGCTCGCACAGCCATCCGTTACGCTAACCTTATAGTTATTCCGGTGCAGCCAAGCCCTACTGATTTATGGGCAACGCAGGCAACGGTGGATATAGCAAAGGGGGAGAATGTGCCGTTTCTGGTGGTGCTGAACCGGGTTATGCCCAACACTAAAATAGCCGGGGTAATCGCGCAAAGTCTCACTAATTTAAGTGAAACCTGCCTTGGCAACCGGGTTAGTTATGCCTCCACCCTGATGGAAGGTATGGCAGTGACGGAGACGCACCCGCGCACAACCGCATCGGAGGAAATGAAAATGCTGGCGCTGGAAATATGGAAAACCGTAGCCCCGGCTGAAGCTGAGGAGTCACAACAGGCAACTGAAACCACCAATGAACTTCAGGATGCCTGAGAGCCTGCTGCTGCCCCTCCTTTGTGCCCGGGAGAGGGGGCAACGGAGTAGGTTTTCTCTATGTTCCCCCTCCTGTTCACAAAAGGGGGTTAGGGTGAGGGCAAATAGAACCTCTAACTTGTCGGGTGGTAAGATTGCTAAGTTTAAAGTTGTTTTAAAGTTATTTTCCTACAATCGAACTGTATAAAGGGTTACAGTATGCTTGGTATGTCAGAAGTCAGAAGTCAGAAGTCAGAAGTCAGAAGTCAGAAGTCAGAAGTCAGA
>CAYTOJ010000061.1:0-11559 GCA_964439415.1 uncultured Rickettsiales bacterium
GAGAAGCGCAGCGACAAGCGAGTTTGCCAGCGCAGTAGAGTTTGGAGAGAAGTCTAATAGCGGCGAAATCATCTGCCCTTACTGCAGCCGCCATTTCATACTAAGCGGGAAATTTACACAATGACTGCACATACTGGCATCCACGCAGACTTAGGTTTTAGCAAACATAAAATTGATACCGCCTCCCTGATTATATCAGTATTATCTCTGGCGGCTGTTCTGTGGTTCGGCCTGCTTCCGGCGTTTTTAACCGGGATGTTGGTTTTCCAGATTGTGCATTCCTTCACCCCGTTTCTAAGCCGGATTGGCATCGTGCCGAATCTCAGCAAATCAGTGATACTGCTGATAATCGCCACTGTAGTTTTAACTGGCATATCCTTCGGGATTATCGGGCTGGCATCCTTTTTAAGCGGCTCCTCCGGTGGCCTTTCCATGTTGATGCAGAAAATGGCGGAAGCTATAGACACCGCCCGTACTTATCTTCCCGCCTGGCTGGGGGAATATCTGCCAACTGGTGTAGGCGGCCTGCATGATCAGGCGGCAACCTGGCTGCGGGAATACGCCGCGCAGATACGGATGCTTGGTAAAAAAGTCGGTGCTTCCCTTGTTTACATTCTGTTCGGCATGATAATCGGCGGCATTGTGGCATTTAACAGCCACCGCCAGTCACGCTCCCCAAAACCACTGGCGGCAGCCATGATGGTACGGATAAACCTTCTTAACATCGCTTTCCGCCAGATTGTTTTCTCGCAGATAAAAATATCAGCAGTTAATACCGCCCTAACCGCATTTTTCCTGCTTTTCGTACTGCCGGTATTCGATGTTGATCTGCCGCTTAAACATATGCTCATTGCGATCACCTTTATAGCAGGGCTGTTGCCAATTATCGGCAATGTTATATCCAACACCGTTACCGTGCTTATAACTCTAGGCGTATCACCAGTCGCCGCCGTAGGCGTGCTGGCGTTTCTGGTATTCATTCATAAGCTGGAATACTTCCTTAACGCCCATATCATAGGCACTAACATAAAAGCCCATGCGTGGGAACTGCTGCTGGCAATGCTGGCAATGGAAGCCATGTTCGGCATAAAAGGGCTGATAGCCGCGCCGATTTATTATGCTTACTTGAAGGAAGAACTGGTCAGGCGCGGTTTAATATAAGGCACATCTATTAACTCTACTTCTGCGGCAAATTTGCTTGTCGCTGCGCTTCTCAAATCCGCATGTACCCTAAAGTACACTTGCGTTTTTGCGATGCTCGCTTCGCGCACTTTGCTCACATAAGCGAGTTAATAGATGTGCCCTATGGTCGGATCCCTGTTCAACTGGCATCCGCATTCTTCAAGTATGGAAAGCGTCTTTAAATATACGCTCTCCCTGATTGAACCGAACTCCTGCACGCTTTGAGTTTTTATGTAGGCGCTTAACTCCATAATCATAAAACGCTCGCCAAAATCCACCAGCCTGGCCTGGCAGTTATCGCTCTCCACTTCAGTGTGTTTACCAAGCATGGAGTTTATTTCTGCAAGGGCACTTTTGAGGCTATCAATATTATTCTCAAGGCTTAAGTTGATACGCGCTTTCATGAAGAATTTATCCCGGTTGGTCAGATTCTCAATCCGCGCCTGTGATAGGTCAGCATTGGGAATGGTAATGAGAGTGCGATCCGGCGTGCGGATACGCGATGATCGTATGCCAATATCCTCAACCGCTCCGGTAATATCCCCAATACGGCAGGCATCCCCAACCTTCAGGGGCTGATCCAGCACCAAAACCACGCCGCCGAACAGATTTTCCACCGTCTTTTGCGCCGCCAGCGCGAAGGCTAAACCGCCGATACCAAGGCCGGCGATAATCGCGCTTACGTTCACGCCATAATTCTGCAAAAGGAACAGCAGCGCCATGATAACGACGAGAACCTTAAACACCCTCCGCAACAATGGCAGAGCGGTCAGCGCCAGGCGTTTATCGCGGCTTTGCAGGCGGCGGGCGATATAATCGGTAAAACTCTCCGTTATAGCAAATATCAGCCAGACTGCGGCGAACACCAGAAAAGCCTTCTCCGCCGCATCCAGGTAGCCTGATATTTTCTTATCCAGATTGAGTGCGCTTTTTACCCCCTCAAAAACCAGGAGTATAAGCGCCAGCCTGGCCAGCATTATAAAACGCTCCTGCCTGGTCAATGCCAGATGTGGATTCAGCCTTTTAATTGCTCTGGCAACCGCTGTACCAACAGCACGAGCCAGAAACTGAACTGCAGCAACAACAAAAACAGTGCCAATCACCCCAATGGCCAGTTGCGCCAGGGTGATGCCAAAGAATTTTAATTCAAATATTGCGGCTGTATCCATGATTAATTACCCCTGTAATAATAACCCATCATCCCTAGAGCATGTCTTATCTGGACAAGCTTTCCAGCGCCTGTTCAATTGCCTGTGGGTTGGTTGCAATTACTGCAAGGAAAATACGCGCTGCCCGTTCTGGCTTTCTGCGCCCTTGCTCCCAATCCTTGATAGCGCTGAGAGCAAAACCAAAATGATCCGCGAATTGCTTTTGGTTAATTCCCAGCTTCTTACGAATAGCAGCAACATCAACCGCATCCGGCGGCATCACTTTACGCATAGGCAGTGCCAATTCTCCACGTCTGTGCGCTGCCATCTCCCTTACTGCCTGTATAAGGTCATGCTCAGGTTTGCGTGCTTTAACCATGTTTTCCTCCTGTAAGTCCTATAACAAGTTCTCTCAGTACCTTTTTCTCAGAGGCTGATAAATTTTCCTTTTCGTTTTTCGCGTATATGTCGAGCAGGTAAACCGTCTCTTCATTTAACCAATAATAATATATAATTCGCACCCCGCCACTTTTGCCTGATGCTCCCCTGGCCGCCCTGGCTTTGCGGATACCAGCCATACCGGAGATCAACGGCCACTTTTGCGGAGCACGGCAAATTTCATCCTCAGCAGTTGTAGCCTCAATCTCATTTAGAAGCTTATTTGCTTTTCGCTCATATGTGCGAGTGCGGATAATTTCCATATATGCATGATACGGCATTGCCGCCCTTAAATCAATAGCAGTATTGTGATTCCAGTTTCAAAAAGAAGGCATTGACTATGAAAGCCGTTTCTACTATTAGAGCCGCTTAATCAGGATTAAAGCGATGAAAATATTAAGTTCTCTCAAATCAGCTAAGAAGCGCGATAAAAACTGCCGAGTTGTGCGCAGAAAAGGCCGTATATACGTTATAAATAAACAGAATCCGCGTTTTAAAGCCCGTCAAGGTTAAAAACCTGTATCTCCATGAACTGGATAGGCCTCGCCACCCTTTATAAGAAGGAAGTTCTGCGTTTCCTGAAGGTATGGAATCAGACTCTGGTAGCTCCGGTTATAACCACTCTGCTGTTTCTGGCGATATTTTCGTTGTCTATGGGCGGCGATCAGAAAAGCATTGAAGGGATTCCCTTTAACATATTCATAACACCAGGGCTTATAATGATGGCAATGGTGCAGAATTCCTTCGGCAACACCTCATCATCACTAATACTGGCAAAAATTCAGGGTGTTATTGTTGACTACCTGATGCCACCCATCAGCCCTGGCGAGTTTGTGGCGGCTATTGCCCTGGGCGGCCTCACACGTGGCCTGATGGTGGGGTTGGTAGTTGGAATCAGCGTTTCCTTTTTTATTCCCCTTGGCATCCATAGCATTGGCGGAGTTATTATTTTTGCGGGGCTGGCCAGCCTGATGCTGGCGCTACTGGGCGTTCTTGCTGGGGTATGGTCGCAGACATTTGATCACCTGGCAGCCATAACCAATTATATAATCGTGCCTTTATCCTTCCTGTCAGGGACTTTTTATTCTGTTAACCAATTACCAGCACCGTGGGACACTCTGGCTCATTATAACCCGTTTTTTCAGATGATTGACGGTTTCCGCTGGGCATTAACCGGATATTCAGACTCAAACATTAAAATAAGCATTGTAGTTTTAAGTATTAGCTCAATTGTCATATATTTGTTAACGTACCATATTATATCTAGGGGATATAGATTAAAGAGCTGAAGAATGAATCTGCTTACCACTTTTCTGACAATGTTTGTATGGTTTGCGGTTTCATTGCCTGCGTACGCGCAGCAGAGGACTGAGCAGCAGGTTCCCGCGCCAGTGCCACCACCCCCACCGTTGCCACAGTTGCCGGGCGTTGAGCCTGTGCCAACCCTGCCCAGCCTGGAAGCAGGCAATGTAAAATTACCCGCTGTTACGCCGGAGCCAATCTTTGATGCACCAAAGCCCGCTGAAAATACTTCTCCCTCCCCGGAAGCTCCGCAAGCACCCACTGAGCCTAATATAAAGGATGAAGCGCAGAACGCTGCAAAGCCTCCTGCCCTGCCCCCTCTGCCGGATACCAGTAATGTAAAAATTCCAACCATTCCTGATGCGGCGGATAGAAACATCCCAGGTTTAGAAACGCTCCCTAAAGCTGATATAAAAGCTGAAGATGTAAAAATCCCCCCATTGCCACCGCTTGAGAAAGCTCAGGAAAAACTGCCGGATAATCTTCTGGATAGCAAAAAAGCCGAAAAGGCCATTGATGACTTATTGAAAAAATCTGGCCGCTCCGGTCAAAGTCAGGCAAAGCAGAGCAAGCCGTCAAAGTCCGCCACTGCAAAAACAAATCAGGCAAAAGCAGAGGATAAAGCTAAGGATGGATTCAGCGCGGTGGAGGATATTGAAGGCGTAATCAAAGACCCTAATGACAGAACCCGGGTAATCGCGCCGACTGATTTTGACTACAGCACCGCTAAAAAAGCCCAGGCGGAGCAAGTTGTCAAGCCATCCGCCAAAGTTATGGCGGGGCTTTTCGCCGTAGCGGCAAGGAATGATTTCAGCGCGTTCAGAGCTTACATGGAACAGGGAATATCACCCAATGTAACCAACAATGGTGAGTCTATACTGTGCCACGCCATTCTGCACAGCTCCAGCAAAATCGCTGTTTACCTGGTGAAGAAGGGGGCGGATGTGAACAAACAGTGCCTGAGCAGCAGTTACCCATTGCTTGGCGCATTGGAAAGCGGTGATCTGGAAGTATCTAAAGCGATACAAGCCACAAAAAAAGCGAGAATGGATATAACCGACACACTTGGCAATACACCGCTAATTCTCGCTGCAAAAATGCAGTCTGAGAAGGAGGCTATGAACTTCATTCCGCGCACAAAGTCCGCACTGGCGGAACGCTATATAAATGCCAGCGACACCAGCGGCAAAACGGCTCTGCACTATGCCGCTGCTTATGGTCTGAAGCAATTGACGGAAATCCTGACCCGCGCAGGCGCCAATATTAATACGCAGGATAAAAACGGCTCAACACCGCTGATGCTGGCGGCTTATTCCAGCCGCTCCGAAGTAGTGGCATATCTGGTAAAAATTGGCGCTGACAAGAGCCTGAAGGACAAATATGGCCGCGATGCCTCAGCGATAGCGGCGCTTAATGGCAACCCCGAAATTCCCATCCTGCTGAGTAATATCTGCAAATAAGAGTATTTTTTATACTCAAGTTCAGTTTGACATATATTAAATATGCGCTAGATTCCTCGCCCTTAGTGTTATTTTTTAGTGAGGCAAAGTGTCTAAACGGCAGGAATCCAAGTATAAGATCAGCCGCAGGCTGGGCGTGAATTTATGGGGCAGAGCGAAAGACCCTGTGAATAAAAAGAATTATCCTCCCGGGCAGCACGGGGCGACTGCGCGGCGCAAAACATCAGATTTTGGCTTGCAGTTAAAGGAAAAACAGAAACTGCGCGGTTATTATGGCAATATAACCGAGCGTCAGTTCCGCAACACATACCAGGAAGCATCGCGCCTTAAGGGCGATACGGCTGAAAACCTTATTGGTCTGCTGGAGCGCAGGCTGGACGCGGTGGTGTACCGTATGAATTTTGTGCCTACAGTTTTTGCAGCCAGGCAGTTTGTCAATCATGGGCATGTGTTCGTCAACGGCAAGCGGGTTAATGTAGCCAGCTACCGTGTTAAAGAGGGTGATCGAATTGAACTTTCCTCGAAACTAAAGGAAAATATTGTGGTTCTCACCAATCAGCAACACCCTGAACGGGATGTGCCCGGTTATCTGGAAGCTGATAATAAAGAGCTTAAAGGTAAGTTCGTTCGCACGCCAACCCTTGAGGAAGTTCCATATCCGGTAGTTATGGAGCCTAATCTGGTGGTTGAGTTCTATTCCAGATAATATAAGGCTTGCGGCAACAATTATGCGCACGGGTTGGCGGGTGGCGTGCGCAAAATATAAACAATACGCACACGGGTTGGCTGGCGTGTGCGAAATAAACAATGCACTAAAGACAACTCTTTTGTTGTTTTTGGTACACAAACCGACATAATATTTGGGTGCTAAGTAGTTTTTCAATCATCAAACAACGCGGAAATCCCCTTATGAACCGCAGAACTCCTTTATATGAGGGGAAAGCAAAGATCATTTATCCTTCCAATGAACCTGGTACGGTAATCCAGCATTTTAAGGACGATGCTACAGCTTTCAATAATCAGAAAAAAGGCACTATAATCGGCAAGGGTATTATCAATAACCGGATATCCGAATTATTGATGACTTCCCTGCGGGAGATAGGCATACCCACCCACTTTATCCGCCGCCTTAACATGCGTGAGCAGTTGGTTACGCAGGTTGATATTGTCCCCGTGGAAGTGGTGATGCGTAATTATGTTGCAGGCTCCTTCGCTAAACGCTACGGTCTGAAAGAAGGCGATAAACTCCCCCGCCCGATGGTTGAGTTTTTCCTGAAAAATGATGCCCTGGGCGATCCACTGGTGACTGACGATTACCTGTACACCTTCCGCGTGTGCGATGTGTACGAAATCGAAGAACTGAAGAGTATGGCATTCCGCATCAATGACTTTTTAACGGGTCTTTTTGCAGGGATAGGCATCCGCCTGGTAGATTTTAAAATAGAATTTGGCAGGCTGGAGATGGAAAACCAGATGGCGATTATCCTCGCTGATGAAATCAGCCCTGATACCTGCCGCCTGTGGGATTTAAAAACCGGGGAAAGCCTGGATAAAGACCGCTTCAGGAAAGACCTTGGCGGCATTGAATCAGCCTATCAGGAAGTTGCGCGACGTCTGGGTGTTCTACCTGAAAATGCGGTGGCGTCTATCACTGAGCAAGCAACGGAACAACTGGAATCAGCAGATAATATAGCATCAGGTTTGTGAATGCCGATTATCGCAACTGAGTTGGAAGGGATGCTAAAGTCTGCATTTCCTGATGCGGTAATTACTGTTACTGACCTCGCTGGGGATAATGACCACTTCCAGGTTAAAATAAAGTCCCAGGCTTTCCGTGGAAAAAGCAGGGTGATGCAGCACAAAGCAGTATATGAAGCTCTACAGGGCAAAGCCGGAGGTGACATCCACGCCCTTTCCATAATCACGGAAGCCGCATAACTGAATTATTTATCCAAAACCTTCACAACAGTGTAACATAAAGGCGATATAAATATAAAATACACTGGAGATTCAAGTATGGGAGAAATAGAAGAGCACTCGCAAGCAACTATTTCCAATAAGCAGAATGCAAATCCAGTTTGGAGTATTGCAACTAAATTATTCTTTGCTTTCAGCCCAGCAGTAACAACGTTTATTAATAGCCTGACTGGCGGTGAGCGAACGTTAGTTGGCGACACTCTAACGAAAGGTAGTGATTATTTTTTCGAACGGCTTGCAGATAGGGTCAGTCAGGAATTTAACACTAATGGTAAAGTACCTTTTACTAGCCCCGAAGTTCTGGAAAATTTAAAGAGAACTTTGCTTGGTTTCTTCCCACACCTTGAATAAACGATCAATCAGGCTGTTGGCTATGCCGAACGCAGCAATTTAAGTTCCGAAGAGAGGGAACAGGCAATTGCAGGCTGGAATAGTATAATAGCTGAATTTAAAAACGTAGTTGGCAAAAAAATACAAGGAACTTTCTATAACGCTGAAGTTTCAGATAAAACCCCACCAACAATTCCTGAACATTTACTGCAAAAAGCAACAGGTAGGCATTTTGTGTTTACCGGGCTTGGAACAGAAGCAACAAATAGAAGTTCTGAGCCTACTCGTGCGGCATAAACTAACATCGTTTACTGCGCCTTAGTTACCACACCACACGCTTGTCAATAACTCTGCTTTTAGGGCGTCTCAGCATAACTGTACTTTAGCAGAAAATTATAACTATCAAAGCGTACTGACTCATGATAGGAAGTGGCGAAAATTATTGTATAGATAAGGTAGCAAGATGACAGCATCGGCAAGCAAAGTAGCTTATTCTGAAAATTACATGCTGGATCGCAATCTGGCGCTGGAAGCCGTTCGTGTGACTGAAGCCGCTGCTCTGGCAGCATCAAAATGGATTGGCAAAGGCGAGGAAAAGGAGGCTGACCGCGCAGCAGTGGAAGCCATGCGTCGCATGTTGAACCGCCTGGATATTAATGGAACAGTTGTTATCGGCGAAGGTGAGCGGGATAAAGCGCCAATGCTGTATATCGGCGAGAAAGTTGGAACCGGCGAGGGTCCCGCCGTTGATATAGCCCTTGACCCGCTGGAGGGGACGACCATATGCGCAACCGGCGGCCAGAATTCCCTGGCGGTAGTGGCAATGGCTGAACACGGTGGCTTTCTGCATTCACCTGATGTATATATGGAAAAAATAGCTATCGGCGGTGGTTATCCTGATGGAATTATTGACCTGGATAATCAGCCAGCTATTAATCTCAAAAATCTGGCGAAAGCGAAAAAGTGCGATATATCAGACCTGCTGGTAGTAATTCTGGAGCGCCCACGCCATTCTGAGCTGATCGCTAAAACCCGCGAAGCTGGAGCACGCATACAATTAATATCAGACGGTGATGTGGCAGGCGTTATCGCAACCGCAACGCCTGATACCGGGGTGGATATGTATATGGGTATCGGCGGCGCGCCGGAAGGGGTGCTTGCTGCGGCAGCCCTGCGCTGCATAGGTGGGCAGATGATGGGCAGGCTGATCTTCCGTGAGGATGATGAGCGCGAACGCGCCAGAAGAATCGGCCTGACAGACCTGACAAAGAAGTATACCCTGCATGAAATGGCCAAAGGAGATGTTATGTTCGCCGCAACGGGAGTTACCAACGGATCAATGCTTAAAGGTGTACGCAGATTCCCAGGCGGCGCTGAAACGCATTCAATTGTCATGCGCTCTAAAACCGGCACAGTCAGAACGGTATCAGCGCATCACAATTTCCAGGTTAAAACCGATGGCGACACAATAGCATAAATTTGAACAGCCATGAAGGAACATAAAAAACCTGAGCCAGGGACAAGGCTTGTATTCTCATCCAAATTCGCCTGCCCGGTATCAGGCTTTACTATAGCGGAGATTGAGCCGAGATTATTTTCCTTCAACTCACCTTTCGGGGCATGTCAGGCTTGCGATGGCCTTGGCACACAGAACAGTTTTGATGAAGCACTGGTAGTGCCGGATATCAGCCTCAGCCTAAGTGAAGGGGCGATCGCGCCATGGTCAGGCGCTATGGCTAAGTATTATTCCCAAACGCTGGAATCACTCGCCAAGCATTACAAGATTAGCATGAACATACCGTACAGGGACATTCCTGATTCATTTAAACAAATACTCCTGCATGGCTCGGCTGAAGAAATCCGTATGTCATATTTTGACGGCCACCGCAGCTTTACGGTAAAAAAGCCTTTTGAGGGAGTAATT
Source organism: uncultured Rickettsiales bacterium (assembly GCA_964439415.1). GTDB lineage: Bacteria > Pseudomonadota > Alphaproteobacteria > Rickettsiales > CAZAGG01 > CAYTOJ01. The sequence continues at coordinate 9,762 of CAYTOJ010000061.1, forward strand.
AAAAATCTTGAACGCAAGTGGAAGGAGGCTGAGGCCGCCTGGCTGCGCGAAGAGCTGGCAAAATACCAGAGCTTTACCAATTGCGAGGTTTGCCATGGTTACCGCCTGCGGGAAGAAGCACTGCATATAAAAATTAATGATAAACACATAGGCCAGATCAGCGCGCTTTCGATTGAAGATGCTTTAAGCTGGTTTGCCTCCCTGCCCGAATTTTTAAGCCAGAAACAAAAACAAATCGGCGATAAAGTTCTGAAAGAAATTACCAACCGCCTGAATTTTCTGGTCAACGTAGGGCTGGATTATCTATCACTAGGGCGCGAATCTGGAACACTATCCGGCGGCGAGAGTCAGCGTATCCGTCTGGCTTCGCAGATAGGTTCCGGCCTTACCGGCGTGTTATATGTTCTTGATGAGCCATCAATCGGCCTGCACCAGAGCGATAATGACAGGCTGCTGCACACGCTCAGGCACTTACGCGATATTGGCAACACAGTTATAGTGGTGGAGCATGACCACGATACCATGCTGGCGGCTGACCATCTTGTTGATATGGGGCCGGGCGCGGGTGTACACGGCGGCAGGGTTATGGCTGAGGGAACACCTGAAGAAGTGGCCGCCACGCCTTTAAGCGTCACCGGGCAATATCTGGCGGGTAGGAAATTTATACCAATTCCTGCCTCAAGGCGCAAACTCTCAACCAACAAGGTAATCAAAGTAACAGGTGCTAAGGCGAATAATTTAAAAGGCATTGATGTCACCATACCAATTGGGGCTTTCACAGCCGTTACAGGGGTATCCGGCGGCGGCAAAAGCTCTTTAGTGATCGAAACGCTTTACACGCATATCCAGCGCCGCCTGAATGGCGGTAAAATTCCGGTGGGGCTTTGCGATAAAATTGAAGGCATTGAGTATATAGACAAAATCATTGAAATTGATCAATCCCCCATAGGGCGCACTCCCCGTTCCAACCCGGCAACTTACACCGGGGCATTCTCACCAATCCGCGATTGGTTTGCGGATTTGCCGGAAGCAAAAGCGCGGGGCTATAAACCGGGGCGTTTCAGCTTCAACGTGGCGGGTGGCCGCTGTGAAGCCTGCCAGGGCGATGGCATGATAAAAATCGAGATGCACTTCCTGCCCGATGTGTATGTAAATTGCGATGTCTGCCACGGCAAACGCTATAACCGCGAAACCCTGGAAGTCATGTATAAGGATAAATCAATCGCCGATGTTCTGCACATGACGGTTGAAGAAGCGTTAGGGTTCTTCAGCGCCATTCCGGTTATCCGGGATAAGATCCAGGCACTGCATGAGGTTGGTTTATCGTATATAAAAATAGGTCAGTCAGCTACCACACTATCCGGCGGGGAGGCACAGCGGGTGAAGCTGGCGAAGGAACTCTCCAAGCGCGCAACCGGGCGTACATTATATATCCTGGATGAGCCAACCACAGGCCTGCACGCTGATGACATAGCAAAACTGCTGATCGTTATGCACAAACTGGTTGATTCCGGCAACACGGTTTTAGTGATCGAGCATAATCTGGACGTAATAAAAACCGCTGATTACATCATAGACATCGGCCCCGCCGGAGGAGCAAAAGGTGGCCGTGTGGTTGCCACGGGAACACCGGAGGATATTATAAAAGTCGCAGCATCCGTCACCGGGCAATACCTTAAACCGTACCTGCGCAAAGAGCACATAGAGAAAAACAAGCAGGTTGCGTAGATGTATGCCCAGAGGGCACATCTAACAACTATTTTTATTGTTTGAGTCTGTGATAGAACTCTCGGTTTTT
>CAYTOJ010000062.1:0-11320 GCA_964439415.1 uncultured Rickettsiales bacterium
ACACCACAGGAGGTTTATTATGAAAAGAAAAACTTAAAAGCAGCATGACTTAATGGGGCTGTTGCAAGATGTGATTTAAGGATGGAATTGAGAGAATTTTAGTTTGTGGAGGTGTAAATTTTGTAAGTTTGAGGATTTTTGCAGTGTTTTTTAGTGTTTTTTGAGAGACTTAGTGAATTTTGGACGCAAGTTTCCTGTCATCATGCTGTTTCAGGTGGCGCAAGAACGCAGATTCTTTTGATGTTGAAGCATATGGCGTTCATGAATTCCGCGAACTGGTTTTTGGCAATACCCACATAGCGTACACGTCTGTTTTGTTGTGAGAATACGCGCTCATACGGGCTACGAATGAAGGTTATCCAACGGTCGAGATCCTTGTTTTTGCCCTTCATGTTGTTCTTCTTTATCGCAGCAAGATGTACGCCTTTGGCTCTCGCAGCCTGTTTTGCTGGAGAAACACAGTAACCTTTATCGGCATATACCGCGCCTTCGTTCGGGCATACATGCCTGAAACCGTTGGCATCCGTCACGTTCGCAGGCGTTACCGCTACCTTGTTGATCAGCCCGGATTGCATATCCACACTCACATGCTTCTTGTAGCCATACCAGAATTTGTTCGATCCCTTGCAGCCGAGCCTGGCCTGATCATCATGCGCTACAGCAGGCAAACTGTCGTTGTTCAGAGCCTCATATTTCTGCTGTATAGCCTTATCGCGCTCCTCCCACAAGCTCGCTTTCGAAATCAGATGCGATGCATCTACAAACGTGAATACCTCACTCATATAGCCTTTCGAACGCAACTGGGCGCGGAATATCCCAAATATCTTCGATAGATTACGCGTACCCAAACGACTCCGAAACCGCGAAAACGCGCTATACTCAGGGGTGCTCTCTGTCAGCCCAAAGCCGCAAAACCACTTGCATGCTACATTCTCAGACAAGTAGCGTTCCATCTCACGGTCAGATAAATCCTCCATGAATTGCAGCAATACACACTTGAACAGACGCAGTACTCCATAACCCTTGTAGGGCGCATCCTTCTCCGCAGCAGATAATATCCCTGACACCCCAGAGTAATCAAATACTTCTGCAAACCGACGATAATCATGATTCGCACACACCAAATCCTCAAGACTTACAAACTCAACCTGTTTCGACATACTAATAAACATTATTTCCTAATGGGTATTACAGATTTATTCGGTGTTTACTCCTCCTTATTTGATTTAACTCACAACAGTCCCAATGTCGGTCATCAAGCCCCCCACCCTTGCTGCGTTCAACCTACGCTGGCATTTAGCCAGACGATTCGGATAAAGGAGCATCCGGCTTCTCTGAACGCAATCAATTGAAAGTGAAGTTGTTATGGCGAGCCCGCCATTAACCTGTTGTTTTTTTTTGCGATTTTGTGAATTATTAATTAAATCGCCAGGGTAATTATTTTATAACTTGCACCAGAAACTCTTTTCCGGCCTCAATGCCCTCAAAGTCTATGCCGTGGCCAAGAGTTGGCCTGGTTAAAGTTTGCACCGGAACATTATTCATTTTCAGCCATCTCTCAGCATCGCTCATGGAGATAAACGGCACTACCATATCCATCATTCCATGCACAAGCAGCACCGGCGGACGTGATTTTATCGTCTCTATCAACCCTGCGCCGCCTACCAGCGCACCGGAAAAACCAATCACGCCGCCCAGCGGTTTATCCCGCCGCAGTGCCACATGCAGCGCCATGATAGTGCCCTGGGAAAAGCCTACCAGAGCCAGCCTGTTGCTATCTACCCGGTACCGGCTTAAGACATCATCTACAAACTCATCCAGAAGCGGAGCCACCTTTTCCACCCCGGCTAGAACATAGTCCTCATCCCAACTGCGGAGTGAGAACCATTGATAACCCATGGGGGACATCTCGCAACGCTCCGGCGCATCCGGCGATAAAAAAACCGCGCCTGGCAAACTTTCCGAGAAATTCTCCGCCAGGCCAATCAAATCAGCGCCATTAGCGCCGTATCCATGAATAAATATAACTGCGGAATCAGGCGTTTGGCCATTGGCTGGCAGTACTTCTATCGCATTCAACATAATTAATAGCGTGATTATCTTATAATTTAAGCGCGGAATTTCAACTTTTCAAATGATAGCGGTATATAATATGACTTCAATGAGTTTAGCGAGTATTATGTGTCCAAGCTATTTCTTAAGCACTCCCGCTTATTCTCACAGTTGAATCATTAAGGACGTTTGTTTGTGTATATCAACGGATTATTACCCGGTATGACTCAAAATCATGAAACAGAAATTCTAAGGCTTTACACAAGTGGGGTGGAGGAAGATGATACGAACAGTCGCTGGACGCTTTCCTTCTCCGATTTAATCTCGGTATGCCTGGCATTTTTCATTCTGCTGTTTTCCATGTCACAGATTGAAAGCAAAGCTTGGCATCAGCTTGCTGGAACAAATATTGGAGGGCACGGTATAATTCCTGAAATAGTTCCATCCCAACCTGTACAGTCACCGCCCTTTAAAGATGACTCACAAGTACGTTACGCCAGAAGTATAATTGATTCAAAAATCGCTTCCAGCCCAATCTTAAGCAACGTGGCTGCTACTATTGAAGACGGAGCCATTATAATAACCATCCCGGCGAATTCATTGTTTGATGGCGATACGACAGAATTGTCCCGTGGCGCTGAAGAGAAGCTCTATGTGATCAGCGAACTTATAAAAAATACTGATTATAATCTTGAAATAACGGCATATAGCAGCGCCAGCGTTTATATTCCACTTAAACAGGCAAACACTATCAGGGAATTTATCAGCAATAATGAATTCATTGGTATTCTAACTATTTACGCAGCTATAAGGGAAAAGCCTGGGATGGAATTCAAGCTAATTCCAAAATCCATCTGAATATGACGCTTGTAGCAATCGGTTTGGGTAGCAACATTGGCGATAGAGCCTTGCATTTAGCAACTGCGGTTGCGACCCTTAAAAAAGCTGGAAATATTCTCGCCTGCTCAAAAGTTTATGAATCACCCGCTTTGCTTACAGATAATGCGCCAGAGGCATGGAATATGGATTATCTCAATGCCGTGCTTTTGCTTGATTCCAAGTTGCCGCCCCCTGCCCTGCTGGATTTCCTGAAAGAAGCTGAGCGAGAAACAGGCCGTATTAACCGTGGATACTGGAGTCCACGGGAGATTGACCTGGATATTCTGGCCTACGGCGAATTGATAGTTAATACGGATAATCTGCAAATCCCCCATCAGTTCCTCTGTGAGCGGGATTTTGCCTTGCTCCCTCTGGCTGAAACGTGGCCGGACTGGGTTCATCCCGTACATAAGAAAAGCGCAGCAGAGCTTGCCAATGGTTTGGGCTTTTCAAACATAAGGGAAACTGCTTTAAAACTCATGTGAATAAGTGGACATTTAACACCAGACTGGTTGGCATAATTAATCTCTCACCGGATTCCTTTTCCGGCGATGGCAGAGCTATTGCCGATAGTGTACAGAGGCGGGCTTTATCTTTGATAACTGATGGCGCGGCGGTTATTGATGTTGGCGCGGAATCCACCCGGCCAGGCGCACTCCCCATTACTGAAATTGCAGAATGGAACAGGCTGGAGAAGTCCCTACCCGGTCTGGCAGTCATATGCAGGCAACACGGCGTAATTTTATCGGTAGATACACGAAGCCCAATAACGGCGGAGAAAGCCATAATGGCTGGCGCGGATTGGATAAACGATGTTAGCGGCCTAAAGCATCCACGCATGATAGACATTATAAAAAATTCCGGCAGGGCAGTGGTGCTAACCCATAGCCTGAGCGTTCCCGCTGATCCCGACATCACAATGCAGGATGCCGACCCGGTAGCCGCAATTATAGCCTGGGGGCAGGAGCGGCTGGGCACGCTGCAAAACCTGGGAATCAAAGCAGAGCAATTGATCTTTGACCCAGGAATAGGTTTTGGCAAAACCGCCGGCCAGAGCATGGATATTATAAAAAGAGCGAAAGAGTTTAAAGCACTGGGAGTTCCATTATTATTTGGCCATTCGCGCAAGTCTTTCCTGAAGCAGTTTGGTGCGAATTCCAACCCGGCAGAGCGGGATATTGAGACGGCTATAGTATCCCTGCACCTGGCGCGGCTAGGTGTGGATTTTCTACGCGTACATAATGTAGCCATGAACGCCAAAGCCCTTGCTATTGGAAGCTACTGATCGTTTGAAGAGTTTCATGTATACTCCTCGCAGTTCAAGAATTGACATTATCTTACGACCAAAGGGAAGGCGCCGGCGCTGCGGGGGAAGGCCGAAGGGTCACAGCTTGAACAGACGTTGCATAAGGCCATGCCTGCTCAATGCAGTGACGGGCGGCAGCCCCTTTATATAGAAGAAAATATACCCCTGAAATGACATCACTTAACCACACTATTGAGACAATAGGGGTATATGTTTCGATTTGCTGGCATTGTGGTCTGCAAAACGAGTTTTTAGATTCGTTGTAAAACCACTATACGTTTGCTCAGGTAAATTGATGCTACGCAATAAATATACATAAAACATAAGCCCTCCATCGCTTTCCTCTTCGCTACGCTCAGATTCAAGCTTCATAGCGCATCCTTCGGCCTAACGGTTCCGGACGTCTTACTGGCGTAAGCCATCCGAAACCCGTAGGGCTAAGGATGGTGCCGACGGCAGGAATCGAACCCGCGACATCACCATTACAAATGGTGCGCTCTACCAACTGAGCTACATCGGCAATATAATCATTCTATAAAACCGGAAGCATATCACAAGAACAACTTACTATTTTTTTTTGCAATTACAGATTGACAAGTGCGCATTAATGCCTATTTTAATTTAAAAAAAGGGAGTGCGGTGGCTACGAATATATTTATAAATCTCTGGCGTAATACGTATATTTGCAATGATGTTAAATGGTCGGAGTATACATCCGCAGTGTTTAACGATGACACTGCGGCGCTGGAGGAAATAGCCTTCGGGCGCAGCGGCTGGGAGTACATCGGCACATATGTCCATGAACCATCAATTGGAAAGTGTGAAGTCATAAGCCTTATCTCAGCTTCTGCTGAGTAAGAAGTATGGTTTTTATTCAATAGACTTTTCTCAAAACTCGCTGCGGTGAGCTTGAGTAGCGCGGAGCGAGCATCGCTAAAACGCAAGTGTACATCGAGACATGCGGATTTGAGAAGCTTAAGCCAAAGCAAATTTGCCAGCGCAGTAGATTCCGGTAACTACCTAGGTCTGCTTGCCTGGATGTACGTTGCTTGTCTCCTCCACCGCCTGCGGGGGGGGGAAGCCGAGAGGCAGTACCGGTACCTGGGGAGTTACGAAAATTGTTAAACCGACTGTTTTCATCAATCCCCTTTAATTCTGGTGATGCTTGCGCCGAGGCGGGAGAGTTTTTCCTCCATCCTCTCATAGCCCCTGTCCAGGTGGTAAACGCGGGAGATGATAGTCTCCCCCTGCGCGGCAAGCCCTGCCAGCACCAAGGATGATGAAGCCCGCAAATCAGTAGCCATAACATCCGCCCCTTTGAATTTATCTATGCCGCGCACGACAGCGGTGTTACCCTGCACCAGCACATTCGCGCCCATGCGCGTCAGCTCCGACACATGCATGAAGCGGTTCTCAAAGATATTCTCTGTAATTACGGAAGCACCTGATGCGGTTGAAAGCACGGCCATTGCCTGCGCCTGCATATCGGTGGGGAAACCTGGGAAGGCTTCCGTTGAAATATCAACAGGCTGCGGCCTGGCATTCATGCTTATCCGCACCCCGGCTTTTTCCTGGGTTATTTTAACTCCCGCCTCGTTAAATTTCTTAAACACCGCCGCCAGCAGGTTATAGTCAAAGTTTTCCAGTAGAATATCACCGCCGGTAATTGCAACTGCTGCGGCGAAAGTTCCGGCCTCTATTCTGTCAGCCACCACCTCATGAGTTGCGCCATGCAGGTGGCCTGCGCCTTTAATGGTGATATGCTCACCCCCTGCACCAGTAATATCCGCGCCCATTGCGGTGAGCAGGGCGGCCAGATCAACTATTTCAGGCTCCCTTGCGGCGTTTTCAATGGTTGTGATGCCATCGGCCAGACTTGCCGCCATAAGGATATTTTCAGTAGCCCCTACAGATATTTTATCAAATACAATTAACGCGCCTCTCAGGCCGTCCGGCGCTATGGCTGAGATGTAGCCGCCATCAAGGGATATCTGCGCCCCCATTGCAGTCAGCGCTTTCAAGTGCATGTCAACCGGGCGTGTGCCGATAGCGCAACCGCCGGGCAGCGATACTTTAGCCTGACCAAAACGTGCGAGGAGCGGCCCCAGCACCAGAATTGACGCACGCATTTTCCGCACAATGTCATACGGCGCGGTAAAGCTGGTGATTTCTGAGCCATCCAGTTTCAAAGTTTTACCCCTGCTAAGGCCGGGTTCAAGACCATCCATCATAGCGCGCACACCGTGATTACCAAGGAGTGTGGCCATAGTGCCAATATCCGCAAGATGTGGTATGTTACGCAGAGTTATCGGCTGGCTGCTCAGCAGGCTGGCAGCCATCAGCGGCAGCGCCGCATTCTTCGCGCCGCTGACTTCAATTGTTCCGGTTAATTCCGCCCCGCCCTTGATAAGAATTCTATCCATGGAATGTATGCATTTAAAGTTGTTTTTCTAAGTCTATTAAAGACCTATTGTTTGTAAAAGCGATTTTAACTCTACATCGTATATGGAAGCTCTTTGTAGATCAGACAGTGTAAATTTCTGAGATAGAGTTCTGGCATCAACTGGCTTCTGATATTCAGGCCATATCCGGCAAAGCTGTGATTTTACAATGCTAGATGGTGGCTGCATTGCTTCGTTACCTGGAATCATTCTATAAAACAGTCCTTCCTGATTTGGGTGCTGGATGCACAGAATGAATTTTGTTTTTGCTGCCTCTACACGCAACTGTTCAATAGTCCATCCGTCATCCCGCCCGGAAGAACGGTCAGCATCAACTAATAAAATTGAGGCTTTAGCCTTCTTTCTTTCTCTCCGCTCGCGGTAACGCAACGCCGCTCTAAGCATTGACTCATAACCACCGCCATTTAGAACCTGACAGTCAAGCGTGACATGAAGGCCGTTCTGATTTGCAATCTCTCCAAGCCATTTTATAAAGGATTGTTCACCTGAACCCTCAACTGCTATATAATATCTGATTCTCTGGGGAATTAAATTGGCCAAGACGTTATCCTATATGTGGCACAGCACCTAATTCGCCTGAAAGATACTTCTTCATCAGGCTGGGTTCTGTTCGCAATCCTTTAATATCACGCGCACCATAAATCTGGCTGGATTTACCGCCTGGCTTTTCTGTGAAAAAAATCTGATATTTCTCCATCTCATCCAGCAACGCAGGATTATGAGCACTGAATAAAAGCTGCGCCCCTTTTGGATTGCGTTCCCGGTCACAAAACCAGTTTAATATCTCAGGTAATAATAATGGATGTAAATCTGTATCCAGTTCGTCAATTATAGCAACACTCCCTGTTTCTAAAGCAGTGTGAATACGCCAGAAAAGCTCAATAAAACGCTGCGTACCTCTGGATTCTTCAGCAAAGAAAATAAACTGATCAAGCTCCACATGTTTGAAAAGCGCAACCCAACCGTTACTTCCCTTATCCGGTGTCATTGATTCAAGCCCCACATCGAAGCGTCGCAACTCACGATTCAGGCTATCCAGGCAAGTCTGATGATTTGCATATGCTGCGATTATATCGTTCTCGTTTGCCTCCAACTTCTGGAATCCGACTATATTAGTTTGCAGCATATCAATCAACTGAATCAGATATGTAGAGACGGGATGATTAAACTTAGCAAGCGTACTCAGCACACTTGCATTGATGCGAATGCTGTCTTTCCTGGGGTCATTACCGCTGGTTATACCAAATTCTGAACCAAATTTAAAAGTCTGCCCTTCCCGCTCAAACAAGCGCCGCAATTTCCCTTTAGGCGCATATGATAGCGATTCATATATAACTGCCTTGTCTCCAAAATTATTTTCCTTATGCGAAATATGCAGTTCATAACGGAATACTGAAGCTGGAGAATCGGCATCCAACTGGCTATCAAATTCAACAGTGATTTTTGTTGGCCTCGCCCACCATTCTTTGGTTCTGTAAGGTTGGAAATATAAATTTAAGCCAAAATCATTCCACTCAAAACTGCGGCAGGCAAACCTGGCCGCGGCTACTATAGCACGCAAAACAGTTGATTTTCCGGAAGCATTGGATCCAAAAAAACCAATTACTGATGGTAAGCGAATGCTCTCAGTAGATATGGCATTTCTAAAGCATGGCAAATCCGGAGCATTACCAGGAACTGCGAAGATAAGCTCCTGCTCCCCGGCAATTGAAAAGAAATTCTCAATAGAGATTCTGTGTAGCATAAGGGTTTATTATGCATAAAATTGTAGAATGTACAAATTAAACTCGAAGATTATTGAAAAATTATCCTATTTTGTATTTTTTCTGCAATACCAATCCGGCTTGGGGTTAATTACAATCCCAACGCCTCCCGCTGGATGCGGAAAATTTCCTGCATGGATTGTTTGGACAGGGCGAGTAGATTCAGGAATTCTTCTTCAGTGAAGGGGGATTCCTCAGCGGTTCCTTGAATTTCCACAATGCGGCCTTTGGATGTCAGCACGAAGTTAACATCAGCTTTAGCGCGAGAATCTTCCACATAGTCCAGATCCGCTACCGTAATTCCTTCAAAAATGCCGCAGGATATAGCAGCTACCTGGTCGCTCACCGGAATTTCCTTTAAGATACGGTTATCCACCAGGGTTTTAAGCGCCTGGTACATGGCTACGAATCCACCGGTGATACTGGCTGTGCGTGTGCCGCCATCGGCCTGTAGAACATCGCAGTCTATAACAATCTGCCGCTCCCCCATTTTCTTGAAATCCACCACTGAACGTAGCGATCGCCCAATCAGCCTTTGAATCTCCTGGGTGCGGCCTGTCTGCTTGCCTTTAGCGGCTTCGCGGTCGCTCCTGGTATGAGTTGAGCGTGGCAACATGCCATACTCAGCGGTTACCCAGCCGCGCCCGCTGTTCTTGATAAACCTCGGCAGGTTTTTCTCATCAACCGATGCTGTGCATAATACTTTTGTATTGCCGTAAGATATAAGAGCAGAACCTTCGGCATGGGCATTCACGCCAGTCTCTATAGTGATTAAACGAGCCTGCTCCGGTTTTCTGCCTGATGGTCTGATTGTCATATCTTGCCTATTTTTCTATTTTCATTTAATAGACTTCTACACAACATAAGCATGATTTAAGAGCAAGAATAATGAGCAGTATTGATAAGCCCGATAATCTGGACGATTTGGCGCAGGCAATAGAAACTCCCGAACAGCCGGATGATTTCACAGATAAGGAAATTGAACGCCTGACGGCTGAGGTATCGGAAATGAAGGACGCGGCATTACGGGCACTGGCCGATGCCGACAATACCAAAAAACGCATGGAAAGGGACATTCAGGAAACCGCGAAGTACGCCACCATGAATTTTGCGCGGGATCTGGTAAACGTCTGCGAGAATCTGCACCGGGCACTGGAAAGCGTACCTGAAAATGGCGAAGGCGGTGGGGATGTTCTGAAGAACCTGCGTACCGGGGTGGATATGACTCTAAATGAGCTTTTAAGCGTGTTCCAGAAAAACGGCCTTAAAAGGATATATCCGCTGGGTGAGAAGTTCGATCATAACTTCCATCAGGCCATGACCCAGGTTGAGGATGCCAAGGCGGAGCCAGGCACGGTGGTAAGCGTGATGCAGGCAGGGTATATAATGCACGACAGATTATTGCGACCAGCTATGGTGGTAGTATCCAAAATGGTGGAGAGCGGCGCAAAAGTTGATACTAATGCGTGAGACTGAAATAGAGAGTGCTTCCCATTCCAGAATTAATCACGGCCGGAGCCTGAGCGTTCTTGGCTCAACCGGTACTATCGGTTGTAATGCACTGGAAGTGGCGCAATGCTTTGACTACGAAGTAACGGCCATAACTGGCGGTAGTAATGTGGAACTGCTGGCGCAGCAGGCATTGAAGTTCAGGCCGAAACTTACAGTGATAGCTGATGACACAAAATACTCGCAGTTGAAAGAGCGATTAAGCGGACACGATCTGGCAGTAGCAGCAGGTGCTGCGGCGGTGCTGGATGCCGCTGGTATGGACTGCGGTATTACAATCAACGGTATAGTCGGCATTGCGGGGTTAAAACCGGGGCTGGAGGTGGTGCGGAGTGGCGGCAGACTCGCCACCGCCAATAAGGAAAGCCTGGTTGCAGCCGGGGAGATTTTTCAGCGTGAATCAGCATTAAGTGGCTCGCAGATATGGCCGATAGATTCCGAGCATAATGCCATATTCCAGATAGTGGGGGATTACCGCCGCAAAGAATGTTTTGATAAAATTGAGTCAATCACCCTCACGGCTTCAGGTGGACCGTTCCGCACTATGGATAAAGCATCACTGGCAAATGTTACACCGGATCAGGCGGTGAAGCACCCTAACTGGAACATGGGCACTAAAATATCCGTAGATTCCGCAACCATGATGAACAAGGGGCTGGAGCTGATAGAAGCTGGTTATTTATTTAATCTTGAACCGGATAGAATAAAAATTCTGGTGCATCCGCAGTCCATAATACACGCAATGGTGCATTATTATGGCGGTTCCACCATTATGCAGGCATCTTTGCCGGATATGCGGATTCCAATATCCTATATTCTTGACCTGCACACAAACGCATGTGACACGCGCAGATGGAGCACCCAGCCGCTAAATATGGCCATGGTTAAAAATCTTACTTTTGAGGAGCCGGACATTGAGCGTTTTCCGGCTATGGAACTCTGCCGCCAGGCCTTAAAAGCAGGCAGTTATGCATGTATAGCAACCAATGCCGCTAATGAGGTGGCGGTGGATTTATTCCTGAAGGGCGGTATCTCCTTCCCAAGAATTTATGATACGGTTAAAGCGGTGCTGGATAAAACGCCGCCCACTGCCGTCAATTGCCTGGAGGATGTAATGATTCAGGACACAAAAGCCAGACAAATGGCTAGGCGGAACTAATAAAATTATTTCGGTTTGATCCATAAAAAAAGCCCCATAATCGGGGCTTCTTTTGGTGGGCTACCCTTTGCAGGATAGCATTGTGCCTAGTGGCAATGTATGAGGTAATTATACGACAAAACTGGAGAAAAAGTAAGTCCCCTGTCACTTAGGGTTGAATAAGATGAAAGCCCACGCTCTAAACTATAAA
>CAYTOJ010000063.1:0-11271 GCA_964439415.1 uncultured Rickettsiales bacterium
CAGCCTCTCGGCCATCTCTCCATAGTTTGGATATCTTTCATATGTATCAGGCCGAGTAAAGGCTGAAGGCATATAAAAGGTAGCAGGCAAAGCCTGCGGCAGCCTCTCGGCCATCTCTCCAATCTGGTATCTGGTTCCAGAAACCTGAAGCCAGAATTTGTATTTTGCTTAAGTGGTTTAAGTTAAGCGCCCGCCACTATTTATATTCGCCGCAGGGCAGCGGTGCGCTTAAAACCACCAAGGTATTCTCTCAGGCAAGTATAGGCATATTTCATACCTGCTGAAAATAGTAAAGATGATTTATACCTAATCGCACTTTAAGAGTGCCACTAGGTATAGCTTTTATATTTTGCGCATGGCCGCACCGCCTTCGCTAACCTTCCTATGCTAAAGCTTCGGTAGGCTTGGCTACGGACGACAGGCCTCCCGCCGAATCCGCGTATATACTGCTCGCAAATCATAGGATAATATCCACACTCTTCATGCGCGAGCAGCATATCATCACAATCTGTTAGCCTGCCTCTTCCAGAATTGCCAGTATGCGAATGTTATCAAGGCTGGCGGCTGGCTTTACTTTAAGGTTACCCGTGCTATTGCGCACAAGCGTACCAACATTCAAACCCTCGCGGATCAGATTTCCGTCACCAGAAGTTATTACCAAATCACCTTCTTTTAGTTTTGAGTGTTGTTCGGTGTATACAGGTGTTAAAGTAGAACTGTTATCTCCGGCTGCTATGAATCTCTCATCACTGCCAACTACTTTTACTGGAACCCTTGAGTTTATATCAGTAATCAGCATTACGGTGGAGCTGTTGACATTAGCAGCAGTTACGCGGCCTATATACCCTTCATCTGATACCGCCAACATTCCACTTTTAACGCCATCACTAATACCTGCTCCAATAATAGCGGATTTTCCGAAAGCGCCACTGGTAAGCCCTGATACTCGTGTGGACAGAACCGCGCCAGCTTCGTGCGAACTGAATTTCAACAAGCCTCGAAGGCTTTCATTCTCAGTATGAACTTTATATGCTACAGCCTGCCATTTTTTTAGAGCTTCAACCTGCTCCCTCAGTATTTCATTTTCCCTTTTAACCGAAAAGAATAACGATAGTTCTGCCCCTGCTTCTTTCAATGCGCTTCCCGGCGTAGCAAAAAATGACATTACAGGAGTTGCCATGTCAGCAAATAAACGCTTTACAGCAGGTAAGCCGCCGTTGTTAGTTACGGCCAAGCCTAGTATGACTACTGAAAATAGGACAAAAAAGAATAGAGATAACCTCTGATAGTAGTACCTTAGAGGTAGTAGTGCATGTGCAACTGATATGCTTTTTCTCAAAGCAGAAACCCGGCTACTGTTAAACTGATATACCTATCGCACTTCAATGAGTGCGGTAGGTATATCTTTTATATTTTGCGCATGGCCGCCAATCCAGCCCCATGCGCGTCTATACTGCTCGCGAAGTTACTGCAAAAAATCCATACATCGGAAACGTGAGCAGTATAACGTGACATAAAAATTAAAAACACATTAATATCAACCGTAAAATAATAAGTTCTGCATTAAAACTACAATTTGTGGAAAATTCAGGGCAATACCTGTTCAAGCAGCAATAAATGCTTTACTAAAAAACATGTTTAATTCTTTGGAGTTTTGCTATTTTAAAAAAGCTTTTTAAGTGCAGTGCGATAGTTTTTTTTACGCTAATGGCAAACTTTTGCCGGGTGTCATCAGTGTATGCCGAGGAGTTGGAGGGTTCGGACAGGCCTGCGGATTTACGCGGCGTGGAGGAGAACCTTGAACAGGCGCGAAAAAAGTCGACTGAATTGGATATAAAAGCGCTTAATCTGAATAAGGAAGTGACTTCCCTGCAGAAGGAAATGATAACCTTGGCTGCTAAAATAAGGGAGCGTGAAGAAAGGTTGACTTTCCTTGAGGATGAATTGAATCAGATGAAAAATAAAAAAGCTGATAAGGAAAAGCAGCTACAGATTCACTCGGAAGATATTTCAAAATCCATAGGCGCAATGGCGCGCATTAGCAGCAAGCCCGTGGCTGCGGCCTTTGTGATTCCTGGGGATGCGGGTGACTCCTTTATTGCATCCTCCGCGTTGCACTCTGTGACTTCAGAACTCAGGTATCAGTCTGACTCCATAAAAAATGAGATTGAGGAGATACGCGGGCTGACTGTAGAGATTGAGGAAAAGAGGCTTGGTCTTGAGGATGAGAAGAAGAAGCTGGGGAACTCACGCCTGGAGATGGATGCAAAGCTGAAGCAGCGCCAGAAGGAGCTGGCTAAATACCGTGATGAACTGAATAAAACAAGGGAACTGGTGGATGATTTGTCCCGCAAATCCCAGAGTATAAAAGAGCTTATTGCTAAGCTGGAAGAGCAGAAAAAGAAAGAAGTGGCGAAGAAGGTCGGGCGGGACGGCAAGGAAAGTAAGGAGGCAAGTAAGAAAGAGCTTGCTAATCTTGCAGATTTTCCATTCCGGCTGCCCGCTTCGGGTAAAGTAATCACCCGTTATGGGGATAAGCTTGATGCAAATTCTACCAGTAAAGGTATACGTATCAGCACCAGAGATAATGCTGAAGTGACAGCGCCACTGCCAGGGGAGGTTGCTTTTACAGGTAAATTCATGGGCTATGGAAAAATATTGATTATCAGGAATCATGGCGGTTATCATACCTTATTGTCCGGGCTTAGTAAGATAAGCGTATCGCCTGGTGAGAAAGTTGTTCAAGGTATGCCACTAGGTGTGATGGGTAATTCAAAAGATTCTGATAACGAGCTATATTTTGAGGTCAGGCGTAACAATAAATCGGTTGATCCTTCCTCCCTTTTTAAATCCAACGTATCCAGCAGGTAGTATTGTGATAGCGAAAAAAGTATCTATATTTGTAGTCTGCTTCAGTGTTGCAACCCTTTGTATCGGCACAGGTTCACTGGAGGCTAAAGAGGCGGCAATAAAGGCAGCAGCGCAGGATTCGCGTAATAAGGATGAGGAAACATTTGAGCTTCTGAACCTTTTTGGTGATGTGTTTGAACGCGTGCGATCCGACTATGTTGAGGAGGTACAGGATAAACAACTGGTGGAGAGCGCAGTGAATGGGATGCTTACTGCACTTGACCCGCATTCCAGTTATATGAATGAAAAGGCTTTCGAGGACATGCAGGTGCAAACCAAAGGCGAGTTCGGTGGCCTTGGTATTGAAGTCACCATGGAAAATGGGCTTGTAAAAGTAGTATCGCCAATAGATGACACCCCTGCATATAAGGCCGGGATTCTTGCGGGGGACTTTATAAGTCAGATTAATGGCGAGCAGGTGATGGGGCTGACGCTGCCTGAGGCAGTTGAGAAACTTCGCGGGCCTATAGGAACTTCCGTGAAAGTTACGGTGCTGCGTGAAGGAGCAACTGAACCGCTGGAATTTCGCATAGCACGTGCTATAATAAAAATTGAATCTGTCCGCTCGCGTATGGAAGGTGATGTTGGGTATCTCAGAATCACTCAGTTCAATGAGAATACATTTACAGGGTTGCAGCAGGCACTTAAAGACTTGAGAAAACAATCTCCCGGCATGAAGGGGCTGGTACTTGACTTGCGCAATAATCCAGGTGGTTTGCTGGAGCAGGCGGTAGCCGTATCTGATGCTTTTCTGGATAAAGGGGAGGTTGTTTCTACACGTGGGCGTTCTTCAGACAGCATCAAGAGGTTTAACTCGCACGAGGGCGATCTTCTTGCCGGGCTACCGGTAGTTGTGCTTATAAATGCAGGTTCCGCATCAGCTTCTGAAATTGTCGCCGGAGCATTGCAGGATCATAAACGCGCTATTGTTATGGGTAATAAATCATTCGGTAAGGGTTCCGTGCAGACAGTGATACCCATACCGGATCACGGAGCTATCAGGCTAACCACTGCCCGTTATTACACCCCTTCAGGCAACTCTATTCAGGCTAAGGGAATAACACCGGATATTGAAGTAGATCAGGCGAAAATTGAGCCTCTGAAACCTGCCGCAGAGAGGCATGAAGCGGATTTACGCGGGCGGCTTAAAAATGATCAGGAGAAGGATAAAACCGGGGATAAGGAGGAAGTAAATAATCCTGAACCAGTTAGCGAGAATGAATCGGACAAAAGTAAAATCAAACTTGGGGCAATTCAGACTAAGGATAAAGACCAGAAAAGAGCACTAAAGCCAGGTGAAATAGCCAGTGATAAGGATTTTCAATTGACGCGGGCACTTGATTTAATCAGGGGAATATCGCTGATTGTAGTAAAAGATAAGGCGGTAAATCCGGCTAAGCCATAGAGATAGTGCGCGGTTATGCCGATAAAGAAAAACAGCAGGAAGCCAGGCAATAAATTTTTCGACGCGCAGCGCTTTAAAGCACTGTTCGTATCGAAGCAGGCCATTGCACTTACTGCTGTTATAATTTTACTGGCACTTAACATATCAGTTATCAGTGCGGTATTCTCAAGTGGTGAGAGATTATCGGACTCTGCTTTTAAAAGCAGCAGGATAGTGTATTATGATGCTTTAACTGATGAGTTTATGGCAGTAAAACCAGTCTCACTGATGGGTGTGGCAGAGAAAATTGAAAATGCAGCGCAGCATTCTGCAAATAATAATAAGACTGAGGAGGCGGTTCAACCAAGCGAGCAGGCTGATAAGTCGGTTATCAAGCCAAAGGTTGCGATTATACTAAGTGGGATAGGTATCAGCAGAAGTGCTACTGAGATGGCGCTCAAAACCCCTGATGCAATCAGCTTCGCAGTATCGCCGTATTCTTCGTTTATTTCCAGGATAGTATCCGGCTCAGAAGCGAGTGGGCGCGAATATATAGCTGAAATTCCGGTGCAGCCGGGAAATTATCCGATTTCCAATGCAGGCAAACTCTCCATGTTGAAAAGCAATGACCTTAAGGAAAATCTGAAAAGGTTGCAGGTGATTTTAGAGCGTATGCCTGATGTTAGAATGGTATTCTTTTCTATAGACGATGCTTTTTCGGATTCCCTTGAACACGCTGATTCAGTTATTGGTGCACTAGCGGGAATGGAGATGAACATGGTAGTGGGTTCGCCTAAGTCTTTCTCAGCGCGCAGCAGCCTACACAGTGGCATGATTCAGGCTGATGTAATTCTGGATGACAAGCTTGATAAGCAGGCAATTCAGAATAAGCTGGATGAATTAGTGAAAATTGCGAAAAATCAAGGTTATGCAATAGCTGTAGCAAGGCCATACCCTATTACCATTTCTGAGATAACAAACTGGCTGGAGGATGAAAGAAGCTCTCCTGTTAAGGCTGTTCCAGTGTCCGGCATTTTTCTGGAGGCCAGCAGAAAAAGTCCCGATAATAATACCGAATCATCAAGCACTTCGGTTGGGCATTGATTTTCGCTGTGTGGAGTTTTTCTTGACCTTCAGCGGTATCCAATCATATAAACCCTGTGGACTTTACTTTGCGGGTGTAGCTTAGTGGTAAAGCCCCAGCCTTCCAAGCTGGTTATGTGGGTTCGATTCCCATCACCCGCTCCAATCCTGCAGTTGTGCTATTTACCAATTATTTATCAAAAATTGAGATAATACCCCTGTTTAAAAAGGATTATCTGTAACATGCGCTATTTAATATCCTTTATTATGGTTGTTTGGGTTATGGCATCCGCGGCTCATGCAGAAACCATTACCATGGCGGCTGATAGCTGGTGTCCCTACAACTGTGAGCCTGAATCGGCGAATCCCGGATATATTGTGGAGGTGGCTCGCAAAGCCTTTGCAAAACATGACATAAAAGTGGAATACCAGATATTGCCGTGGCCAAGGGCAATTAAAGAAACTTCTGAAGGTAAGCATAACGCTATAATTGGTGCATCTCGAAATGATGCCCCGGATTTTATTTTTCCCTCCATAGAGCAAGCTTTTATGCGTAATGCGTTTTACGTTAAGAAAGGCAGTAACTGGCGCTATAGCGGCATAAAGTCCCTTGATTCAGTATCGCTGGGATTAATCAGGGATTATGCATATGGCACTACGCTGGATGAATACATAAAAGCGAATCAGAATAACATGAAACGTATTCAGTTGGCATCAGGGGACAATGCGTTGGATGCCAATATTAAAAAGCTGTTAGCCGGGCGCGTTGGCGCAATAGTGGAGGCCGAAGCAGTAATGACTTACAAAATGCATGAGCAGCCGGGATTAAAGGAAACGTTGGATTTTGCAGGTTCTGTTGAAGCATCAATTGAGGATAATTTATACATAGCTTTCTCACCTGTGATAAAGGACTCTCAGCGTTACGCTGACATTCTCAGTCAGGAAATGATAAAAATGAGGGAAAGCGGAGAGCTTACCGCAATATTAAAATCCTACGGCCTGCAGGATTGGAAGAACTGATGCCTCTGGCGGTACATTGGTATAAGTCCCTTCGTTACAGAACGGTGCTGTGCATGGCGGTTCTCTCGCTGTGTGTGATTGGTCCATCAGGATATTTATTTATAAGCAGGCAGGCTGAATCCACACTGCAGGGGCATCGCAATACTTACGATTCTGCGCTTGAGATCACTGCTAATGCGCTTGGCATAGCGCTCTGGAACTTCGACGATAAAGCGGCGCTGGATTACCTGAAGGCAATGGAGCATATCAGGGGATTCTGTGGCGGCAGGATATACGATAAACAAGGCCAGGTGTTTGTTTCATATAAATGGAGTGACCCATCAAATTCTAAAAGTGATCCGCACAAACAATCAAAAGAGTACTTAAAGAAGAATGTGGATTTTAAAAACCCAAATAATGAATCCGCAGTGGATGTTCTGGGAATCCTGGAAGTTTGCAATGATCAGAGTTTTATTATTACAGATGTTAAAGAGCAGCAAAAAATCCTTGTAGCCCTGGTTCTGGGGCTGATTACCAGCCTGGTGGCTCTGGGCATAATTTCATTGCAGATAGTATTCAAGCCGCTCACAAAACTGGGTGAGTCTATGAAACTGGTAAAAATGGGGTTGAGAAAAATAGATGATCCTGAACTTCTGGCGCAGAATGAAATAGGCCAATTGGGGCAGCAGTTTAATACCATGATGGAGGATCTGGACAGATTATACGGCGAACTGGAATGCAGAATCATTGAGGCGCGTCAGGCATCTGAGGCTAAAAGCCTGTTTTTGTCTAACATGTCGCATGAGTTGCGCACGCCCATGCATGCAATAATTACCTTCTCAAGGCAGGGAATTGAGCGCATAACCCGATGGACGGGGGATGAGCATAAGGAAAATCTGGAACTGATAAAAAGTAGTGGTGAGAGACTGCTACGCCTTATTAACAACCTGCTTGACCTTTCCAAGCTTGAATCCGGCACGGCTATTTATAACCTGTCTGCGGTGAACTCGTCTGAATTGGTAAAGTCCTGTGTCAGACAGGTGCAAAGTCTGCTGGATGAAAAAGAGCTTAAGCTTGACATAGAAACCAGGGCTGACTTACCAATGGTTGTATGCGATCAGGATAAAATGTCCCAGGTGCTGATTAATCTTTTATCAAATTCCATAAAGTTCACGCCGAAAGGCAAGGGGCTGAAGATTCGATATGGCGCAAGCGATGATGAATCGCCGATTTTCCTGTTTACATTATCCGATGATGGAATTGGCATTCCTGAAAATGAATTGGAGTCAGTCTTTGATAAATTTATTCAAAGCAGCACTACAAAAACCGGTGCAGGCGGTACGGGTCTGGGGCTGGCTATCTGCAAGGAAATAGTAGAGGCGCACGATGGCCGCATATGGGCATATAATAATCCAGGGGGAGGATGCTCTTTCAACATCATCCTTCCACTTGTTCAACCATTTTCACATGAGGTGTAATAATGAATAAGCCTGATATTCTGGTTATTGATGACGAACCTCATAATCTGCGCGCACTCAAGCTGGATCTTGAGGATTCCGGATATACAGTCATAACCGCGGAGGATGGCATTGATGGGTGGGAGCAATTGCATAAACACCTGGATGGTTTGAAGGTTATTCTGCTTGACCGTATGATGCCGAATATGGATGGCATGGAATTCATGAAAAAATTCAAGCAGGATGAAAATGTCAGCAATATTCCGGTTATAATGCAAACGGCAGCCGCACAGAAAGAGCAGGTTGTGCAGGGCATTGAGGCGGGGGTGTATTATTACCTCACCAAGCCCTATGAGAAGGAGATGATGCTCTCCATAGTGCAGGCAGCTATCACTGAATTCAGGCAACATACACGCCTGCGGGAGGATGCGCAGGTTTTTAAAAGCAAGCTGAACCTGGTTAAGGATTGTCATTTTGAGCTGAGTAAAATCGAGGAAGTTGATCCTCTGGCCACATTTTTAGCGCAGTTCTCTCCAAGGCCGGAAGATGCCGTTTTTGGTATAGCGCAAATGCTGATCAATGCGCTTGAACATGGAAATCTAGGCATTACTTACGATGAAAAAACAGCGCTGAATAACAATGGCAGTTGGCTGGAGGAAGTAAAACGCAGGCAGTATCTACCTGAAAATGCTAATAAAAAAGTTCATATTAAATATACCCGTGGCGATAAAGATATTGCTCTGGTAATACGGGATGAAGGCCAGGGCTTTAAGTGGCATGATTATATGGAAATTTCGCCGGAGCGCGCAACCCATAGCAACGGCAGGGGCATTGCATTATCCCGCTTGATAAGTTTCAGTGCTCTGGATTATGTTGGCTGCGGCAATGAAGTGCATTGCAGGATTTTGTTGAATTAAGTCAATATACTGCTCGCGTATGAAGAGTGCATATTTTTTGCAGTTAACTCGCGAGCAGTATATAAGCGCATGGGGCTGGATTGGCGGCCATGCGCAAAACATAAAACGATATATCTATCGCACTCTTAAAGTGCGATAGATATAGCGGGAAAGACATAAGTGGCAGAGCAGGCAAGGGTAGGTGAGGTTGAGCGGATAACCAGGGAAACATCCGTGAAGGCAAAAGTGAATCTTGATGGCTCAGGTGTCTATTCAGTGCATACTGGCGTTGGCTTTCTTGACCATATGCTGGAGCAGTTAAGCCGCCATAGCCTGATTGACTTGAATCTGGAAGCCTCCGGCGATATTCATATTGATTATCATCATATCACTGAGGATGTTGGCATTGCGATAGGACAGGCGGTATCGCAGGCTTTGGGGACGCGGGCAGGAATTATCCGCTACGGTCATGCATATATCCCCATGGATGAAACGTTAAGCCGCGTAGCTGTAGATTTATCCAACCGCCCATATCTAATCTGGCACGTTAACTTCACCAGGCCAAAACTGGGGGAGATGGATACCGAACTTTTTAAAGAATGGTTCCAGGCATTCGCCCAGAACGCGGGGGCTTGTGTGCATGTTGAAAATCTGTACGGGGATAATAATCACCATATTATAGAATCCTGTTTCAAGGGGCTGGCGCGGGCTATCAGAGGCGCAGTTACCATGGATCCAGGCCAGAGCGGCATTATTCCATCCACCAAAGGGGCGTTGTGAGTAATGGAAATATTGGATGAGCGCAGGCGCAAGTTATTGTTTCGTGCCACACGGCGCGGTTTTAAAGAAGCTGACCTTATAGTCGGCGGCTTTGTGGAGCACAACATCGCAAGTTTTAACGATAACGATCTGAATGATCTCGAGGTTTTATTATCCCAGGCCGATAATGATATTTACGACTGGTACATGCGTAAAACCGAAGTACCCGCTGAACAAAGGAACAGAATCACCTTAATGATGCTGGATCACGCTGTAATAGCGTAGAGTGTTTTTAATAATAGTTTAACTTTTATACTGATTTTTATTTTGTAATAACCATACCCTTAGAGAAGGTATGCCCATGAATAGGAAAGAGTTACAAAATATAGTTCAGCAAGTAGTTAAAGTTCTTAACAACTTAACTGATACAACAAAGCCAGGTCGCCATGATCCAACTGATGCAGAACGTACATTAATTGTAGTAGATGGACATGACCAAAGAAATTTTTTCTATATAACAGATGATCACCTAAAAAAGTTTAGAGAAATATGGAACATTCTAGCAAAGGACGATAATGCACCGGACGATAAAGTCAGTACATTAATTGAATCAATACTGGATGAAGCGAATACCCGTGCACAACTGCCGTCCCTTGTTCAGCGATTTGTACATGATTTCTTTTCTGATGATAAGGAGCATGAAATAAGAGAAGAGGCATATCCCGTAATAAATGATGTACTTAAGTTATCAGGTAACAGAGCCATACAGCCTGAAGACCCCAAAAATGTCTGGGCTACGAAAATAGTCGCAGGTATTAATAATGCTCGCCAGTATAAAGGATGTCACAGCGGTTATGACAAAATGCTGCAATTTACACAAGATGTTAAAGCAGCAGCAGAAGCTGGAACGGTAGATTGGGATAATCCTTTACACCGTCACATGTTAAAAATTGAAGTTACAGATTTATTGGAAGAAGAAACACGCTGGAAACAAATAAACGAGGTAGCAGCAACTACATTGATACAGGAAACAATTGGATTGTTGGCAATGCGGCGGAATAATTCAAATGACTGGAAGAGGTAAAACGCAGACAGGCACTGCGCCAGACAGGGCTGATAAAAGTTCATTTTTATACCCCCTTATCGTCTGAAGAGTGTGAATGATAGCATTTCAGCGGTATTTTGAGTATTTATTGCGGCCATTGGCAGTGTGCGCTCACCAATGGCCGCAAGAAAATTCCATCTTATGCAGCGGCTTTCTGTTTGTCAGCAGGAATACGCAGATTCTGGCCAGGGTAGATTTTGTCGGGGTGGGTGAGCATAGGCTTGTTTGCCTCAAAAATCTCATTGTAAAGGTTAGCATTGCCGTAAAATTCCCTGGCGATTTTGGAAAGGGTATCGCCAGATTTTACCGTGTAGAACTTTGCCTGCTCCGCCTCAGAGTTTTGAGATGCGGCAACAATATTAGACTCCACCTTTGCAACACCTTCAATATTACCTGCCGCTAGAATCGCTTTCTCCATAGACTCTATTGATGCTGCATTGCCGGATACAACTACTTTGTCGCCATCTATCTTAACATCGAGATTGTCCACACCAAGATTATGTTTATCAATGCTCTGCTTAACGGCGTCTCCAGCCTTATCATCGCCCAGGTTCAGCCCTAACTTCTCCCCGGCGTTCTTAAGAAAATCAACTATCATTCCCATATGTATGTCCCCATTTTATTTTACTGCCTCAGTAGAAACCTCATTATCCATTATGTCAATTCGGAATGCAAACT
>CAYTOJ010000064.1:0-11217 GCA_964439415.1 uncultured Rickettsiales bacterium
TTGCCGCTGACTGCTCTGCCAACGATGGCCCAACCGCTGCTTTAAAGCCTAATTTGCCAGCCTCCTTAATCCGTTGATCCGTTTTGCCAACGCGCCTGACCTCGCCCGATAAGCCAATTTCACCAAAATATACCGCGCCTGTTGGCAGTGCCTCCCCCGCTAATGCGGAGATAATCGCCGCCGCTACCGGCAAATCAGCCGCAGGCTCGGAAGCTTTAAATCCACCTGCGGCACTTACATAAACCTCGAACGCTGAAAGCTGAATGCCGCACCTGGCCTCCAATACAGCCAGTATCATGGCGAGGCGGTTAGATTCAAAACCCACCACCGCCCGGCGCGGTGTAGCCAGGAAGGAAGGCGCAACCAGTGCCTGTATCTCCACCATTAATGCGCGAGAGCCTTCCATAGCCGCGAATACCGATACGCCGCTAACACCGGAATCCCGCTGCCCGAGAAACAGGGATGACGGATTGGTAACTTCCGCCAGGCCTTTTTCTGTCATTTCCATTACACCGATTTCATCAGTGCCGCCGAAACGGTTTTTCACAGCGCGCACAATGCGGTACTGGCCGCCGCGCTCACCTTCAAAATACAGCACTGAATCCACCATATGCTCAAGCACCCGTGGGCCTGCTATCTGCCCATCCTTAGTGACATGCCCCACGATAATCAGAATCACCCCGCGCCGCTTGCAGGCACTGATTAGTTCATGCGCGCAGGCTCGCACCTGCGTGACCGTTCCGGGCGCGGATTCTATCGCCTCGAAATACATGGTCTGGATGGAATCCACCACTAACAGATCAGGGCGGTCGCTGCTGTTGATGACTGATAGTATCTCAGCCAGTGAAGTAGAGACACCAAGCATCACCCTTTCTTTCTCCACCCCCAGCCGCCTGGCTCTGAGTTTAACTTGAGCTGGTGATTCCTCCCCGCTGATATAAGCCGCGCTGCCCCCGGCTTTGCACACCCCGGCCGCCACTTGCAGCAGCAGGGTGGATTTTCCTATGCCAGGTTCACCGCCGATTAAAATGGCGCTGCCCTCCACAAATCCGCCGCCCAACAGGCGGTCAAGCTCCTCCATGCCGCTAGATATGCGCGGGCGTTCCCCCTCCTCACTTTGCAGTGAGTGAAGCTCCATTTTCGCCTGTCTGATTTTCCGGCCTTGTATAGCAACAGGCTGTATACTTTCTTCCGCTATACTGTCCCACACACCGCAGGCATCGCACTTGCCCGCCCACTTGGGGTAAACCGCCCCGCAACTCTGGCAAATATATGATGTTTTGATCTTTGTCATTTGTGGATTTTACACTCCTTATGAATTTCTTTTTTGGAGCGTAGCGACCTGCGCCGGCGCACAGGGGGGAGGCCTTTGGCCGGGGGGTGCGCCCCCCTCAACAAATAAAAAAAATACCGCAGAAACTCATTCATTAAACAACTCTTCATTTGCCAGCGGTATAACCTAAAAATCCGTTACCCGGCCTTTATACTGCCAGTCGCCGTAGCGGGTTGGTTCTAATCCGGGTGGCCCACCAATCTCTTTTTCGTTGTTTTCTGCCTCCGGCGGCGATTTTTCTTCCCCGCCCGATTCTTTTTGCTTAATGCTGGATTCCATGAATGATTTACCTGATAATAAAGCCAGAGTTTACGCTGTAACAGCCTTAATTGAAATTACGCAAGGAAAACGAAGTGCAGATAGCTTGCACAACGCACCACAATATGCAAGGCGCGTGATAACAACCGCGCTGAAAAATATTACCATTATTGATACTTTAATTGCGCAATCTGCAAGCCACGGCCTTAGAGCTAAAGAACAGTACGCCAAGTCAATACTGCGTTGCGCCGTTGCGGAAATGAAGTTCATGGATCAACAGGCTTATGGCGTGGTTGATTCATATGTTGCCATATCCAGGCACGGTGCGCGTTATCAGACCGGTTTCATAAATGCTGTACTGCGAAAAATCTCTGAAACTGTATTATCAGAAACCACTCTACCAAGCCGCCTTCCCGATTGGATTAAGGAAATTATTGTCCGCGATTATGGCTCATCGGCAGTGGCAATGATGGAGGAATCCTTAAACTCCACCACTGAATATATTGATATTACTTGTAAAGAAAATCCGCAATTTTGGGCGGATACTCTTGAAGGGATAGTACTGCCCACAAATACGGTACGGCTTTATGGAGTAAAAGGGCTGACCACCCTGCCCGGCTTTATTGAAGGCCATTGGTGGGTGCAGAACATTGCCGCCTCCCTTCCGGTAAAGCTGCTTGAAGGCGGCAATCTGGCAGTTGATTTATGCGCGGCTCCCGGTGGCAAAACCGCGCAACTGGCTATGCGGTATAAAAAAGTTATAGCGGTTGAGAAAAGCACTAAAAGGGCGGAGCGCCTGAACGAAAACATCAAGCGCCTGCGGCTGGATAATGTTGAAGTGGTAATAGCGGATGCGCGAATCTGGCGGCCAGCTACCGCCCCTTGCGCCGTGCTTCTGGATGCACCCTGCACATCTTCGGGACTCATCCGCACAAAGCCGGATCTGGCGTTCACAAAATCCGGCAGGGATGCTGAAGAACTAAGCAAAGTGCAACGGGAACTGGTTGACGCAGCCGTAGCGATGCTGAAAAGCGGGGGGGATTTAATATATTCCACCTGCTCCATCTTCAAGGCTGAGGGGGAGGACGTGGCAAACTACATAACAACACGTTATAACAGTATGCGGTTAATACCGATCAGTCCTGATGAAGTCGGCGGAATGGATAATATAATCTCCCCCCACGGCTATATACGGGCACTGCCCTGGCATTTAGAGCAACACGGCGGAGTGGATGGATTCTTTACAGCACGCTTTAAAGCTGGTGAATATACTCCACGCAGTTCAAGAATTGACGTTATCAGTTTCTGAAGTTGGATGGGCTTGGGTCATGGATTGAGACGCCCCGGCTGAAGATGGAAGCCCCGCCCACTACCGGGCTTGCCCCTAGTGAGACTAACTTATCGCTGGTAACTGCTATAACATCCTGCTTCCAGTTGCCGCTATTCATATAACCTGCTGCCGTTATAGCATCCTTCAATTCGGGGCAGGCCCATTTATCGGCGAAGCTACCCATAAACACCGCTTCCAGCTTCTGCTGGCTGAGAATGTCTTTTTCCTGAATCAACTCCATATAGCTGTGCAGTAGCTGTAGTTGCCTTGTCGCCATTTGTTTAGGCTCGCCCTGATGAACCTCGGCGCTGACGGCGATTTCCTTAAGAAACTCCCCGAATTCTCTGGCATCAGCATTGGTGACATTACTTATGAACGCTTTTAAGGTGCTGCTACCCGGCACTTTTAAACGGCTGAGGGCTGTTATTAAATGCTCCGGTGAGTTTATCTCCTGTTTTCTTGTCTGCTCCTCTCCGCCCTTCTTATTGGCGGCACTGATATCTGCCAGGGCTTGTTCGGCCAAGTCTACGGCATCAGTATTAGCGTTATGATGAGTAGTTTTCTGTTTTTGCGAATTTTCAATCCGCTCCAGTATTTGAGTTTTCAGGTTTGTACTGAGCCTGCTGTTTTCAACAAAGCCAGCGACTACGTTTAAAAGTTCACGATCTCCTCGTGAGATTTGCGCAATCTGCCCCATCAGGCCATCAACATACCTATTCTCAAAAAGCTGTATTTCCTTTTCCTTGCGTTTGCCGAATTTGCTGTAATCCAACCCCTGAAACAGCCTTTCCGCAAATTCTGATAACACAATCGCCATATTGGTGTGGCTTTGCGGGATTTCCACTGCGTTGTCCCCGGCACTAACTATATTATCGCTCTCCTCAATTCCTTTGGCGATCATGCCGACCTTGATTGCTTCTACAACGCTGAAGTCCTTGTATGCACGCAGGAATTCAGAGCGGCTTTTTACACCATCCTCATTGGCAAAGAAGTTGGTAAAAATGGCATTGGTTTCAGTAGCGCTGCTTATTCCGTCCTTTTTAAGCCTCTCGATTTCATATTTGTCACCACCGGGAACTACATCTAATACTATCCGCCCGCGCTCCAGCAACCAGCCAAGCTCAGGCGAGGTTTTGCGGATGTGTTTTTCCAGTATGTTAACAGCGGACAGACCCATAAAAATAGCTGGTGCCCAGCGGGATGAAAGCGCGCCGTTAAGCTTCTGGAATACAACTTTTTTAATCTCGTGAACTTTTTCAGCCGTTACTTTATTCTCGCAAAGCCCGGCGGTGCTTAGGTCAAACTGCTGCTCAAGCGCACGGCTTAACCCCTTACCCAGTTCATTGATGTTTCCCGCAAAACCGAATCCCTCGATTAGCTTTCTAAGCAGCGGCGCATCCAGCTTTAATGTATCCAGCGGCACTTCATACCCGGTGGAATTATATACGGTATCCCCGGCTATTTGCAGTATGTTCCCGAGATTCTCTGAACCCTTAACCGCCATGAAATCAATCATTCGGCTGGCAAAAGTATCAATACCGGGCAGCCCTACCAGTTTTGGCAGCCCAAAGATCATACGCGCAATCTGGCTACGCTCTGAAGCATACGTAATTAAGGTGGGCAGGCGCACGGGGAGGGTAAGCCAGCCAGCCCAGGTTTTCGGGATAAGGCCTTTAACCGCCTGCATCTGGCCTTGCATCTGCTCGGTAATAACATTCTGCATCCCGGCCATTGAGGCGAGATTATCAAGCGCCCCTTGCTGCTGCTCTTCTGTTTCCTGTAGCTCCGGCTTCAACTGGCTGGCCTGCTTATAAAATTAACTTATTAAAACATTTTACGTTTTTTATGTTACAGGATGATTAAATAAGTAATATACTGCTCGCGTATGGAGAGTGTGGATTTTATTCAGTTAAATGGCGAGCAGTATAGACGCGCATGGGGTTGGTGGGGCGGCCATGCGCAAACATATAAAAGATATACCTATCGCACTCTTGAAGTGCGAGAGGTATATCACATATTAACATAAGCAGGGCCGCCGCTGCCCTCAGGCGGAATCCATTTAATATTGTTTGTGGGGTCTTTGATATCGCAGGTTTTGCAGTGCAGGCAGTTCTGCGCATTAATCTGTAATCTGGGTACTCCCCCTTCATGCCTTATCTCGTACACCCCGGCAGGGCAGTAACGCTGCTCAGGCGCGTCAAATTCTGCCAGGTTATAATCCACCGCCATTGCCGGATTTTTGAGTATTAAATGACACGGCTGATCTTCTTCATGGTTTGTGCCTGACAGGTATAGCGATTCCGTGATGCTGAAACTAAGCTTCCTGTCATGCGGGGGATAATTTATCTTTTTCATCATACGCGCAGGTTTCAGGCTCGTATGATCAGCCTTGTGTTTAAATGTCCACGGCTCCCGGCCTCTAAACAAATATGTGGTAACTGCGGCGTAGGCCAGGCCGCCCCACAAGCCCCATCTGGCAAAGGCCGGGCGGATGTTGCGCTCACGCTTTAGCTCCTCCCCAATCCAGGAGGATTTCACCGCATTGGTGACATCAAGCTCAGGTAACTGCTCAGATTCCTGCAGATGCTTCAGTGCCAGGATCACCTGCTCCGCCGCTATCATGCCGGATTTCATAGCCGTGTGAATGCCCTTGATTTTAGGCACATTTAGGAACCCGGCACTACAGCCGATAATAGCGCCGCCTGGAAAATCCAGTTTCGGTATGGCCTGCCAGCCGCCTTCATTAAGTGCCCGCGCCCCGTACGAGATGCGCCGCCCGCCTTCAAGCAGGCTCTTAACCCAAGGGTGACTTTTAAAACGCTGAAATTCCTCATACGGGTTTAAATATGGGTTAGAGTAATCCAGGCCTGATACCAGACCTATAGATACCTTCCCCTCCCCCCAGTGATATATAAATGAGCCACCGTAAACACTGCCCAGCGGCCAGCCTATGCTATGCGCGCAGTAACCCGGTTTGTGCCTGTCCTGATTTACCTCCCAGACCTCCTTTATCCCCAGAGCATATGTCTGCGGGGAAACATTTTTGCGTAAGGAGAATTTCTCCATCACATCGCCAGCCAGACTGCCCCTGCACCCCTCGCTGATAAGCAGGTATTTCGATTTTATCACCATGCCTGGCTGGAAGGATTGTTTCCTCTCCCCCGTTTTTGCCACCCCCATATCACCCGTTTTAACGCCTATAGCGCGGCCTTTATCATCATACAAAACTTCCACTGCTGCAAAGCCCGGGAATATCTGCACGCCCAGCCCTTCCGCCACACCAGCCAGCCAGATGCAAAATTCCCCCAGGCTGATTATATGGTTATCCCTGCCGCTGTTTCGCATCTGCGGTGGTGTGGGTAGGCGCAGGGATTTATCCCTGGTCAGGAAATAAAACTCATCCTCAGTTACCGGATTCCTCAGCGGCGCATTCATGGATTGCCAGTCGGGCAGCAACTCATTCAACGCCCGTGGCTCCAGCACCGCGCCGGATATTATGTGCGAGCCAACCGCTGCCCCCTTCTCCAGCACGCAAACGGTTATATCCAAATTTACATCACGCGCCTGCTGCATCAGCCTGATAGCCGCAGACAAACCCGCCGCCCCCGCGCCGACTATCACCACATCAAAGGATATTTCGTTATCATCCATACAAAAACTATAGCCCTAAAAATATTATAAGGTAAACGTGTATTGATAATAGCGGGAATTCTATATGAGTTTATACCAAGGCAATACAGGTGAGTGGGAAGTGGTAATAGGGCTGGAGGTGCACGCGCAGGTAGCCTCTAATTCAAAATTATTCTCCGGCACTTCCACTGAATTCGGTGCTGAGCCTAACAGTCAGGTGTCATTAGTTGATGCGGGATTTCCCGGAATGCTGCCAGTCATCAACAGCTACTGCGTGGAGCAGGCGGTTAAAACCGGACTGGGATTAAACGCTGAGATTAACGAGAGATCAGTATTTGACCGCAAGAATTATTTCTATCCTGATTTACCTACAGGCTACCAGATATCGCAGTATCATGAGCCTATCGTTGGCAAAGGCGAGATTGCAATAGAACTGCCGGATGGCAGTGTGAAAAACATCGGCATCACCCGCTTGCATCTGGAGCAGGACGCAGGCAAAAGTATGCATGAACACAGTCCGCAGTATACCTATATTGACCTCAACCGGGCAGGAATCGCGCTGATGGAAATCGTCAGCGAGCCGGAGATACGCTCCAGCGAGGAAGCAGCCGCATACCTGCGTAAACTGCGCGCCATACTGCGATACCTGGGCGCATGTGGGGGGGATATGGAAAAAGGGGAACTGCGCTGCGATGCTAACGTTTCAGTCCGCCGCCCCGGCGGTGAGCTTGGAACCAGGTGCGAAATCAAGAACCTGAATTCAGTACGCTATATGGGCAAGGCAATTGAGTTTGAGGTAGAACGCCAGGTAGCTGTGCTGGAAAGCGGCGGCAGGATTGACCAGGAAACCAGGCTCTTCGACCCCGGCACAGGGGAGACGCGCACCATGCGCAGCAAGGAAGACGCGCACGATTACAGATACTTCCCCGATCCTGACCTTCTGCCGCTGCAATTACAGCCGGACTTTATCGCAAAAATAAAAGCCACTCTGCCGGAACTGCCGGACGCTAAGAAAAACCGCTACATAAGCGAGCTTGGCCTCAGCCCATATGATGCCAGCGTGATTGTGATGGAGCGTGAAAACGCTGAATTTTTTGAAGCAGCTTGTCAAGGCCGCGACCCTAAACTAACCGCCAACTGGATGATCGCGGAGCTTTACGGCAGGCTGAACAAATCCGGCAAATCTCTTATGGAATCACCCATCACGCCTAAGAGACTGGCAGGGCTGGTTGCATTGATTGAGGATAACACAATATCCGGCAAAATCGCCAAGGAAGTAATGGATATTATGTTTGAAACGGGGGATGATGCTCTGCATATAGTGGAAAGCAAAGGCCTGCGCCAGGTGACTGACACATCAGCGATAGAGGCGGAGATTGAACGGGTTTTATCAGCCAACGCCGATAAAGTGGCTGAGTATAAATCCGGCAAGGAAAAACTGTTCGGCTTTTTCGTAGGCCAGGTGATGAAAGCAACCGGCGGCAAAATCAACCCCGCTATGCTGAATGATCTGCTGAAAGCTAAACTGGGGTAACAGCGCCCTCGTAATACTCAGCGATTTTCACATAATCACTTACGCTTAAATCTTCAGCGCGGGCGGTGGGGTTTATGCCAAGGCTGTCCAGAGTTTTCTGGCTATCCGGAAGTAGCGTTTTAAATGCGGATTTTATCATCTTACGGCGCTGGCCGAAGGCGTGTTTAAGCACGGTTTCCATACTGGCAAAAGCCGGAGCTTCCTGCACCGGTAGCGGAGTAAAGGAAAGCACGGTTGAACTGATTTTTGGCGGCGGCGTGAAAGCCTTTGGCGGTAGATCCATAACTTTGCGCACCTTGCAACGCCACTGGCTGATTACTGAGAGCCTGCCATAAACTCTGCTGCCCGGCGTGGCTATTATTCTATCCGCCATTTCCTTCTGAAACATCAGTGTCAGTCCGCTTATCTGTTCTATACGCTCCAGCCAGCCAACCAGCAGCACGGCGGATATATGATACGGCAGATTAGAAATAATTTTCGGTCGGTTATCATAAGGCAGTAAAACCTTCAGCGCATCCCCCTCTATTATATTGAGGTTAGGATAATGGCTTTTGATTTCCTCCAGCAGCGGGAACATTCTTCTGTCCAGCTCCACCACAGTAAGCCAAGCTCCGGTTTCCAGTATGGGAATACTCAGGCTGCCACAACCAGGGCCAATTTCTATAACATAGTCACCCGGATTTATCTCCGCGTTACGCACAATCTTGCGCGTGAGATTCAAATCCAGAATGAAATTCTGCCCCAGCCCCTTGCTGGCCTGAATACCGTGGCGGCGCAATAATTCACTGGGGGCTAATGCCATTACAACAGCATCTCCAGCAACGCTGTCCGCACTGCCACGCCAGCCTGCACCTGTTGCGTTATCATGGTAATATCCGGCCTGGCCTCATAGAAGCGGGACATTTCAACGCCCCAGTTTACAGGCCCGGGATGCATTATCAGCGCGCCCGGTTTTATTATCTCCAGGTGTTTCTCTTTCAAGCCGTATACCTCATGATAATCAGCGAGAGAGGGGATAAAACCAGCCTGCATCCGCTCGCTCTGAATACGCAGCATGATTATTACATCAGCATCCGCAATAGCATCCTCCAGATTGCCCGCTATGCTTACCCCGCTGATACAGCGCGGAATCAGCGATGGCGGCCCCGCCAGTATAATTTCCGCCCCCAGCAGATTCAGCAACTGAATGTTGGAACGCGCCACCCGGCTGTGCAGAACATCCCCGCAGATTGCTACCTTTAAGCCTTCAAAATCATTAGACTTCTCTCCAAACTCTACTGCGCTGGCAAACTTGCTTGTCGCTGCGCTTCTCAAATCCGCATGTACTTTTTTGTACATTTGCGTTTTTGCGATGCTCGCTCCGCGCACTTTGCTCACCGCAGCGAGTTTTGAAAGAAGT
This sequence comes from uncultured Rickettsiales bacterium, assembly GCA_964439415.1. Classification (GTDB taxonomy): domain Bacteria; phylum Pseudomonadota; class Alphaproteobacteria; order Rickettsiales; family CAZAGG01; genus CAYTOJ01. Next base: position 9,485 of record CAYTOJ010000064.1, read on the forward strand.
CTATTCCTTTTCAAACTTCGGGCGATGGTGAAGGCATCCAGAAACGCCTGGGTGGGGTGCTGGTATGCCCCCTCCCCCGCGTTTATCACCGGGCATGTGGCAATGGCCGCCGCTGCCGCAATTACACCCGCATCCCTGATTCTGATTGTGATTACATCCGCCCCCATGGCACAGATGGTGCGCACAGTATCAACCAGTGATTCACCCTTCCTGACTGAAGAAGTATCCCCAGTTATATTCACAACATTCATGCCCAGCCTTTGCCCGGCTACCTCGAAAGAAGCCCGTGTGCGGGTGGAGTTTTCCAGAAAGATATTAAACAGCGTTTTGCCTTTGCAAGGCGGCTCATAAGCATTCTGTGAATCCAGAAAAAACTCAGCCCGCCGGAACAGATCCGATAATTCGCGCTCACAAAGTGCCGCCGCATCAAGTATGTGTTTATAGCTCATTATATAAACTTGCTCAATTTTATCTCATTCCTACTATATGTAATCAAATTAAGTTAAGCAGGTATTTTAATGCTGAAAAGATTTTTCGCTATTTTGGTTTGCGCTCTGGCTTTATCCGCCTGCGATATGTGGAAGGGGCTGAATAAAAAGAGCAAGGATATTGACCTTAATCAGGTATCAGGACCCGAATCACGCGGGCCAGAGATAAAAGGCATGGAGGCCTCACTGCTGGAGCAGGCGCAAAACGCTATGGAAGCGCAATCCTACGATAAAGCCATTCAGGTTTACAAACAGCTTCTGGATAAAAATCCGGAAAACCCGATTTTTAATAACGGCATTGCCGAGAATATCCGCCTTAAAGGCGATTACGCAGGGGCGATATTGTATTACGATAAAGTGCTGGCCAAAGATGCATACAACCTGGACTCTCTGGAAGGTAAGGCACTTGCAAAGCTTAATCAGGGGGATATGGAAGGGGCAGGAACAGACTTCAACAGTATCATCCAGCGCGATCCTAAACGCTGGCGCGCCCAGAATGGCCTTGGTATAATCTCCGTTCTTAAGGGTGATATACCTGGTGGGTTGGAGCGCTTTACCGCAGCACTGCAAGGCAGCGGGCACAATGCCAGCATCCTTAACAACATCGGCCTGGCACTGGCGATAAATCAGGATTATGTCGGAGCTATAAAATCCCTTGAACTTGCGGCATCCACACTGAAGGACGGAACCCCGCAGCGCAAAAAAGTTGATAACAATCTTGCCACTGTTTACGGAATCAATGGGGATATGGGGAAGGCTGAAAACCTCCTGCGTAAAAATATGCTGGAAGCTGAAGTGTATAATAATTTAGGCATTCTGGCTAAGTTCGCAAAGAATCCCGAGCTGGCGAAAAGTTACCTCAATATGGCGCTTATCAGCAGCCCGGTTTATTACCGCAAAGCGTGGGAGAATCTGAAGGATATTCAGCAAGGCAGTAATAGATAATATACCTATCACACTTCAAGAGTGCGATTAGGTATATCTTTTATATTTTTGCGCATGGCCGCCAAGCCATCCCCATGCGCGTCCATACTGCTCGCAAATTCGCTACACAAAAATCCACACATCGGAAGCGCGAGCAGTATAAATGGGGGAATTTTTTAAATAAATATTTGACTATCTCCACCATTTCAAAAATAAAGCATACTTGAAATCAATTAATCGATACAGGACACGCCATGAGCAAGGAAAAATTTGATCGCAGCAAGCCACACGCGAATATCGGGACGATAGGTCACGTGGATC
>CAYTOJ010000065.1:0-10771 GCA_964439415.1 uncultured Rickettsiales bacterium
AATATTCCGTTTTACGGCCTTAACTGTGGCACAATCGGCTTTCTCATGAACCGCTACCGCGACGATAATCTGTTTGAGCGCATGGAAAACGCCCATGTTTCAACGCTCCACCCCTTGAAGATGTATGTACGCACGGTTGAGGGTAAAAAAATCACCCGTTATGCGATCAATGAAGTATCATTATTGCGTGAGACCAGACAGGCCGCGAAAATCCGCGTGATTGTGGATCATGTAATCCGCATTGATGAAATGACCTGCGATGGCATCCTGGCCTCCACCGCCGCCGGAAGTACAGCTTATAACTTTTCCGCCAACGGGCCGATTATCCCGCAAGGCTCCGACCTTTTAGCCCTTACCCCCATCAGCGTATTTCGACCCCGCCGCTGGCGCGGCGCATTGCTGCCTGCAAGCTCCAGCATTTTCTTCGAGATTTTAGAGCCGGAGAAAAGGCCGGTCAGCGCAGTTGCTGATTTTCATGAAGTACGGGATGTAATTTTAGTGGAAGTATGCGAGCATAAGGAAATAACTATCAGACTTCTGTTTGACCCGGAAGAATCCTTAAGCGAGCGTATGGTGCGCGAACAGTTTGTGTTCTAGACAATGAAAAACCGCCAGCAAAAAAACACCAGAGAATCCGGGCAGTGGATTTACGGTTTCCACCCGGTAACAATGGCTCTAAAATCCGGCCAGCGCAGGATATACCGAATAATCGCCACCACCAATGCAGCGGCTAAATTAAAAAATGAAGTCACGCAGGCCGCTGATATGATAGAACTTGCCAGGCCGGACGATATTGCAAAACTTCTCCCCGCAGGGGCAGTGCATCAGGGCATTGCTGCCCTCGCGGATGCCGTTGCGGAGGTAGATATAAACGATTTTCTAGTCGGCATTGAATCCAGCAGAAAAGCCCTGGTTGTGGCGCTGGATCAGGTGACTGACCCGCATAATGTAGGGGCGGTTATCCGAAATGCCGCCGCTTTCGGTGCTGCCGGAATTATACTCACCATACGCCACTCCCCCGGGCAGACAGCCAGCCTGGTTAAAAGCTCCGCCGGAATGGTCGACATGCTACCGCTGGTGCGGGTTTCTAATCTGGCTAATGCGCTGGAAAAGCTGAAAAAATCCGGTTTCTTTATTATTGGTCTGGCAGCAGACAGCAAAACTGAAATATCGGATTTTGATTTTCCTGATAAAACCGCAATAATTCTGGGTGCTGAGGAATCAGGCATGCGCCGCCTCACCCGCGAGAACTGCGATGCATTACTTAAAATAAACATGCAGGCAGGCGTTGAAAGCCTGAATGTTTCATCCGCCGCCGCTATTTCCCTTTATGCTGCTGCGAAAAAAATATATCCTTCCCATTCTTGAAGTTACTCATTAAGTTTTTTGGGTATTTTTAATTCCCACAATTGAGTTTTAATAACGCTATGACCAGAACCTACGGCAAATCCAACCTAGTCAGCCACCACGTCACCGAAGGAGCTGAGCGCGCCCCCCACCGCTCCTACTATTACGCTATGGGGCTTACTGAGAAGGAAATTTCCCAGCCATTAGTGGGTGTGGTTTCCACCTGGAACGAGGCTGCTCCCTGCAATATAGCACTCAAGCGCCAGGCGGAGGTAGCCAAACAAGGGGTAATTGAAGCAGGTGGAACACCCAGGGAATTCGTCACCATTACCGTGACTGACGGCATAGCAATGGGTCACGCTGGCATGAAATCATCCCTGGTCTCGCGGGAAGTTATTGCAGATTCAGTCGAACTTACCGTGCGCGGCCATTGCTACGATGCTCTTGTAGGCCTGGCCGGGTGCGATAAAAGCCTGCCCGGCCTGATGATGGCAATGGTGCGCCTCAATGTCCCCAGCGTGTTTATGTACGGCGGCTCGATTCTACCGGGCAAATTCAAAGGTGCGGAGGTTACCGTGCAGGATGTTTTCGAGGCCGTGGGCAAACACGCCTGCAACCAGTTTTCGCTGAATGACCTGATGGAGCTGGAGCGTGTAGCCTGCCCATCCTCAGGTTCATGCGGCGGGCAGTTCACAGCCAACACCATGGCGTGCGTAAGCGAGGCAATTGGCCTTGCATTACCATCCTCATCCGGTGCGCCAGCGCCATATGAAGAGCGGGACAGATTCGCCCACAATTCCGGCGCAGCGGTGATGCACCTGTTAAAAGAGAAAATCCGCCCGCGTGATATTGTCACCTTAAAAGCACTGGAGAATGCCGCAGCGGTAGTGGCAGCAACGGGCGGTTCCACCAATGCCGCGCTGCACCTGCCGGCAATAGCGGCTGAGGCGGGTATTGATTTTGACCTCTTCAAAGTTGGTGAAATATTCAAGCGTACTCCATATATCGCAGACTTAAAACCAGGCGGAAAATTTGTCGCTAAAGACCTGTTCGAGGCTGGAGGCGTGGAAATGGTCATGCGCACACTGCTCGATCACGGCTTCCTGCATGGGGACTGTCTGACCGTCACGGGCAAAACAGTGGCGGAGAATCTGCGCAGCGTAAAATTCAATACAGAACAACAGGTAGTGCACCCGGCGGATAATCCCATCAGCAAAACCGGCGGCGTGGTAACACTAAGGGGAAATTTAGCACCGGATGGGGCGATTGTGAAAGTAGCAGGCATGAAAAACCTGAAGTTCAAAGGCTCCGCCCTGGTGTTCGATTGCGAGGAAGAAGCCTTCAAAGCCGTGGAGAAACGCCAGTATAAGGAAGGCGAGATAATAGTCATCCGCTATGAAGGGCCTAAAGGGGGGCCGGGAATGCGCGAGATGCTATCCACAACCGCTGCCCTGTACGGCCAGGGCACGGGGGATAAAGTGGCACTGATTACCGATGGCCGTTTCAGTGGAGCAACACGCGGCATGTGCATAGGCCATGTGGGGCCGGAAGCGCAAGCCGGGGGGCCAATAGCCTTGATAAAGAATGGGGACATAATCACCATAGATGCTGAAAATGGCATTTTGAACGTAGAGCTGACGGATAGTGAAATGGCTGCGCGCAAAGCGCAGTGGCAAACCAGAGAGACCGATTATGCCAGTGGCGCGATATGGAAATACGCGCAAACCGTAGGTTCCGCCCGTATGGGAGCCTGCACCCACCCAGGCGCACTTAAGGAAAAACATGTATATGCGGATATATAAGCATTTTTTGCATGAATTTATTTTGACTTCAGTGACGCATGGCAATAATAAGGCCAACTCTGATATCGTACAACATTGGTTTGGGTTCGTAGCTCAGGTGGTTAGAGCGCACGCCTGATAAGCGTGAGGTCGGAGGTTCAACTCCTCCCGGACCCACCACCCTACGCCCTGCGGGCTTCGGGTGGCAGGCCACTCCTCTTGTCTCCCGCAGCCATACCTGCCGAAGCTTTAGCGTAGGTAGGTTAGCGCAGGGAGATCGTGGCCTGACGCACGGAAACGCAACTTGGGCGTAGGAGTGTAGCCCGAAGCTCGAAGAGCGTAGGGGGGCTGGAAAATTTATGTTCTATGTTTACTTCCTCGAGATGAGTAATGGTGCTGTGTATGTGGGATCAACACCTGACTTGAAACGTAGATTCGATTCGCATCAAAGTGGGCAGGTTATCTCCACAAGCAAATATCTTCCTGTAACGTTGAAAGCGTATGTGGCAGTCGAAACAGAAAAACGAGCGAGAGAATTGGAAAGATACTTCAAATCTGGCTCTGGTAAAGCCATTGCGCTAAAAAGGTTTTTGTAAACATGCAATTTGTTATCATCGCTAGGACTATACCGACCCAGAGGCTTTATCACGCAGGTTTACTGCACGTGACGCGCATATTGCGCTGAGCGATGCAGCAAAGGCAAATCAGGATATATCAGGAATAAACGGCAGATTCTTTTTTATGAACCGTAGCGGGTTCACCGGTTTGGAATTTATGCGCAATGAATAATCCAGATGCGCCCCTGTAGAGCGGCCAGTACTGCCTATCTCGCCAATCTCCTGACCTGCACTAACCCTCTGGCCGCTATCAACCAGCCATGAATTCAAGTGCCCATACAAGCTATAAGCTCCATCCGCATGAACTATCTTCACGAATTTACCCAGCCGTGGGTGGGAACCAGTGCCATCCACCACACCATCCGCCGATGCGAGAACTTTAGAACCTTTAGGCGCGGCTATATCAATTCCCGCATGAAAGGCTTTTTTGCCGGTAAAGGGGTCATCCCGCCAGCCGAAGGGCGAACTTATGCGCATTCCCTTAACCTTGGCCACCGGCCATGCGTGTGCAATTGCTGTTGAACCATCAGCAAAGTTGCTTTCACCCGCCGGATAATTATCGTTATCTAAAAGATCATCATCAATGTCTGCCACATCAACAGGATTTTTTATGGTAGTCTGCGCACTCATACCTGAAGCAGCACCACCCCTGGATGACTTTATATAATCACCCAGCCTTCTGTTTTGAGGCATCTGGTAGGAGGCGGAAGAAACCTTCACATTACTCAAGGAAATAAACCTGGCAGAGCCTGAGTTGTTTACAGCTATCTTGCTTCTGTTGAGCGGAAAAAACTTACCCTCGCCAGCGTCAGCAACACCAGGAAGCAGGAATATAAACATTAAAAGAAGAAATGTAACTCCCCAGGTAGTATGCTGTCGTAAATGTACATTGCTTGTCTCCCCCACCGCAAGCGGGGGGGGATTAAGGGGGGGGAATGTGTTGGTTCTAGGATAAGAAGAAAGGTTACCCACCCTAGCCCCCTTTGCCTGCGGTGGGGGAAGCCGAGAGTTCGTGCCGATACCTGGGCAGTTACGAAGAAATAAACACTTAAGCATAGTGTCAACTTAGCAATATCCATGCCATGAGTTACACACCAGGCTGATTAATAGGTGTAGACTGCCTGCGTGGATTCTGTAGGATTGCACCCATGATATTTCAGCGTAAGAATGGCCTTTTAATGAATTAATGATACTGTTCCGTATAACATTATTAGTTTTATTATTAGTGTCTCATACTGCTTTAGCAAATGAGTCTCCCTCCCCCTTTGCCACAAGCCAGCCTGCTACGGCCAACGCGGATAATGCCGGAACTGTTCAGCCATATAAGCCGATTGCGAATGTACAGAAAAGTCTGAAAGAAAATTTATCCAACGATTATCTGCTAGAAGATTTAGGCCGAATGGCGCTAAATAAAACCAGAGCGGTTTTTACCGGAAGTGACGCTTCTAAAACACCACCACAGGCAGAAGCGCAACCCGCACCAACACAGGTGCAGACAAAACCGCTGGATGCTATTATCAACAAGGCAACATCCGCCTTGCAGGCACAGATTCCCATATCCAACCCTGCACCGCCGCCATCCGCTCTCCCTGAGAACACGGCTCCACAATCACCTGATGCACAGCAGTCTGTAAAAATTGAAAACACGCAGGCCAGTACTGTGCCTGCGCTATATGAACAACTCCATAAGGAGTCGCAGTCAGTTCCCGTGGCTAAAACTATAACGAGGGAAACTCCTGAGAATCCACTAGTAAAAGAAACTGTACAAGCAGAAAAACCAGCCAGAAAGCAGACCGCTAAGGAGAGCGCGAAACGCAAAAGCAGAAAAAATAAGACTGATGCTCTGGAACAAGAGGATGCTATCCAAACTTTTACAGATGATACTAAAGGCGGCTTATCAGCGGAGAGTAAAAAAATCCTGGAACTGATTGGCGGAAATCTCAAGGCAAAACAACCGACAGAGAATGAAGCTTCACAGAAGCTGAATATTCAACGTGACGACTTTGATAGCATGTTAAGCGGCTATGAAAATCCGGCTCGGGACAACATCGGCATTAAAGTATCCGTCAATAAAAACGAGATGGATGTAGATAGAAAGCTCACCGCCGCATATTCCGCTTATACATCACAGCAGTTTGAAACAGCTATCGCTTTATATAAGGATGCTTTGCGGATTGATTCGCGCAGTCAGTCCGGCTTGCTGGGGCTGGCTTCAGCCTATCAGAAATCAGGACAGAACGCCCAGGCGCGGCGCATATACGGGCGGTTGCTGGAAATCTACCCTGGCAATCAGGATGCTATAAATAATTTTCTGGTACTGATCAGCGAGGAAGATGCCGATGCCGCTCTGGCGCATATAGAATCACTCTCCCGCCTTGATGATTCAAGCAGCGCCCTGGCCGCGCAAATGGCTATGATCCACTATAAAAAAGGCAATATAAACGAGGCTATAAAAGCTTTAAGTAAAGCTGCAAGTTTATCACCCGATAATGTCAATTATATCTATAATCTGGCGGTATTATGGGATATAGCTGGAAACAAAAGCAAAGCCATGGAGCTATACCGCCAATTAATTGAATTATATCATCAAGGCTCCAGTATTCCAGGCAATGTTAACGATATTCAAGAAAGATTAACCTATTTAGGTTCAAATTAGGTAAGACTATTTGTAACCTTAAGTAGAGTCCGGCTTTGGAAATTGGTGATCTGCTTACCTTAAGCGTTAAATCAGGCGCGTCGGATTTGCATTTATCCGCTAATAACCCCCCGATTATGAGGGTGAGCGGTGATATGATTCAGGTCAAACATCCGCCATTCACCCATGATCAGGTTAAAAAACTGATCTATTCAATCATGACGGATGCCCAGCGCGCTGATTATGAAAGAGATTTAGAGATTGATTTTGCCATAACCTACGGCGCTAACTTGCGCTTCCGTGTAAACGCTTTTAACGGCATCAACGGCGCGGCAGCGGTTTTCAGAAGTATTGCCACAGAAATTCATTCACTTGAACAACTCGGTACTCCTGATCTCTTTAAAAAACTCTGCCAGATTCATAAAGGGATTATTCTTGTCACCGGCCCCACCGGCAGCGGTAAATCCACTACCCTGGCCGCAATGCTGGATTATATAAACTCCAACTTCTCAAAGCATATTATCACAATTGAGGATCCGGTTGAATTTGTACATAAAAGCAAACGCTCCCTGATTAATCAGCGGGAGGTGGGAAGCAATACAAAATCATTCGCCCGCGCCCTCAAAAGTGCCCTGCGCGAAGACCCTGACATAGTACTGGTAGGCGAGCTTCGGGATATTGAAACCATCCAGCTTGCACTGACTGCTGCGGAAACCGGGCATCTGGTTCTGGCTACGCTCCACACCAGCGCCGCCCCTAAAACCATAAACCGCATAATCGACGTATTTCCCGATACCAGTAAGGATATGGTGCGAGCTATGCTTTCAGTATCACTGGAGGCGGTTATAGCCCAGTGCCTGCTAAAACGGGCTGACGGCACAGGCAGAGTCGCAGCGTGGGAGATAATGCTGGGTAATCCCGCTGTGCGGAATCTTATACGTGAGAACCGGATTCCGCAGCTTTATTCGATCATGCAAACCTCGGTTAAAATTGGAATGCAGACTATGAAGGATTCTGTGTATAACCTGCGTGACAAAGGTATCATTTCCCATGACGAAGCAAGGCAGGCAATTTTAAGCTCATCTGATGAAGAATCAGGCAGCAACAGCCGCCCCACCATCCCCGGGAAAGAAACGCAAACACCGCCAGTAACACCGATAGCAATGCCACCTGCTATTGAGCCAAAAGCTGTAATCAGCACATCCAGCCAGATAACAAATCCAGGCAACAAAATAGTCTCCAATTTTTAATGGCAAGCTCCATACTCAAAACCCTGTTGACTGAGATGTGCGGGTGCGATGCCACCGATTTATACCTCTGCGCTGACTCAGCACCCATGCTTAGAATCGGGGATAACCTTCGCGTATCATCATCACACTCTGGTATCTTCAAGCAGGAGGAAATCACCGAGCTTTTTGCAGGCGTTCTACAGCCTTCCCAGAATGATGAATTTAAAAAAACGCGGGAACTTAATTGCTCACTGCATTATAAGGATATTGGACGCTTCAGAATCAACCTGTTCGTGCAGCAGCGTAAAATTGGCGCAGTTATCCGGCGTATTCGCTCCGAAATACCTACATTCGATGCATTGAATCTTCCACCTGATATGCAGAAATTAGCAATGTTATCACGTGGGCTGATAGTAATCGCAGGCCAGGCCGGCAGCGGCAAAAGCACTACCGCCGCATCACTCATTGAATACCGCAATCAGCATGGGCGCGGCCATATAATCACTGTGGAAGACCCGGTTGAATTCGTCTACACACCTGCAAAATGCCTTATCAGCCAGCGGGAGGTTGGCATTGATACAGCCTCCTACGGGGCAGCACTGAAGAACGCCCTGCGCCAGAGGCCGGATGTTGTATATATCGGCGAGGTGCGGGATTATGAATGCATGGATCACGCCCTGCACTTTGCTGAAACCGGGCACTTGTGCATAATTACCATTCATGCTGCGGATGCGGCGCAAACTCTGGAGCGCATTGCCAGTTTCTTCCCCATCCATTACCGCAGCAATATATTATTAGTTTTGTCCCAAGTACTTAAGGCTGTTGTATGCCAGCGTCTAATCACCACTAAATCCGGTGAAAAAGTCCTGGCAACTGAATTTCTTCATAATCAGGGCTATATTAATCAACTAATCCTGGAGGGGAAATATAAAGAAATCAAAAGCATAATTGAGAGGTCAGGCGACCAGGGAATGCATACTTTTGATCAGTCACTTCTGAGCCTGTTCAAAAGCGGCCAGATAGATAGGAACGAGGCTTTAAATCAGGCTGATAGCTATAACAACATGGAAGTATCCTTTAATTTGAATGCAAGACAGGCATGAAAATCCGTAGCTTTAAGAGTCTACGAATGCTAATGCCTCTTTATGCCTGAAAGTTTTATTGAATATTCTGAGTCAGACCAAATCATCAGCTTATCCGGTGACTGGAATCTGTCAAATGCGCAATGTATTTCAGTACTTATAAGTCGTTTACCGAATGTCGGTATTTCTGCAATTAATGCCAGTAGTATAAGAAGCTTTGATACCGCAGGCGCGGTGCTATTGGGTACGCTGTTAAAGTCAGGCGGTAGCAATAACAGCCCAATAAACATAACCGGATTAATTGATGAACATTCAGCACTGCTAAGTCTGGTGAACGGTGCCGTGGCCGGATCAAACCCGCCACAAAATGTAAAGCATGAGAATGTTATTGAGCAAGCCGGGCGGTGGGGCCTCAGCATGGCAGGCGAGCTTAAAGCACTGGTGGAATTTATCGGTGAGACTGGGGTGTCACTCGGGCGCGTTTTGCGGCATCCCGGAAAATTGCGCTTTGCATCCATCACCCGGCATATCGGGGAAGCTGGTATATCTTCCATTCCCATTATCGCAATGATTGCCTTTCTCATCAGTGTGGTGCTGGCATACCAGGGTGCGCACCAGTTGCGTACTTTCGGAGCGGAGATTTTCACGGTCAACCTGGTTGGCATATCAGTACTGCGGGAAATGGGTACACTGCTTACTGCTATTATGGTCGCCGGGCGTTCAGGCAGTGCCTTTACCGCTGAAATCGGCGTGATGCAGGTAAACCAGGAAGTGGACGCTATGCGGGTCATCGGGGTTAATCCATTTGAAGCGCTGGTGCTGCCCCGCGTAATCGCCTTAGTATTAGCCCTGCCGATTCTGACATTCATCGCGGATATAATGGGGCTGCTTGGCGGCGGGGTAATATCGCTACTACAACTTAATATCGGCCTGGATCAGTACCTGACCCAACTTAAAGAATCCGCCACCTGGAACGATTTTTTCGTAGGCATGGTTAAAGCACCTGTTTTCGCATTCCTGATTGCCACTATAAGCTGCATGAGGGGGCTGCAAGCCACAGGATCAGCGGAGAGCGTTGGCAGGCTCACCACAGCATCGGTAGTGGAATCCATTTTCATGGTACTGCTGGCGGATGCTTTATTCTCCATACTCTTTATGAAGCTGGGAATATGAACGCCAGCGCAAATCAGCAGGAGGCAATCATATCAGTACGCGGCCTGGTAAACCGTTTCTGTGAGCAGATAGTGCACGATGGCCTCGATTTTGACATTCTAAAAGGTGATATTGTCGGCGTTATCGGTGGTTCCGGTAGCGGTAAATCCGTATTGATGCGCAGCATCACCGGGCTACAGCACCCGGCATCCGGCACTGTTATAATCAATGGGCGCAAGCTGGATTATGATGACATCGGCAGAACATCCGAATTGTTCGGCATTCTTTTTCAACACGGTGCTTTGTTCTCAGGCCTGAGCGTACTGGAGAACGTCATGGCTCCGCTTCGTGAGCGCACTAACTTAAGTGAGGATTTATGCAGGCAGATAGCACGGGTAAAAATAGCACTGGCGAATCTGCCGCCTGATGCGGCTGATAAAAAACCCAGCCAGCTTTCCGGCGGCATGATCAAGCGTGCGGCTCTGGCGCGGGCGCTGGCACTGGATCCACCCATTTTGTTTCTTGATGAGCCAACCGCAGGGCTGGATCCTATAGGTGCATCCGCGTTTGATGAGTTAATCAGGAGCCTTCGCCATAATCTGAATATCACTATAATTATAATCACCCACGACCTGGACACGCTGTTCACCGTGTGCGACAAAGCAGCCGCGCTGGTGGACAAACGCATAGTGATAGACACTCTGCCCAACCTGATGGAATATAACCACCCCTGGCTGCGGGAATATTTCCACGGCACCCGCGCCCGCTCCGCACTCGGCAGTAATTCTAACAGCTTATCCTAATTTGTGACTGCGTTTTAGTAACTCCCCAGGTGTTGGCACGAACTCTCGGTTTCCCCCACCGGGCACAAAGGGGGCTAGGGGGGGGAATCTTTCTTCTTTCCATAGTACCAACACATTCCCCCCCC
>CAYTOJ010000066.1:0-3139 GCA_964439415.1 uncultured Rickettsiales bacterium
CTGAAGCCCTGCCACCTGTGCCTTTACCAGCGTTACCTGCATTATGCCGTGGCGGTTGTTGGGCTTTCACTCTGCGAAGCGGTGTTCGATCGCCCCAGGCTTAAAACTATGCTGACAGTTATGGTACTAGCAGCTTATCTTATACCGGGTTATCTGCTGCGGCAGGGGGTGGATGAAGCCTGGACTTACCTTACTATTCTACTGACTGCAAATTTCGGTATACTCTTATTCCGGCTGCTGAAGCACTCCAGGCATAGCCTGCTGATAACCGTATCCCGCATTGCTGGCCTTATTATACTTTGCAACATGGGCACAGCTTTTTACCATGCGGGGGTTGAGCATAAATTCTGGCATGGTCCCAGTTCCTGCACTGCTGATACTCTGGATCCAGCCGCCAGCCTTGATGACATAAAACAACACATACTGAAAGCGGCGGTGATACCGTGTGATGTTCCGGCGATTCGCATACTTGGGCTTTCCTTGTCCGAGCTTAACCTGCTTCTATGTATCGGATTGTTCGTAGCGCTATACACACGCATTAAAATGGAGAAGGCTGGAAATGAGACTTCCGGGTGATTTAGAGGGGGCGAGGCTGCTGGAGCGTATAATTCGCGTGGATCATGCCGGTGAATTCGGTGCTAAGCGCATATACGAAGGGCAGATGGCCTTTGTGCGGGATGAGGACTCAAAACAGGTTATTCACGGGATGTACACCCAGGAACTGGAGCATCTTCAGGAGTTTGAACGGTTATTGCAGCAGAGACAAGTAAAACCAACCGCATTAATGCCATTATGGAATGTGGCAGGTTTTGCTTTGGGTGCTATAACCGCCATTCTAGGCAAGGAAACCGCCATGGCTTGCACGGCAGCGGTTGAAGAGGTGATAGATGAACATTATGGCAATCAACTGGCGTTACTTCCTGAGAATTCAGAACTAAAGCCTGTAATAGAGAAATTCCGCGCTGATGAAGTGCATCACCGTGATATAGCACTGGAGAGACAGGCCGAGCAAGCACCTTTCTACCCGGCCATCACTGCTATTATCAAAAAGGCATCCAGAACCGCCATATGGCTTTCTGAACGTATATAACTATTTGCTTTTCAGAATATCACGGATTTCTTTCAGCAAAACCTCGCTGGCAGTTGGCGCTACTGGAGCAGCTTCTTCTTTTTTCTTAAAGCGGTTAACCTGCTTTACCAATACGAATATTGCCGCTGATACAATCAGGAAATTGACTATGGTATTAATAAAAACACCAAGGCTGAGTACTGGAATTCCGGCATCCTTAGCGGCTTTTAGAGTATCCATTGCAGGCGCATCAGGTTTCAGCGGTATAAATATATTACTGAAATCCAGGCCGCCCGTGAGCACACCAATCACCGGCATGATAACATCAGCCACCAGTGAATTGACAACCCCGGTGAAAGCCGCACCGATGATAATACCCACGGCCAGATCAATTACATTGCCGCGTGATATAAACTCTTTAAATTCCTTCAGCATAAATCTCCTGTTTGTGTATAAAAAAAACAGGTAATATATCTTTTCATCGTATTAGCAAATCATGTTCAATGTTATTGTGAATTTCAGGTTTAACCGTGGGCTTAAGAAAGCGTATCCACAAGTTGAGCGCAAATTTCTCAGCGAGGTTTGCAAAACCGCTGTAATTACTGGTTATCAATCTGATTCGTATACTGGAAATGAAAGTTATGCTAAAAATCTTGAAATTTGCGTGCTTTTCTGCGATGATGGAAAGATTAGGTTACTTAACCAACAATACAGGGGTAAGGATTATAGTACTAACGTCCTCTCTTTCCCTAACAGGGATGACAGCTTAGAACCAAATATGGACGATGACCCTGAACATTTAAACTATCTTTATCTTGGCGATATAGCCATATCACTACCCACAGTAGAGAGGGAAGCCACAGCAGAGGGCAAAACCATGCAGAATCACCTGGCGCATATGCTGGTGCATGGAACGCTGCATTTAATGGGGTATGATCACGAAAATAATAATGAGGCGGAAATTATGGAAAATCTGGAGATTAACATCCTCTCCCGCTTTGCCATTCCTGATCCATATGCTTTGCGTGGCGCGGCCACATCTGTTCAACCAACTAACCGGATTATATGAGTATCCAGCCCAGCTATAACCTGCAATCTAAAGATTCCACCAGCACCAATATCATCCCAATGAGGCAGGCCGCATTGGATAGCCAGAAAAACAGCCAGATTGACCGCGTTGAGCCACGCAGAAACGGTGATTTTTTTAAAAATATACGCACCTGGATAGCATCCACTTTAGGGCTGAAAAATAACGATGGAAACCTGCGCGAAACGCTGGAGCAACTGGCGGAAGAGAGCGAATCAGCAGAACTGGTGGTAACTGCCGAAGGTAAAAGCATGTTGCACAACATACTTTCCTTCTTTGAGCTGAAAGTATCGGACATAATGGTTCCGCGGGTGAATATCATCGCGGTTGAGGAGAAGATCGGGCTGGATGAACTGAAAAGGGTAATCCGCGAGAATGAACATACCCGTATGCCGGTCTACCGCAATAATATGGATGAGATTGTCGGCTTTATTCATATCAAGGATTTAATCCGCTATACAGAATCAGATGCCGATTTCAGCTTACAGAATTTTGTGCGTGAGATTGTAGTTGTTCCAGCCTCCATGCGGGTGCTGGATCTGCTGGTTAAAATGCGCCTCTCCGGTGTGCATATCGCGGTAGTGGTGGATGAATTCGGCGGCACTGACGGCCTGGTGACGCTGGAGGACATTTTTGAGGAAATCGTAGGCGACATTCAGGATGAACACGATGAACTGGAAGAAAATCAGAAGATAATAAAAATCGCGGACAATCTGTTTGAGGCGGATGCCAGACTGGAGATGGAAAACCTGGAAAAGTTCCTGGGCTTCACCCTGGATGAGCAGGAAGATGAACGCGAGTATGACACCGTTGGCGGGTTTATTTTTGAGCTGCTTGGTCGCGTTCCCGCCGTGGGGGAAGTTATAGAAGCCCCGCATAACATTAATTTCGAGATTCTGGATGCTGACTCCCGGCGCATCCTTCGTGTGCGCATGACACTGAAAGAACACCAGGACGCTTAGAGCATGGTTATGGCTTAGATA
>CAYTOJ010000066.1:3239-10688 GCA_964439415.1 uncultured Rickettsiales bacterium
ATACTATTTCTTATCCACCATCATGTTGCGGGTGGCTTGAGGCAGGGTAAGGGTAAGCCCGTCCAGCTTATCACTTATTATAATCTGGCAACCGAGGCGAGAGGTAGGAGTAAGGGCGAATGCCAGGTCAAGCATGTCTTCCTCTGATTCGCTGGCAGTCTCCAGCATATCGAAATATTTTTTATCAACTATAACGTGGCAGGTGGAGCAGGCTAGTGAGCCCTCACATGCGCCTTCCAGTGATATATTATTACGGTGCGCCACTTCCAGCACTGAAAGCCCGTTTGGTGCTTCCACTTCAGTCCGCGCCCCATCATTCGATATAAAGATTATTTTTGCCATAGCAGCTTAATAGCGTGTAGTGCTACCATTTCAAGTCGATAATTTTTTCATGGTTGAAGCCGTATTCTCTGGTTATGCGTTCTTTAACTTCGTCATCAGGCTCACCCTGGCCGAATGCCAGTATCATGCCATATTCAGCCAGGTTGACATCCCCCTTTGCTGTATCCTCCCGCAACTGCTTTAACTTAATGGCCTTAGCGGCAAGATAGAAAAAGTAATGATTTCCATCTACGCCCTCGCTCCTGATAAGGGAGATAAGCAGAGATTCATCAATAACAGAATTTTCCTTAGCGTCATCCATAAGGACTAATATGACGTATTGCAGTCAAATTTCAAAACTAAAAAGTGTGGTTTAAGGCTGGCTGGTGTGATATTCCGCGCAGGTTGTTAATGGCCTTGCCTACTACTTCAAAGGCTTTATCAGGCATATTTTCAATGTGATGCATTACATCAATAAGTTTTCTGGCTGCATCCGGTGAAAATCTGTATAATCCCACCAGGCCGGTTAGCGTTACCGCCATGTCCATGGCAAAATCGAGCGCCGCATCCTTAGCGTGGATTTTACCCTCATGATCCTTCTTATACTCGGAACCACCTACGAGATCGAGCAGGCTGTGAACGGATTTTCTGAAAAAAGCCAGGGAGTCGCCAATAACAGGAACTCTAAATAAAGCGTTTGTTAGCAACAGCGTACCAACGCCCACAGTGAATATGCGCTTGACAGTTGGGTAAACCGGAATCGGTTCTTTATAGTCCATCTTCTGCGATGAATTCGACATATACCCCTATCATCTCAAGAGTGTGGTTGAATTATAGCATTTCAGGGGTGTTTTTTTTGTATATCGGGGGCTGCCGCCCCCACGCTCTGCGCTTCCCCCGCCGCGCCGGCGCGCTCTCCTTCGGTCGCAAGAAAACGTCACTCTTGATACGCGAGGAGTACATATCACCAGTTGTTCAGCCTATTAAGATAATACTCCCGATTTGTGTAACTTTTATGAAATTCAAATTTAAAAAATCCTTCTGAGTGCCTGTAGCGATTTCGTCAGTGCGTGGCAAAAAGGGTTGCATTTGGGACTTATAACGAATTGATAATAAAGCCATAACGTAAGTTTATTAGTCAAGAAGGGTTTGTAATTTTGCTATTACCTCATCCATTACATATTCAGGTACTCTTTCGGAAAAATTTCCATTTCTGGCGGCAATGTCTAGGGCACGAGGCTGATTGCAAAGGATAATCCCCTGCGCATTTGCCACCGCGCCAGAGAGCGTCACGGCGAACCCCTGATTTTTGGCGTGATTTCCCCCTCAGGGTTGTTCAGTGCTTGAAACATAATTCATAGTGTTTTAAAGTTTATTCTCTATAAGTTGTATGCTTGACTTTTAAATATTTGCGCTTCAAAAAGCAGGCTGAATTGTTTGTAATATGGAACTGGGAAGGGGGTTTTTAACCTGGTTAGTGTAAACGTACGTGATAATAATGTGGATCAAGCCTTGCGCGCATTGAAAAAGAAAATGCAGCGGGAGGGGATATACCGCGAAATGAAGCTGAGGCGTCATTACGAAAAGCCGTCCGAAAAGCGGGTGCGTGAAATGGCTGAAGCTGTGCGCAGGCAGCGCAAGCTGGAGCGTAAGCGAGTAGAACGCGAGGAGTAATAATAAATAAAAAACAGTCCCTTCCCAATAATAGGAGCCTAAATGTCTATTCTGATTAATAAGAACACGAAAGTAATCTGTCAGGGGTTTACAGGCCGGGAAGGGACTTTCCATTCCGAACAGGCGGTTGCTTATGGCACGCAAATGGTTGGGGGTGTTACCCCCGGTAAGGGCGGAACGAATCATCTCGGTTTGCCTGTATTCAATACCGTTCACGAAGCTGTGGCAAAAACCGGGGCTAATGCATCGGTTATCTATGTTCCGCCGCCATATGCGGCTGATGCGATTTTAGAATCCATTGATGCACAGGTTCCTCTGGTTATATGCATAACCGAAGGCATACCGGTGGTAGATATGGTGCGGGTGAAAAGAGCAATTCATGGTAGCAGAACCCGTCTGGTGGGGCCTAACTGCCCGGGTGTTATAACGCCAGATGAATGCAAAATCGGCATTATGCCCGGGCATATCCATAAAAAAGGGCGTATTGGCATAGTATCGCGTTCAGGTACGCTTACATATGAGGCTGTGGCGCAGACCAGCGCGGCGGGATTTGGCCAGTCAACATGTGTTGGCATTGGCGGCGATCCTGTAAATGGCACTAACTTTGTGGATGTTCTGGAACTGTTCTTTGCTGATGATGAAACTGACGCTGTAATCATGATCGGTGAAATCGGCGGCAGTGCCGAAGAGGACGCTGCCAGATTTATCAAAAGCTGCAAAACCAAAAAACCTGTTGTAGGCTTTATTGCTGGCCGTACTGCCCCTCCCGGAAGGCGGATGGGTCATGCCGGAGCGATTATCTCAGGTGGCAAAGGCGGCGCGGATGGTAAAATGGAACTGCTGAGGAGCGCCGGGGTTACAATGTCAGAATCCCCTGCTGCACTGGGTGAGACCTTAAAGAAGTTAATGGGGAAGTAATCCACCATATACTGCTCCCGTTTCCGATGTGCGGATTTTGTGCAGTGAACTTGCGAGCAGTATAGAAGCGCATGGGGCTGTAGGCCTGTCGCCCGAAGCTATGCCTACCGAAGCTTTAGCGTAGGTAGGTTAGCGTAGGGTGTGGCGGCCATGCGCAAAATATAAGAGATATACCTATCACAACTCTTGAAGTGCGATAGGTATACCTCTATTTCATAGAAGGTGATAATCTCTGTTCCACCAGCATCCATAGCGCTATGGAGGATGAGGTTGCGGAGATGATAAGCCAGTCATGGGCATTGAGGGGGGCGGTTAAAAAAATGCTTTGCATCCATGGTGCATAGGTAAACAGCCCTTGCAGTATAATAATTGCCACGGTGGATAATAGCGGTGTTATATATGCTTTCAGGCTATATGTCAGGTTGTTCTCAGTCAGCAACATGCTCCACAGGTAGTATATCTGAAACGCAACCAGCGTGTTTACGGCGAAGGTACGTGCCTTGTTTATATCACCCGGAGTCATTTCATACAGAAACAGGCCGATGACGCCTACTGTGATTATGAAAGTCTGCGCTATGCACAGTGTAATCTGCCTGCGCGAGAACATAGGTGAATGCAGAGGCAGCGGAGGGCGGCGCATTACCGATGGATCATATGGTGCAAAAGCGAATGAAAGGGAGAGAGTTACCGCCGTTACCATATTTACCCATAAAATCTGCAATGGGGTAATTGGCAAAGTCCAGCCGATTAATGTCGCCAGCACCAGTACAAGCCCCTCGCAGCCATCAGTTACCAGCATGAACTGAATAGTGCGGCGGATGTTGCGGTAAACATTGCGGCCTTCCTCAACCGCGTGCACTATTGTGGCAAAGTTATCGTCCGCCAGTATCATGGCTGAGGCCTCCCTGGCCGCCTCCGTGCCCTGCACGCCCATGCTTATGCCTATATCCGCCGTTTTTAGGGCGGGTGCGTCATTAACGCCATCGCCGGTCATGGCCACTACTTCGCCTTTTGATTGCAGTGCCTTTACCAGCTTCATTTTATGCTCAGGATGCATACGGGCGTATATGTTCACTTCCTCCACGGCCTGCGCCAGTTGCCCTGCTTCATATGTGTCAATGTCCTGCCCGGTCAGCACTTTGCCGCTATCTGGAATGCCCAGCATATTGCCAATGCAGGCGGCGGTCAGGGCGTGATCTCCGGTAATCATTTTGACTTTGATTCCTGCGCTCCTGCAGGCCGCTATGGCCGGCATGGCCTCCTCCCGTGCAGTATCCATAATACCGAGTAGCCCAAGCATGGTAAGATTCGATGATATATTACCATGTTCAAGTTTGGTGTGCGATCTATCCGTCTCAAGGCTGGCTACTGCCAGCACGCGCTTGCCCTGCCTTGCCAGCATGGATACGCGATCTATCCAGAAATCCCTGTTAACAGGCTCAAGACCTGTAGAGCCTTGCTGCATATGGCACATTTTTAACAGTTCCTCCGGTGCACCTTTAACATAAACTATACTGCTGTGGGAGCCATGATGGAGGGTCGCCATATATCTGGATTCCGCTGAAAAGGGGATTACATCGGCGCGCGGCCATTCAATCTGCAGATCCTCTGCCAGATGCCCCGCTTTGCGGGCGAATGCCATGAGTGCGCCTTCAGTAGGATCGCCGGATAATTCCCAGGTTCCATTATTCCGGTTCAGCGTGGAATCGTTATTAAGTGCTGCAGCGTGCGCTATGGAATCAGCTGGCGGGAATCTCGCCAGGTCTGTTATTTCTTCTGTGTCCAGATATATTTTTCCATCCGGATCATAGCCGGTGCCTGAGATGCTGAATGTGTGCGCGGCTGTAACCATATCGGTCACCATCAGTTCATTTCTGGTGAGGGTACCGGTTTTATCGGTGCAGATTACAGTGACGCTGCCAAGCGTCTCTATTACCGGAAGATGCCTGACTATGGCCTTGCGCCGCGCCATAGCCCGCACCCCCAGCGCCAGGGTTATGCTGATTACCGCCGGAAGCCCCTCCGGGATTGAGGAAACGGCAATGGCTATCATCACCATGAACATTTCATTCATGGCTACGCCGCGTATGGTTATGCCGAATAGGAAAACCAGAATGGCGATAGTAACCACCACTGCTGCCAGCCGCCGCGAAAAACCGGTTAACCTGCGTACTAACGGAGTTTCCGGCGTTTCAGTGCCGGCCAGCATTGAACTGATCCGCCCGATTTCTGAATTTCTGCCGGTAGCTACTGCAACGCCCTTGCCCTGGCCTGCGGTGATCAGCGTTCCACCGTAAGCTATGCATGTACGGTCACTTAAAGCAGCATCCGCCGCTGCTGTATGGTGATTTTTTTCTACATCCAGCGATTCGCCGGTTAGTATGGCCTCCTGCGCACGCAGCCCATGCGCGGAAATCAGCCTTAAATCAGCGGGAACTTTATCCCCGGCTGCAATCATCACAATATCACCCGGCACGATATTTTCAGCCGGAATGGTTTTCTGCGCACCGTCTCTGAGTACGTTGGCATTGAGTGATAAAAGGCGTCTGATGGCCGCCAGTTCATTCTCGGCCTTTTGTTCCTGAATAAAGCCGATTAAGGCGTTCAGCAACACCACTGCGGCTATTACGCCGCTGTCAGTCCAGTGCTTAAGCAGGAGTGTGATGAGTCCTGCCGCAAGCAGAACATATATAAGCGGGTCATGAAATTGCTTGATGAAGCGTATAAGCCAGGATTTTTTCTGACCTGTTGCAAATGTATTGAGTCCATGGATTTTCAGCCGTGCTTCCGCCTCCTGTTGCGTAAGGCCTTGTTCATGGGTTTTAAGCCTATGCAAAGCATCAACTGAATGAATATTGTGCCACGCTATATGCGTATCGACTGTCATTAGCTATACCGCTATCTTTTGAGGAGTTGAAATTTCCCAGAAGTAGTACAACTGCTCGCGTATGAAGAGTGTGGATTTTGTGCAGTAAACTTACGAGCAGTATACGTGCGCATGGGGCTGGATTGGCGGCCATGCGCAAAACATAAAAAGATATACCTATCGCACTCTTGAAGTGCGATAGGTATATGCAGCTATGAACATACTTGCAAAGAGGTTGCATACTCAAGCTCCTTATGGAAGTTGCTTTCATGTGTCTGCATTTTCTTTGGAGTCAGGGGAGGAAGCCAGGGATTTTTCTCATTCGCGGTTAACTGCTGCCTGATTGAGCCTGAGATTTGTTCAGCATTGCGGGTGCTGCCTTTATGTTTGCCGAGATATGATGCAATCTTTGTGATGACAACCTCCTGCTTTTCTCTGGCCAGTGGTGTTATTGCCTCCGCCGCCAGAGCTTCAATGCCGCGCTGCTCATCGCGGCTGAACTTTCCGGTGACATTGCTTTTATTCTTGCTGGAAATGGCGACCATTATATCAGCCAGCAGGTAACTACAGGTGGTAATGGCGGTGTAGATATGGCCACTGCCTTTGGGGTTGCGGCGGTATTGCTGATAGGCATCCAGCCCCAGCAGGGTATCAGTTGCGAATGACCCATAGCCGAACAGGCGAAGGGGTTTCTCCCTTATCCAGTCAATGAATCTGCTGAGAGGATTACCGGCGGGTGCTTTTTCTGTGTCTGCTTCTACATCGCCCTGATTCTTGATTTTCTCAGGAATCAGCAGGGATGTTATTTTCAGTGACAACGAAGTTATGCCATACCCAGCGGCTGCCCAGCCTTCGCCGTTTAACATCTTTTTAACGCCGGATACCAGCATTGCGGCGGCACCAGCTGTATAACTAAGCAAGGTAACGTCGGATGGATTTTCATACAGGAAATCATCCACTTTCGCCACCATACCGCCGCGTTTATTTCTGAGGGAATTGGATAACGATGATTCTTCTGCAATTCCGCCTGCCTCATTATGGATGATGGTGGCGATATTCTCAGACACTGTTTTTAGCTCATGGCCATCCTCAATGTTGCCATAACGCGCCAGATTGGCCGCGCCCAAAGTGTAGAGTGCGCCGCCCGTGGTTTTTACTCTGTCGTTATCCTTAACACCGCTGGCGAGAAAGCCCAGGTCACCAATAAGATTCAACCATCCGGCCAGCTTCAGGCTGGAACGGCGCAGCATATTTTTGATTTTTCCGCCTAATGTTTCTCTTTCAGGTCTGGGGGATTTAGTGTGGCTTATTTGCGGTTCATCCTGAATTATTTCATGCTTTTTAAGCACCCCCAGAAAATCATCACTATCCTTAAAGCCGCTTACTTGCAGCATAGGTTCGCCATCCACCACAACAGCGGCAAACTGCATGTTATTGGCCGCCAGAATGCCACGGAGAGTTAATGCCTGACCGGGCGCGATATTATCCCTCGCGTGCAGCAATGCTATCGGCTGATGATTTTCCTTATAGCGGAATTCAATCGCCTTAACATAATTTGATAATGAATAAACATAAACACCCATAGCCTTTTGTAATTTAAGGAGAGGTTAAAAACCAGCCTAAATTAGTAACTATACTGCCTGCGTTTGAAGAGTGCGGATTCTTTGCAG
>CAYTOJ010000067.1:0-10408 GCA_964439415.1 uncultured Rickettsiales bacterium
CAATCCAGCCGAATCCGCGTCTATACTGCTCGCGTTATAAATGCAAAGAATCTGCACCCTTCATAAGCGAGCAGTATAGTTTGCTGTGCGCACATGACTTTATAACGCTTATAAGTTAAATTTATTTATTAATCTTTGCTGGAGGAGATCAGCCGATGCCGGAATTTTTAAACACGGAATGGCTTGGTAAACCAACGTGGCTATGGCTGATGTTTCATGCGATTGTTCTGGTGCTGATGGCGCTGGACTTAGGCCTGCTGAATAACCAGAAGAAAAATAAGGAAATAAGCATCAAGGGCAGTTTCGCCCTGTGCGGTTTTTATATCCTTATGGCGGTTTTCTACGGAATCTGGGTGTGGTGGCAGATGGGGCAGCAGCCTGCAACTGAATTTCTCACCGGCTACGTGGTGGAATTCAGCCTCTCTATGGATAATATTTTTGTTATCAGCCTGATTATCACTCACTTTGGCATACCAAGGCAGCATCAACACCGTGTGCTGTTCTGGGGGATTATCGGCGTTATTATCATGCGCGGAATCATGATTGGCGTAGGCGCGGCGCTGGTTCGTGAGTTTGAGTGGATACTGTATATATTCGCCGCTTTCCTGATTATTACCGGGATTAAGATGTTGTTCTCCAAAGAAAAGGAGATGGATGTAACCGAAAATATGATTATAAGATTCATCAGCAAACATTTCCGGGTCACCAAAGAATTCCACGGCTCCAGGTTTTTCGTCAAGCTCCCCCCCCGCCCCCGCGCCAAACCGCGCAAAAATACACGCAATGTAACCTGGGTGACTCCACTTTTTGTTGCGCTGATGGTGGTGAACTTCGTGGACGTGATATTCGCGGTAGATAGCGTTCCCGCCATTTTCGCCATTACAACCGATACTTTTATAGTATATACCAGTAACATATTCGCCATACTGGGTCTGCGTGCGCTTTATTTTGCGCTTTCCGCCATGGTGGAGCGGTTCAAATACCTGAAATACGCGCTTGCCACGGTGCTGATATTCATAGGCGGCAAGCTGTTCCTGCCCCATATAGCCGATGGTTTTAAACTCTCCACACCTGCATCGCTCATAATTACCATAGCAATACTGGTTGCCGGGATTATCTTCTCGCTGGTTAAGACCAGAACGTTAAAAACAGATGACGCTTTAAAGAAATAAGCCGTCACAAAGAGTTGCTTTTTGGCAACTCTGCGTGTTTTTGATGAATATTTTGGCACTGTATTCAGGATACCCTTTGAATTTTCTTAAATTCAGGTTATAAAATCCTTGTCAAAAGTTAATTAATTCTAAAAAGTGGGTATGACAATGAACTTCAAGCTGGCCGCGCTATCCGCAGTGGCGCTTTTCGCGGTTCCCTTGGTGGCTTCCGCTAACGAGGGCTTTTATGTAAGCGGCGCCGGTGGCGTGCAGTGGCAGGATGAATCCAACCTGGATACCACTGCCCTGGTGCAGAAATCCAAGTATAAAACCGGTTGGGGCGCAGATGCCGCAGTGGGTTACGCCTGGGATTCAGGCCTTAGGATGGAGCTTGATCTTGGTCACCTGGAAAACAAGCTGGATAAAATCGGTGGCGTTTCCGCAAGCGGCAAAACCAAAACCTGGACTCTGACAGCCAATGCTTTGTATGAATTCATGCCGAAAGAGCGGTTTACCCCGTTTGTAGGTATTGGTGTCGGTGGTGCGCGGGTGGATTATTCAGGGGTAAGAACCGTTGCTGGCTCCCGCTTGTCGGACGATGATAACTCACTGGCACTTAAAGGAATCGCAGGTGTTGACTATAAAGTAACCGATGCAGTCAGCCTGTTCGCGGATTATCAGTACCTTAACATAGTAAACCTGAATTACACAAACGATGCCGGAAATAAGGTGGAGACTGATAATCAGCACCACTCCATAATGGCAGGCGTGAAGTATTCATTTGGCAAGCCGCCTGCGCCGCCTGCGCCAGCACCTGAACTTGCGGCATCCGCGCCTGTGCCTGAGCCAATTCCTGCTCCCGCACCAGTGCCTGATGTAGTGAAATCACGCAGCTATATCATCTTCTTCGACTTTGATAAATCCGTCATAACTGCGGAAGCACGCCAGATTCTGGAGCAGGTAGCGGCAGACTTCAAAGCGGGTATCGCCACTAAAGTGGAGCTTACCGGCCATGCTGACAGAAGCGGCACACTGCCATACAATCAGAAGCTTTCCGAGCGCCGCGCTTCAGCCGCCAGGTCTATGCTGAAGAAACTTGGCATTACTGATGGCCAGATAGCAACCCTTGCAAAAGGCGAAACTCAACCGCTGGTGCAGACGCCTGATGGTGTCCGTGAGCCTCAGAACCGCCGCGTGGAGATTGTTTATACAGCCTCTCCCGTAGCTTCTAACTAAAGCCATAACTTAAATTATGAGCCGGAGGGGAAACCTTCCGGCTTTTTTTATGGCAACCACCATACATTTATGATAAATAAAGATTTCTTCTTTAACCTTATGATTATAAATATTGGTTTATAGAATAAGTATGGAATATTTTATAGCGCAGAATGGCTCGCAAGCGGGGCCATATGACATGATAACGCTGCTAAAGAAAATCAAAAACGGGCAGGTCACAGCCGCTACAATACTAAGTGACGGGCAGGGAAATACCAGGCCAGCATCAGAATTTGAAGAAGTAGCCGCATTGCTTAATTCAATGAATAGCAAGGGGGATGATTCATATATTCCCACTGTTAATGAGGCCAACATTAACGTGAATTTTTCCGAGAATCTGAAGGCTGGTTTCAAGCTGATGATGGAGCATCAGTTAACAATAGCCTATTCAGCCCTGTTTACCGCATTTCTGCTGCTGCTGGCTTTTGCATTCTCATTCCTGGGCGTTATCGGTTACTCCGTCACCTTCATTCTTGGTTATGTACTCTACAGCGCTTATTTTATTTATGTCACCAGGGTTGCCAGAGGCCAGCATGTAGGCTTCAGCTTTATTAAAGACAAACTGGTAGGAAATGTGCCTTCCCTGCTTCTGGCCGGGGTTATCTCCACCTTCTTCTTCAGTTTGTGTCCACTGCTGCTCAAAGCGGAATCCGTTCTGCTTACACTGCTTATGGTAGTGTTGGTGGTGCTTGGCCTGGTTGTGTGGACACTGCTGGCATTCACGCCGCTGCTAATCGCAGAAGGCAATATGCCGACCATGAAAGCCGTGAAACTCAGCATAAGCGGTGTTAAGCGGTTAAGTTTTGATGAGAAAGGTGTTATTCTGAGCTTTGCCGTCATCAACTTCATCGCCCTGGTTCCTTTTATCGCCCCCTTTATTGTAACCCTGCCCATAACCATGTTCGCCCTGAACGAAATCTACGAGGAGATGTATAAGATTTAAGCATAAGCAGCGTTTGCACTTGCCAGAAATCGCGTTCGGGCTATTGTGCGTTTATGAACACGCCACTGCACATACAATCTGACAAAATAATAAATATCACCCTGCCTGATGGGTCGGTGAGGGCTTATGATTCTCCGGTCACGGGGGAGGTGATAGCCGCCAGCATCGGCAAGCGGTTGCTGGAGGATGCTCTCGCAATAAAAGTAAATGGCCAGTTATTTGACGCATATCTGCCCATAACTGAAGATGCCAGAATTGAAATAATCACCGCCAGTTCAAGCGAGGGGCTGGAAATTCTGCGCCATGACGCTGCGCATATAATGGCCGAAGCCGTGAAGGAGCTTTACCCCACAGCGGAAGTAACCATCGGCCCCGCGATTGAGGATGGTTTTTATTACGACTTTGCTTATCCGCAGGGCTTCACCTTGGGGGATCTGGAGAAAATAGAGACCCGTATGCGCGAAATCTCCGCCAGGAACGAGCATATCCGGCGGGAACTTTGGAGCCGGGAGGATGCTATCGCGTTTTTTCTCAAAGTCGGTGAGAAATACAAAGCTGAAATAATCTCCTCAATCCCGGAAGGCCAGGAAATATCGCTCTACCGCCAGGGGGATTTTATTGATCTCTGCCGGGGGCCACACGCCCCTTCCACCGGCAAGGTCAAACATTTCAAATTGCTTAAAGTCTCCGGCGCATACTGGCGCGGTGATTCGCGCAACCCTATGCTGCAGCGCATTTACGGCACAGCCTGGGGCTCTGAGAAAGATCTTAAAGCATACCTTACCCGCCTGGAAGAGGCTGAGAAACGCGACCACCGCAAATTGGGGCGGGAGCTGAAGCTTTTCCACATTCAGGAAGAAGCTGTGGGCAGTGTTTTCTGGCATCACAACGGCTGGACAATCTACCGCGTGATCGAGGAATTTATCCGGGGCAAACTGCGGGATAATAACTACATAGAAGTAAAAACGCCGCAACTGGTGGATCGCTCCCTCTGGGAGGCATCCGGCCACTGGGAGAAGTTCAGGGAAAATATGTTCACGGTTGAAGCTGAGGATAAAACCCTGGCAGTCAAACCCATGAACTGCCCCTGCCATGTGCAGATATTCAAAAGCGAACTGCACAGCTACCGCGACCTGCCGCTGCGCATGGCGGAATTTGGTTGCTGCCACCGCAATGAACCCTCCGGCTCACTGCATGGGCTGATGCGCGTGCGCGCCTTCACGCAGGATGATGCACACATATTCTGCACAGAGAATCAGATCACCAGTGAGACAGTAAGCTTTTGCGCCCTTTTAAAAGAAGTTTACCAGGCATTTGGTTTTACTGAAATCAGCGTAAAATTCTCCGACCGGCCTTCGATACGCGCCGGCTCCGATGATGTGTGGGATAAAGCGGAGAGTTCCTTACGTGCCGCAGTTGAACATGCAGGCCTACCCTATTCCATGAATCCAGGGGAGGGAGCTTTCTATGGCCCCAAACTGGAATTTGTGCTGAAGGATGCCCTTCGGCGGGACTGGCAATGTGGAACCCTGCAAGTGGACTTCGTGCTGCCAGAGCGGTTGGATGCTAATTACATAGGGGCTGACGGCGCAAAACACCGCCCGGTAATGCTGCACAGGGCTATTTTAGGATCATTTGAGCGTTTCATTGCCATATTGATAGAGGAACACGCCGGGCGCTTCCCGCTCTGGCTGGCTCCCCGACAAATAGTTGCGGCAACCATCACTAACGAGGCGGACGCATATGCTGATACAGTTGTACAGGCTTTAAAATCGGCGGGACTCAGGGCTGAGGCCGATACCCGGGCAGACAAAATAAACTACAAAATCCGTGAGCATTCCCATGCGAAGATTCCTGTGATTCTGGCACTTGGCAAGCGCGAGATGGAAGAACGCACGGTATCACTCCGCCGCTTAGGGTCAGATAAAAACACCGTTATGCCGTTGGATGAGGCGGTGCAGATTCTGAGCCAGGAGAGTAAAGCACCTTGATTTTCAAAAACAATTAATGCATTACTTACGCTGATAGAGTGTAAGTATACTATTTATTCATACAGAATAGGTATATTTAATGAGATTATTAGCAATTATTATTGGAGGATGATTGAGCAGTAAGGAAGCGCGGATAAATCATAATATTACCGCAAGACAGATCAGATTAATCAATGAAGAAGGTCATAATGTGGGTGTGGTTTCTACATCAGAAGCCCTGAAAATGGCGGATGCAGCCAGCCTTGATCTGGTGGAAATTTCCCCGAACGTAGAGCCGCCGGTATGCAAGATAATGGACTACGGCAAATACCGTTACGAGATGCAGAAGAAAGAACGGGAAGCGCACAAGAAGCAGAAAATCGTTATAGTGAAAGAAATCAAGCTGCGCCCGGTTACCGATACACACGATTTTGAAATAAAGCTGAACCAGGCGGAGAAGTTCTTGAAGGAGGGCGACAAGGTAAAAGTTACATTATCCTTCAAAGGGCGGGAGATGGATCACCGCGAGCTTGGTTATGTGAAAATGGACAGAATCAAGGAACGCTTCGCAGAAACCGCGAAAATTGAGCTTGAGCCACGCATGGAAGGCAAGCATATTATAATGATTATGGCTCCCAGAGCTTAATTGAAGCTTGCGGCGAATCACACTACGTCAGCGAAACCGCTGCGCAGTCTCCGGAAGGTAACATAACCTGACAGGAAAACCAGCAGTGAACAGGCGCTGTATGATGCAAGTTTCAGCATCTCCGGCGGCTTTTTGAATATGATTATATTGCGCGCCTCTTCTATCGGTATGGTTATGGGATTCAAAGCCACAAAGGGGCGGAACGCTTCCGGCAGGGCATCAAGGGGGTATAATACCGGGCTTACAAACAGAAGCAGGGTAGCCAGTTGCCCCATGATTTGAGCCAGATCGCGCAGGTAGACACCAAGGCTGGAGAGCAGAAAAGCCAGCCCCAGCATCATGATAAGCATGGAGCCGAATAGGACAGGCAGGCAAAGCAAGGCAATGAAACTGAACCCGTATACATAAAGCGCGCCGCCAAGTACAATGGAGAAGGCTATAATAAAATTACTGAAAGCAGAAAGCGCCACGTTTAAAGGTAGCAAGGCCAATGGAAACACCACTTTTTTCACGAAGTTGGGATTTGATGAAATCAGCAGCGGCGAGCGGGTTAGAACCTCAGCCTGCATGGCATGAATCAATATTCCAGTCAGGATAAAAAAGGCATAGTCCCCCTTATGCCCTAAATCATGCTGCCACTTGGCTTCAAACACATACGTGAAGATAAAATAATATACGGCAAGCATCATCAGCGGATTAAGCAGCGACCATAAAAACCCAAGCACCGCGCCACGGTAACGGCCTATAAGATCATTCTTTAGAAGCTGCCAGATGAGATTCCTGCGCCGCGCCGCTGATTTCAGTGGTGCAATCATAATTCTTCCAGTGCCAGTATATACTCCTCGTGCTTCAAGAGTGAAATTTTCTTGCGACCGAAGGGAGCGCGCGCTGCTGAAAGCAGCAATAAATATAAAAAACATGCCTTCGGCATGCGCACAGGGGGGAGGCCTTTGGCCGGGGGGTGCGCCCCCCTTAATAAGTAAAAAATATACCCCTGAAATACCATCATTTAACCACGCTCCCCAGATGATGGGGGTGTATGATGCAGCGGGCTGCTTAAGTAACGCGCCAGGGCGAAGCGCGCCAGCACACCTATCACCGCCGTTACCGGAACCGCGATTAAAACCCCTGTGAAGCCGAATAATGCGCCGCCGGCAAGCAGGCCGAAGATTATCCATATCGGGTGGAGTTTCACCTTCTCCCCCACTATTTTGGGGGTGATGAAGTTACCCTCAATAAACTGGCCGGATACGAAAATGAGCAATACTATAAGAGTGCGATACCACTCATCGAACTGGAAAAAAGCCGTAAGCAGGCCGATAGACATGCCAATCAGCAGGCCAACATAAGGTATAAACGCTAAAATACCAGTCGCCAGGCCGATAATGAAGCCAAAATTAAGACCGGCAAAGGTTAGCCCCAACGCATAAAATGTTGCCAGCAGCAGGCAAACCAGAGTCTGGCCACGGATATAACCGGAGAGTATATCATCAATCTCCCTGAACTGCTGCTTGATAACAGGGGAATATTTTTCAGGGAAAAGCAGCTCACATTTAGCGGTGAATCTATCCCAGTCCTTCAGCCAGTAAAAAGCCACTACCGGGGCGATAAACAGCAGGGAAAGCAGATTCACCACGGCAAAACCGGATTTGACCAGACCACCCAGAAATTCCGCCACATACGCACCAATATTTTTGCCAATGTCTGATGCAAAACCCTCAGTGCCGTTTGGCGAATAGGCACTGACATAACTGGAGATTTTCCCACCGTACTGCTGCAGGGTGGCTCGCAGATTGTCGATATACTTAGGGATTGATGCAGCCAGGCTGGCTCCCTGCTCCACAATAAACGGGGCGATAAGCACAAACACCGATGCTACAATCATAAAAAAAACTACCGTCACGATGGAAGTGGCAGTAATGCGGGAGAGGCCGCGCCGCTCCAGTTGATCCACCGTTGGGTCAAGGAAATAAGCCGTCATCATTCCCACTACAAACGGCAGCAGGATTGAACGCACGCAGAACAGGAACAGCACCCCCAGAATCAACGCCGCCAGCCAGAATATCCAGGTTCTGCTCATCTGCCTACCTTTAGTACCATATATCCACGCTCTGATTGCAGCGAATAGCCACGGCTTGCAAGCTGCGTAAGCAGGGATGTCATCTCCCCCTCATAGGCCACTGTAAAATCCACCTGATTCATTGAAAATGCGCTGAGCCGAACCAGTTTTACACCAGGCGATTGTTCAAACATCTGCTTGATTTCCAGCCAGTCAGTCAAATCCCTGACCGGGCTGAGAATCTGCACCTGTTTCTGCTGCTGTTGCTGTTGTTGCTGTTGTTGCTGTTGTTGCTGTGCCTGCCCTGCCATAGCCGTACCCACAGGTGAACTGGTGTTACTTGCACTGCGGAGTGCCTGCTCCACCTTTGACGGATTAAATGTATACTGAATGCTGGCTTTGTAGCCACGCGGGGTTATGCTCTCCTGCCCAACCTGCATGGACTGCACCATATGGCTGATACGATTAGCGGGAATTTTGCCGATCAACTCAGGCCGCCCTGCTTCCTCAAGAATCTGGTTAAAGGCCTCCTGCTCACCTTTTGTTATCGCCTCTAATTGCGCGGTTGCGGCATCAGTAGAGCTAACCTGCACATTAACCACCCGGGATGGATTCCACGCCAGCGCGCCAGTACTGGCAAATGCCAGAGCAATGCCAGCAGTTATTCCCCAGAGAGCTGATTGTATCTTCATATAACGCACTCATGTAAATTATACCTATAGCACTTCAAGAGTGCGATTAGGTATATCTTTTTTGTTTTGCGCATGGCCGCCAATCCAGCCCCATGCGCTTATATACCGCTCGCAACTCATAGGATAAAATCCGCACTCTTCATACGCGAGCAGTATACTTAGAGGTCTACTAAAAGAATAGATTGCGAGAAGGTTATAAACAAATAAATAATCTCCAAAAGGTTGAAGTACAGGTATGACTACATACAAGCAGGCGGGAGTTGATATAGAAAACGCGGCAAGGCTGGTGGATTCCATCAAGCCAATGGCGCAAAGCACACAGCGCACGGGCTGCATGGGAAGCCTGGGGGGGTTTGGCGCGCTGTTCGATTTAAAAGCATCCGGGTATAGGGATCCTATTCTGGTTTCCTCCACCGATGGCGTTGGAACCAAGGTAAAACTGGCTCACGCATACAATATGCATGACACTATCGGCATAGATTTAGTGGCAATGTGCGTGAACGACATTCTGGCGCAAGGGGCGGAGCCGTTGTTTTTTCTGGATTATTTCGCAACCGGAAAACTTGAAAACGAAACCGCAAGCCGGGTTATCTCAGGCATTGCGCAAGGGTGCAAACAGGCGGGCTGCGCGCTGGTAGGCGGGGAGACTGCGGAAATGCCTGGCATGTACGCAAGCGGTGAATATGATCTGGCAGGCTTTTCTGTAGGGGCACTGGAGCGCGGGAGTCAACTACCCATTGAGGTAAACGCGGGGGACGTGCTGCTTGGCCTGCCCTCCAGCGGGTTGCACTCCAACGGTTATTCCCTGGCACGTAAGATTCTGGCTGATTGCAAGGTGGATGCATCCATCCCTGCGCCCTTTGATGCTACGCAGTCGCTGCTATCCATTCTCATGCGCCCTACCCGTATTTATGTGAAAGCATTACTGCCTTTGATTCGCGCCGGAAAAATCAAGGCGCTGGCGCATATTACAGGCGGCGGCATTACTGAAAACCTGCCACGGGTGTATCCTGATAATTTAAGTGCCAGAATAAGCCTTGATAGCTGGAATTTTCCGCCGCTGTTCAGTTACCTGCAAACTTCAGGTGGTATAAGCCGGGATGAAATGCTGAAAACCTTCAACTGCGGCATTGGTATGATTATAATAGCCACCCCTGAGGATGCCACCTCTATCAAGACCAATCTGGCAGAACCAGTTATTGAACTGGGCATTATGGAAAATGGAAATGGTGAGGTACGGTACGTTTAAAGCCATTCCCAATTATCCAAACCTAATTATATTGCGGTGGGGCGGCGCATCTGTTATTGTGCAGCTATAATGAATTCACTGGAAATTAACATCTTTGGCAAACCCTACCGCGTTTCTTGCGATGAGGGGGAGGAACGCCATTTAAAAGAACTGGCTGTGTATCTGGACAGAAAAGTACGCAGCATGGCTCCGCCGCAGGGGGGTAGCGATACGCATATACTGGTGATAACCGCTCTGACATTGGCTGATGAATTGAATGAAGTCAGCCGCGAAGCTCAGGAATTTAAGGATGAACTGTTGGCCTTAAAGCACAAAATTCAGAACTATGGTGAGAACTCCCTATCCCCGGCTGACCTGCTTAACATTGCCAATCATATTGAAATTCTAACGGCAGAACTGGATAAACTCTCAGGTTAACCAGTT
>CAYTOJ010000068.1:0-10362 GCA_964439415.1 uncultured Rickettsiales bacterium
TGAGCTGCTGGCGCGGCGGCGGCGGTTGCTGCGGCTTCTTCTGCTAGCTCGCGGGTAATCAGCTCTTCCACGCTGATTTGCTGGGAACTGGTAGTTACCCAAATATTACCAAAGAGGTTTGCAAAGGCTGGGCTAATTGTTGCTAATTCTGACAGGTCGGAAGGTATGAAGCCTCTGGCATCCGGAAATGGTTTATCTTTTCCATAATCCCCGGCCAGGTTGTTCACTAATGCCTTTAGGGAATTTGGCGATTCTGCGGTTACAGCTTCAAAGCTTCCAGGCACACCCTTAATTTGGAAGCCTGCAACACCATCTTTCTCAACAAGCTCAAAATTGGATGGGCTAACCAGACGGGTATGCTCCAGTATCGCTGCGCCTGCGTTTTGAGAGTTGATAGCATCCAGCCATTGTTTTGCTAAATCGGTGAGTGCCATAAATAATCCTGCTTTACAGTGTGTTAAAAGTTCCGGTTAGATATTCATAGCACCAATATATAACCGTTTTTTTACAAATTCTTAAGATTTGCTTTTTTGTGGTGCTTCCAGCAAGTAAAAAGGCTAAATAGACTTTTCCGCAAGCTGCTCTATGTGTTGTCACTTATGCCGAAGCTTTCCGTTATAGATTGCAGCGTCTATTTTTTCACCTTGATTGGCTGCGTTTATAATTTGTTATGTTTACATTATGGAATAAACTTTTTTAATAGGCCTATGTAATAACAGGCTAAAATTATACAATGATTACGACAGCAGAATTAAGAAAAAGCTTCCTGGAATTTTTCAGGCGTCATGCCCATGAAATCCGGCCATCCAGCCCGCTGGTTCCGCATAACGATCCCAGCCTGATGTTCACCAACGCAGGCATGGTGCAGTTTAAAAATGCTTTTACCGGGGTGGAGAGTCTGCCCTATAAGCGTGCGGCTACGTCGCAGAAGTGCGTGCGCGCAGGCGGCAAGCATAATGATCTTGACAATGTTGGCTATACCGCTCGTCACCACACATTCTTTGAGATGCTGGGTAACTTCTCCTTCGGGGATTATTTCAAGGAAACAGCGATTCCACTGGCTTGGGAGTTTCTAACTAAAGAACTGAAACTGCCGCCTGAGCGTTTATATATCACGGTGTACCATACCGATAATGAAGCCTTCGATATATGGCGGAAAATCACTGGTTTTGGTGAAGATAGAATCTTCCGCATATCCACCAGTGACAATTTCTGGCAGATGGGCGATACCGGCCCATGCGGCCCCTGTTCGGAGATTTATTATAATTACCTCGATACTCCGCCTAACGATATTACCAATGCGGGGGATGACTGTATTGAAATCTGGAACCTGGTGTTCATGCAGTATGAGCAACTGGAAAACGGGGAGCGGATAGCCCTGCCATCCCCCAGCATAGACACCGGCATGGGGCTGGAGCGGCTGACAGCCGTGCTGCAGGGCGTGCGCGACAATTTCGATATTGATCTGTTTAAGCGCCTGATTGAAGCATCCGTTCAGGAAACTGGCGTTCAAGCTTCAGGAGATAATAAATTCTCCCACCGTATTATAGCTGATCACCTCAGGGCATCGGCTTTTCTGATTGCGGATGGTGTTATGCCATCCAACGAGGGGCGCGGTTATGTGTTACGGCGGATCATGCGCCGTGCCATGCGCCATGCGCACCATCTGGATAAAGAACCGCTGATGTACCGTCTGCTGCCAGCCCTGGTGTCGGTCATGGGGGATCAATACCCGGAGCTTATCAGAGCGCAAAGCCTCATCCGTGAGACCTTAAAAGCTGAGGAAGAGCGTTTCCGCCGCACCCTGGAGCGTGGACTCAAGCTGCTGGATGAAGAAGAGGGAAAAATAACAGCAGGCGGCGCACTGCCTGGCGATATAGCTTTCAAGCTATATGATACCTTCGGCTTTCCGGTAGATTTAACTGCTGATATTCTGCGGGGTAAGCAGAAACAGGTGGATATGGCAGGTTTTGAAGCCGCCATGCTTAAACAGAAGGAAGAAGCCCGCAAGGGCTGGAGTGGCAGCGGCGGTAAGGCGGCCAGCAGAATCTGGTTTGAACTCAAGGAAAAAGTTGGCGCAAGCGAATTCCTTGGCTATTCCCTGGAGAAAAACCAGGCATCAGTCACCGCTATAGTGATACATGGAGAAGCTGTAAATGAAGCAGGGGAGGGGATGGAGATAGAGTTCCTGACTAACCAGACCTGCTTTTACGGCGAATCCGGCGGTCAGGTCGGCGATATTGGCTTTGCCTATGGCAGGGGGCTGAAAATAGAAATCACCAACACCATCAAGCCATTACCTGATTTATATGTGCATCAGGGCGTAATCAGACAGGGCAGCCTTAAACTCGGGTATGTGGTGGAACTGGTGGTGGATGGGGAGCGTAGAAGCTGCATCCGTGCCAACCATTCCGCCACGCACATTCTGCACCGGGCACTGCGCAAGATACTGGGCGATCACGTCACCCAGAAAGGCTCATTGGTGGCGGCTGATAAACTGCGTTTTGATTTCAGTCACAACAAAGCCGTGAGGCTGGAGGAACTTGAGATTATAGAGCGCGAAGTCAACCGCGTTATCCGCCAGAATTCACCTGTGGCAACCCGTCTGATGACACCGGATGATGCCATGCAGGCCGGGGCAATGGCGCTGTTCGGTGAGAAGTATGGCGATGAAGTCCGCGTGATAAACATGGGGCTGGAGGATGTTAATCATTATTCACTGGAACTTTGCGGCGGTACGCATGTGAACTATACCGGGGATATTGGTTTTTTCCGCATAACCGGGGAGGCTTCGGTTTCCTCCGGTATCCGCCGGATTGAAGGTTTAACGGGGGAAGCCGCCATCCGCTTCGCTCAGGAAGAAGGCGCTATTTTAGGCGCAGCAGCGGCAGTGCTGAAAAGCGGTACGGCAGATGTAGTTGAGAAAATTTCCAGTCTTCAGGATGAGAAAAAGAAACTGGAAAAGCAGCTATCTGATCTTAAAAAACAGGCGGCAGGCAGCAGCGGCGCAGTGCTGGAGGTGGAGAAAACAGGCGAAGTGAACTTTGGGTTTAGAATATACGATGATTTACCGATAAAGGATTTAAAAGTGGCGGCGGATGAATTTAAAAAGCAGATAGGCTCAGGCGTTATCGCGCTTATCACGCGGGATGGGGGCAAGCTTGGCATAGTAATCGGCGTAACGGATGATCTCACCAAGCGCATCAACGCCGCTGATCTGGCGCGTAGCGCATCCATAGCATCCGGCGGGCAGGGTGGCGGTGGGCGCGCTGATCTCGCCCAGTCCGGCAGCCCGGATGCTACCCGCGCCAACGATGCATTAGCTGAGGTACGCAGGCTGCTGGTTTAAAAGCATTCTGCTGGATGGCGCAGACATTAGAAGATTAACGACCAATAGTGTTTTTGCTTTGTGTGGAATGTTTGTGAACCAATGCAGATTAAAATAATGACTTCTTTCGCAACTCGCTGCGGTGAGCTTTAGTAGCGAAGCGAGCATCGCAGAAACGCAAGTGTACAAAGAAGTACATGCGGATTTGAGAAGCTTAAGCCGAAGCAAATTTGCCAGCGCAGTAGAGTTTCGAATGAAGTCTAATGAATTACCACTGAAAGCTTTATAGATACACTGCTCATAGACTCAAGAACTCTCACCATGAACCTTTTCAAAAATGGCGTCCCCAACGAGAATCGAACTCGTGTTGCGGCCTTGAGAGGGCCGTGTCCTAACCGCTAGACGATGGGGACGGTTATTCTCCAATAAAAAACTATCGTTCCTTTACTGGAAGCGGCACTAGGATAAAGGTGCTTGTAGAAGCGGCAATAAATAACTATATTGCGCTATCATTCAATATAAATATTAAAACGGGGGTTTATGGCTAAAGAAGAAAAGGTGATGAAAAACTCATCGGAACTGGTTAAGCTGAAAAAGAATATCGGTATGCATAATCCGGCTAAAACTGAGAAACTGGCTAAACAGCTATCTATTCTACTGGCGGATAGTTATTCACTGTACATTAAAACGCAGAATTTCCACTGGAATGTTACCGGCCCATTATTTAGTCAGTTGCACCAGTTGTTTGAGGAACAATACACAGATCTGATTCAAGCGATAGACGAAGCGGCTGAAAGAATCCGCGCCCTGGGGCACTTCGCGCCAGGTGGCTTTGAGGTTTTTGCAGAACTGTCCAACATAGAAGAAGCGCCGCTGATGCCACCGCTTGCCATGGAAATGGTGAGAATACTGGCTGAAGATCAGAAAATAATCGCTGAAACCTGTCAGGACGTTATAGAACTGGCGGATGACCTTGATGATAATGTAACCGAGGATTACGCAATCCAGCGCCTGAAAACTCACGAGAAAAATGCATGGATGCTATCCAGTATGCTGGAGAAGTAAATTATACGGCATTCTTTCTTATATAAATAATATACATGCCAGTTATAGCCGCAGCCATTAGAAGCCAGGTGATTGCGTAGTGCAGGTGATCGTTAAGTAGCTGCGGCTTTTTACTGGGTATTTTTAGGTCACCGATAGGCGGCGTTTCTTTAGTTACTATAAGCTCTACCACTACAGGCGGAGCGGAGGTTTTGGAGTATTCATTCATAGCGTTAGAATCATACCAGAACCAGTAATTGCGCTTCATGTCGTTATCAGGCGTGAACCAGCCCTTGCGGTTTGCCAGGCGGATAATTCCTTCAGCATTAATTGTAACATCAGCAAGTATTTTATCTTCCCATATTTTGCGATCATCCTCAGGCAACCAGCCCAGTATAGCATAAACCGCACCGCCTCTCTCCAGCATTACAGGCGCTACCAGCTTATAGCCCCACCTGTTATCGTAATACTCACCAAAGAACATGCGGCGGGATAAGTCTGCACTGCCGTGCAGACGCACCTTTAAATATTGATTTGCTGTGAGTTCCGTCAAAGGCGGAATCTCCACCGCATCCATTACAAGGTTTCTCTCAACTGCTGCTATCAGTTGCTGTTTCCAGAACAGCCGTTTTATCTGCCAGCCCCCCAGACTTAAACACACAATCACACAGAGAAAGGTGAATGCGGCAAAAGCTTTGCGCCTGGCAGGGGTTAATGTTGACGCGGGTGAGGCCATCAATGTGCCGCCGGGACTTGCCCACCGCCGAACCAGTAAATGCTGACGAACAGGAAAAGCCATACCACGTCTACAAAGTGCCAGTACCAGGCGGCAAACTCAAAGCCTAAGTGCGCTTCAGGAGTGAACTGGTTTTTCACAGCCCGCACCAGGCACACAATCAGAAATATAGTTCCGATGATAACATGCGCGCCGTGGAATCCGGTAGCCATGTAGAAGGTGGAGGCATAAATACCATCCTTAAAGCCAAAGGCGGCGTGGTGGTATTCATACGCCTGCAGAGCCGTGAACAACAGGCCAAGCACAACAGTGACAAAAAGCGCACGGATGAGGTTTTTCCTGTCGCCGTTCAGCAGCGCGTAATGCGCCCAGGTTACGGTAGTGCCGGAAAGCAGCAGGATCAAGGTGTTGGTAAAAGGTATATCCCAGGCATTAAAGGTTTGAATGCCTTTGGGCGGCCATACTCCACGCTCCAGTGCTGGCCATAATTCCTCCAGCGGCAGAACCGGGAATAGCGAGGCATTAAAATATGCGCCGAAAAATGCGGCAAAGAACATTACTTCAGATGCTATAAAAAGCGCCATGCCAACACGCAAACCACGCTGTACAATCTTCGTGTGGGCTTTATCCACCATGCCTTCCCGCACAATATCGCGCCACCAGAGGTAGGCCACCAGAACCAGCAGAAGTGTGGATACGCCAAAAATCGCACCGCCATATGCCATTTTGTGCATGTGTAATACTCCGCCCCCGGTTACGCCAAGCAGGGCGAAGGAAGCCGCAATCGGCCAGGGACTGGGATTCACCAGATGAAAATCATGACCTGGTTTTTGTGATGCCATAAAAAACTCCTGATAGTATTTTTCCAACCTGAATTACAGGCATAGTATTCTACATGCCAGCATTCTTTTAAAAAGTGGAAAAATTCTGCTTTAAAAACTGCCAATTGAATGGCAAAAGCTATTTGTACGGTACGTAATGTATTCTGAATAACAATTAAAGTTATAAAATTTGCCATGCCGATCCCCATACTAATGCCGGCGTTATCGCCCACCATGACTGAAGGAAACCTCGCCAAGTGGATAAAGAAGGAGGGGGATAAAATAAAACCCGGCGAGGTAATAGCCGAAATAGAAACCGATAAAGCCACGATGGAAGTAGAAGCGGTGGACGGTGGCATTCTGGCGAAAATAGTTATTCCCGGTAATACTGAAGGGGTGACGGTGAACAGGCTTATCGCTGTGCTGCTGGAAGAAGGTGAATCCGTTGATTCAGTGGCAGCGTTTTTAGAATCGCAGGGAAGCGGCGCTCAAAGTGCCGCTGAAAAACCTGATGCAGGAAAACCACAAGCACCGGATATTAAGCCGGCAGCAGATACATCAGCAAAGGGTGGGGAGCGCATCAAGGCGAGTCCACTGGCGCGTAGAACCGCTGATATTCTTGGGGTTGATTTGTCAGGGATAAGCGGAACAGGGCCGCATGGCAGAATAATCAAGGCTGATGTTGAGGAGGCGAATACGCAAAAACCAGCATCCCGCCAGGGTGGGGCAATGATGCGGGAACAGGTAGAGTATGAGGATATTCCGCTCAACAACATGCGCAAAACCATAGCCAAGCGCCTGCTGGAATCAAAACAGAACATCCCGCATTTTTATTTGAACATTGATGTAGAGCTGGATGAAGTGCTGAATGCGAGGGTACGCCTGAATAAAGCGGCGGAGAAAGCCGCAGGCAAGCAAGCACCGGCGTACAGGCTGACGGTAAACGATTTTGTGATTAAAGCTTGTGCGGCAGCTTTGAAAAGTGTGCCAGAGGCTAACTCAGCCTGGGCGGATAATGCTATAAGGCGCTTTAATAATGTGGATATATCAGTAGCGGTGGCGATAGACGGTGGGCTTATAACCCCTGTGCTGCGCAATGCCGATGCTAAAAGCCTTTCAGAGATTTCCATCCAGATGAAAGAACTGATCGCAAAAGCGCGGGAGAATAAACTAAAGCCTGAGGAATTCCAGGGTGGCGGTTTTTCAATCTCCAACCTTGGCATGTATGGCATAAAAAACTTCCAGGCGATTATCAATCCGCCGCAGAGTGCGATACTAGCGGTAGGGGCTTCGGAAGAGCGGGTAGTGGTGAAGGCAGGGCAGATGGTGGTAAGAAATATTGTCAGCCTCTCGTTATCATCCGATCACCGCGTGGTGGATGGCGCTGTTGGCGCGCAATTCCTCTCCGCCTTAAAAACCTATTTGGAAGACCCTATGATGATGCTGGCTTAAGAGACTATTTATTTCAGTATAAAAGGCAGGAAAGATTTACACACCATATTGTTACCACCAGGTGGTATCACCTTTACAGTTTCATGAATCAGATCGCATTCATCGATCCGCGCTATTGCTGATGACATCTGTACCGCTACGTCGAATGCCTCCTTCATTTCCCAGAACAAAGCTCTTCTGTCCTCAGGTGCTGCATCGGCATGAACACTATATGTAGACCCGTCCAGTTCAACAGTGGCAACGCTAGGCGCTGTAACTGTTGTTATATCGGTTGCTGATGAGTCATATTGGACATAGCCAGATTTTATCTGTAATTTTCCATCAATTGCGTCATTATCAAATTTAATCACTAACGGCGTAGACGGATTAGCAGCTGGAGCAACTACAGCGTCGCCTGTAATAGCATTATCGGTGAAATTTATGGGAAATGCAGCAGTACCAGTACCAGTAGCATTATCAATAGCTGTAACATTCAGATTGCCGGTAATGGTATTGCCGGAGAAGTTTATTTCTCTGGGTATAGTGTTATCACCTGGCGTAACTGCAATATCAGTATCAGATAATTGGGAATTTTTCATATCTCCGTAAGCACCGACACCTATTTGCAACCTCACTGCAGAACTAGCTGTGGGAACTATTCCAGATAAATCAAATACTGAATTGCCGGTAATAATAATACCGCCGTTAACGGCAGAGCCAGATAGCAAAGAAGCGGCCTGTACAAACTCATTCGGAAGATTATTGTTTCCGTTAGTAACAGGTTCTAAAATTACACCAGTCAAAGGTTGTAAAATTACGTCTGCTTGATTAACACTACTGCTGTTAACGGCAGTGCCGATTGTCTGAATTTTAGCGAAATCCACGGTGATTGCCGCTGCACCTGCATCTGAACCAATTATGACACCAGCATAAATATCAGCCTGCGCATTATTTTTCACTTCCAAATTTGTAATGACACTGTTTACGCCATCCCCTCTCAGGACGGCTCCAGTACCAGCCCCCTGAAGTACAAGGTGAGGAATGATATATTTATTTCCAACTGTAAAGAGTGCGGCTCCGTTAGAAGCTGTGGTCATTCCCTTAACTTCGGAACCATCGTAGATATTAATATTGGCGTTATCCACGTTTAAATCACCGATTATGGAGGAATTACGAATTATGATACCGTTAGAACCCAGTCTACTGCTGGACAGCGCTGCATTACCGTTAACAATGCTATCTTCAGGTATGAAGGTTATTGAACCAGTAAAATTTATATCGGATATAACTTCAATATCATGATACCATAACTGAGCACGAGTCTGGCCTGCAACTCCATTTCTAGATATTTCCATACCGGTAACTTTATGCTTGTTACCATCGCCGCTGAAAAAATTAATCAGTAGCATACTATCAGACTGTTTATTGCTTATGTATGCACCTAATGCAGTAGTATCTATAACCACATCAACCTGAGTTTTAAAAATAAAATCAGCATCCGTACCACCACCTTCAAGTGCAGCTACCGCATTATCAAAATGCTCCTGCGTTGTAATATCGACCATACTTACTATTCCAATGCTTCATGTAAGTATATACCGTATTGTCTTTACGGAATTATTACGGCATCAAGTATTGTATGGCTGATTAAAAGTCTCACCTGCATAAAGATCAGTTAGCCGTTGCCGCAAACATTGCACCTAGAGCAGCGTGGCTTTTGATGTGGCTGCAATCGCCCAGTGCGGTGCAGGATAGCAGTCCGTGGTTCAGGGTCTGGCTGATTATGTTCTCTACTTCGCTGGGGCTGACTGCGTCAATTCTCGCCAGTATATCTTCAGGTAGCAGATAACCGCCAAAATATAATAATTGACGGCCAAGGCTTTCAAAAATGGAAGTGGTATTCTCCAGCGACATTAAAATCGGGATTTTAAGCTGTGCTTTTGCGCGCTCCAGCTCACCCGCAGTGATACCTTTGGTCATTTTCGTGGTCTCTGTACTCAGCGCTGAAATGAGTGCATCTGCCTTATCCGGCGAGCAACCGGCATAAAGGCCGAATACCCCGGTATCGGTATATGAACTGGCGAATGAATAGATGCTGTAGGCCAGCCCCAGATTCTCCCGCACTTCCTGAAACAGGCGGGATGATATTCCGCCGCCCAGAATAGTGGATGCAACCTGCATGGCATAGTAACCTTCGGCGGTATAGCTGATGCCGGGGAAGCCCAGAACCAGGTGCAACTGCTCCAGTTTCTGCTTGTGCCTTATATCACCGCCATTAAAATCGGCCTTTGCCATTTCTGGCGCTACGCCCGGTTTCATACCACCCAGATGGTCAGTGGCTAGTTTTACAACCTCCTCATGGCGCACATTGCCTGAGGCCACTACCAGCATACGCTGCGGCTGGTAATGAGCCTCCATATATGCGTTTATATCATTCCCGCCAAAGCTGCTTACTGATTCTTCAGTGCCTAGAATGGAGCGCCCGAGGGAAGTATTGCCGAAACAGGCGCTCTGGAACAGGTCAAACGCCAGATCGTCCGGCGAATCCTTATGCATGGCGATTTCCTGGAGAATTACATTCCTCTCCCGCTCAACCTCTTCTTCTGGAAAGGTGGAGTTCAGCACAATATCGAAGATAAGGTCTGCCGCTTTGGCCAGATCGTTTTTTAAAACCTTCGCGTAATAAACAGTACTTTCGTGGGATGTATAAGCGTTGGATACCCCACCCAGTGTATCAAGCTCAGCCGCTATTTGCCTGGCTGACCGTTTTCGCGTGCCCTTGAAGGCCATATGCTCCAGGAAGTGGGAAATGCCATTTTCTCTTTCGCTTTCCCACCTCGCGCCGACATCCACAAACACACCAAATGTAGCGGTCTCAAGGTAAGGTGCTGATATAGTGGCTATTCCCAGGCCATTTGGCAGCGTGGAGAGGTTATAATTCATCAATATATAATTCCTGCTTTAAAAGGTATCATTGGCATTCTATACCTATCGCACTTCAA
>CAYTOJ010000069.1:0-6278 GCA_964439415.1 uncultured Rickettsiales bacterium
GGAAGCCCTGTGGATGTTATTGCCTTAAAAAGCGATACGCCACAGGGCTTTCTTTTTTAAGCACCGGGGTAGATGAAGTTTATTCGTAACTCCCCAGGTGTTGGCACGAACTCTCGGCTTCCCCCACCGCAGGCAAAGTGGGCTAGGGGGGGGAATCTTTCTTCTTATCCTAGTACCAACCCATTCCCCCCCCCCCTTAATCCCCCTATGCTCGCAGTGGGGGAGACAAGCAACGTACATCCAGACCAGCAGACCTGGGGAGTTACAAAAAGTTTATTACGTTCTTGGAAGAATATTTATAGGAATCACAAGGTAAATAGTTATATCTGCGATTATATCAGTATCTTACATGGTTTTTCCTACCATCAGGATGGCGGGGGTGATGACGATGATAAATAATGTTGGCAAAATAAAAAGTATCATCGGCACGGTCATAAGGGCGGGCAGGCGGGCGGCCTT
This sequence comes from uncultured Rickettsiales bacterium, assembly GCA_964439415.1. Lineage (GTDB taxonomy): Bacteria > Pseudomonadota > Alphaproteobacteria > Rickettsiales > CAZAGG01 > CAYTOJ01. The sequence continues at coordinate 460 of CAYTOJ010000069.1, forward strand.
CTGTTCGGCGGCCAGCATCCGCTGCTGCCTGAACTCTGAGGATAGGGAACGCAGCGCCTGGGCTACTGGCGTGCCGTATTTCTCTGTCTGCACTAAAACGCTGGAGATGCCGCGAATCTCCGGTATGTTTATACGTTTCTGCAAGTTCTCCAGTGCTTTCTTTTTCTCCGGCAGGAAGCTCATCTCAATTGCTGTCAGGGTGAATTCCTCGCTAAGTTCGGGGTAGGCCAGTTCCAACTCCCGCGCTACGCGCTCAAAACTTGAGTTTATGGTAAGGCCAGCCTCAGCGCATACCATAAGCAGATCCAGCCCGTCCGGCAGGGCTTTTTTAACACAGTGCCAGCGTTTGTTACGCTTATTCAGTAGTATAATATCCGGCACTTTGAAGGCAAAATAGGCTACTACCATCATGCAGACATGTTGCCAGGCGAATGGCCAGAATTCCACCTTCCTTACGAGAAAGAAATATAAGAACGCGCCTGCAATCAAAGCAAAAACTACTTTCTGCAGGGCAATGCGGAACACCTGGTTTTTATCGTTAATGCCAGCGGATACCAGTAATTCCTGATACTTGCGAATCTGGTTCGTCTGCACCAGGTTCAGCCGCTGTGCCAGGGTTTTTACGCCTTCGCCGGTGCTTTTTGTGTTCTTGCGTTTCTTGCCGCTTCTTAGTTCACTTTGCAGTTCCTCCCTGCGGCGACCCAGCTTTTTTACCCGCGCTTCTATCAGCGTTCTTTCCGAGAAGGAACGCATGACGATTATAATAGTCACAAATGCAAAAATGCATGATCCATAGGTAAACACCGCGGCCTTGAAAGCCTGATCATCCATTGAACTGAAATTTATGCTGAACATATACCCCTATCGTCTGAAGAGTGTGGTTTAATGGTGTCATTTCAGGGGTATATTTTCTTGTATATTAAGGGGCTGCCGCCCCCGCGCTTCGCGCTTCCCCCGCCGCGCCGGCGCGCTCCCTTACGGTCGCAAGAAAATGTCACTATTGAAACGTGGTGAGGAGTATATTCTCATATCTCGAAACTCGCCATGCGGTTCATTATAAAATATCCCGTGCCAAGCATTCCGGCGGCTATTAAAGCGGCTATATTACCCTTACGCATATCCAGCATGGGATTTAAGTATTCAGGGTTGGTGTACATCAATGCGGCAATCACAAAAAACGGCAGAGCGCCCACGATGTAGGAGGATGCCCTGGCCTCAGAAGTTATCGCCCGGATTTTAAGTTTCAGCATAAGGCGGGCGCGAATGGCCGATGACAGATTGGTGAGAATCTCCGCCAGGTTGCCGCCGGTTTCCCGTTGCAGATTTAAACTGGTGACAAAAAAATCAAACTCCAGAAGCTTCAAGCGTTTAGCTTCATCCTGAAGTGCTTTTTCCATGCTCATACCCAGCTTGATATTCTGCGCGATACGGGCGAACTCCCCGGCTATCGGCTCATCTACCTCCTGAGCGATCACCCGGAAGGATTCCTGCACGGGCAGGCCGGATTTAAGTCCACGCACAATCAATTCAATAGCATCAGGGAATATCTTCACAAAACGTAAGGATTTTTTCGCAATGCGCCTTGATATATACATATGCGGGATTCCCAGGCCAGCCGTTATCCCTAAAAACAGGCCGATGATTTTAGGGAAGGGGGAGAACAGCGCGAACAGGCCAGCCGCGATTATCGCTATGCCAGCATTGATAAGGAAATAATGACCAGCATCCAGCCCGCTATCGCTCATATCCAGGCGGTAACGGAGTTTATCCAGATTGGGGAGTTTTTTTATCCAGGTATCAAGCAGCTTGATGTTACTGTCAGTGCTGGATTTTTTCAGGCTGTCATGAGTCAGCGATGCTGCTTTCATCCTGCCTGCGGAGGTCGCCCTGAGTGCGCGGGCTTTTATAATGCTGCGTTTTGCCTGATAAAAATAAAAGCATACTCCTATTACAAAAATCAGCAGCACCGCAATTGTTATGGAAATAGCCAGATTGCTCTGCAACATTAGTATATACTGTTTCATATCGCCTCCAGCAGTGATTTATCCAGGCCGAAATACTGAGCGCGGGGAGTGAAGAATGGCCGCACGCCGGATGATTTAAATGTGCCAAGCAGGTTGCCTTCGCTATCCTCCCCTTCAAATTCATAACGGAAAAGATCTTGCAGTATAATCACCTCGCCTTCCATGCCGGTAACTTCTGTAATGTGGGTGATGCGGCGCTTGCCATCCCGCATACGGTTGATCTGGATTATCATATTCACCGCGCCGGATATCTGGTGGCGAATGGCCTTCTGCGGCAGGGTTGCGCTGGCCATGCTTACCATGTTCTCAAGCCTGGTTATAGCCTCCCGAGGGTTGTTGGCGTGCAGGGTGCACATTGAACCATCATGCCCGGTATTCATGGCTTGCAGCATATCCATAGCCTCAGTGCCGCGCACCTCCCCCAGGATTATCCGTTCAGGGCGCATCCGCAGCGCGTTTTTCACCAGATCGCGCATGGTGACTTCGCCGTGCCCCTCCAGGTTGGACGGCCTGGTTTCCAGAGGCACTACATGTGGCTGTTGTAATTGCAGTTCTGCCGCATCCTCAATGGTGACTATGCGCTCACCGTGATCTATCATGTGGGAAAGAGCGTTCAACAGCGTGGTTTTGCCCGATCCTGTACCGCCGGAAATTATAACATTCAGGCGGCAGGCGGCGGCTATTTTCAGCACTTTGCACATCTGATCCGAGATGTTATTCTGCCCCTGCATTACATCCAGAGTGATTTTCTTTTTGGAGAATTTACGGATGGAAACGCACGCGCCCTTCAGTGCCAGGGGGGAGGCGATAACGTTCACGCGGCTGCCATCCTCCAGCCTAGCGTCGCAGATGGGGGATGTCTCGTCCACCCTTCTGCCGATACGGTTGACAATGCGGGTGCAGATGGACATCAAGTGTTGGTTATCCCTGAATTTAATGTCGGTAAGTTCCAGTTTGCCTTTGCGCTCAACATAAATCTGCTCAGGGCCGTTTATCATAATATCGGTGATGGTTTCATCCCGCAGCAGCGGCTCAATGGGGCCGTGCCCCAGCATGTCATCGGATATTTCACTCGCCAGAAGCTGCTGCTCAAAATGGTTTACCACCAGGCGCTGCTCAACCACAATCTCGCCGATTAGCTCGATTATCTGCAGTTTTAAATCCTCACGCGGCAGTTTGGATGCCGCGCTAAGGTCAATCTGATCCATCAGTATATTATATATTTTATCGCGGGTTTTAGCGCGATCAGCCGCCGCTTTGTCCTTATCCCGCCCGTCTTCCTCCTCCGCTCTAGCTGTCTGGGGGATGAGTTTTTCTATCGCATGAACGTTATGTTGCGGTGATTCCTTGATTTCTCCGGCTGTATCAGGTGAGATAGAGCTTGCGGAAGCTTTTATATTCTCCCCCTCCACCGCTGATTCCAGCGATTCTTCCGTACTTTTAAATTCAGTTAATGTGGCGATTCTGCGGCCAAACATAGTCAGATGCGTATAATGATTTATTAATCAATATAACGCTTTTTGCTCTACGAATGGTTAATTGATACCTAAGGATTGGTTAATGTGACTGTTATTATTATTTCGCTTTTTTACCTTTACTACAGACTGTTACATAGTCCATCACAGCCAATAGCACGCCGGATATTACGAAAACTACATGGATTATAATCATCCATTTAATCTGTGCCTCCGTCACTGAGTTTACATCCATAAACACTTTCAGCAGATGGATGCCGGAGATCGCCACGATTGAGGCTATAAGCTTCAACTTCAGCGCAGAAAAGTCCACCGTGCCTTTCCATTCTGGCTGGTCTTCATGGTCATCAATATGTATTTTTGAAACGAAGTTCTCATAACCGGAAAATACCACAATCAGCAGCAGGTTACCTGCCAGTGAGAGGTCAATCAGGGATAATACACCCAGGATTATATCATTTGCTTGAAGTTCAGGCATGGCACTGAACAGGTGAACCAATTCTGAGAAAAAGCCGTAAACAAGCAGGCATAGTGATGCCGCCAACCCCAGATATACGGGAGCCATCAGCCAGCGGCTGGCGAATAAACTTTTCTCTATCGCCCGTTCTATATTTTTCATCGCACCGTTCTTAAATTATGTATACTGGTTTTATAGTCATTTGTGCCAAAAATAGCAGTCCCGGCCACTAACACATCCGCCCCGGCTTCTATAGCCAGTCTTGCGGTTTGCGGGTTTATACCGCCGTCTACCTCCAGGTCTATATGTTTGCCTGCCTCTGTGATCATACGCCGGATATTTTTTATTTTAGGCAATTGGGAATGTATAAACTGCTGCCCACCGAAGCCCGGGTTGACTGTCATTACTAGTACCAGGTCAATATCGCTGAGAATATATTTCAGCACTTCTTCTGAAGTGGAGGGGACAATTGAAACACCAGCCTTTTTGCCAGATGACTTTATCAACTGCACGGTGCGGTGCAGGTGCGTACTGGCCTCAGCATGAACGGTGATAATATCCGCTCCGGCATCAGCAAAATCTTTAATGAAGTTATCCACCGGCTCAATCATCAGGTGAACATCAAATGGCAGGGATGAATGGGGACGCAGGCTTTTTATAACAGCCGCGCCGAATGTGATGTTTGGCACAAAGTGGCCATCCATAACATCAAAATGAATATAATCAGCCCCGGCGGATTCAATTGCTGCAATTTCCCCGCGCAGTCTGGAGAAATCAGCCGCAAGAACTGAAGGTGAAATTTTTATCTGCATCTATACCCCTATCGTCTCAAGAGTGTGGTTGAGTGATGTCATTTCAGGGGTATATTTTTTGTTTTTTGAGGGGGGCGCACCCCCCGGCTTACAGCCTCCCCCCAGCGCGCTGGCGCAAGTCGCTTCGCTCCAAAGTAAATCAATTCTTGAAATGTGAGCAGTATACTAACTTCTCGCAAGTTTCAACTCAACTATCAGCATTTGTGGTTTTGATATGCCAAGCAGTTTAAGTATTTCAGATTCACCAGTAAGGGCAAAAGTTGAATATGTTGGCGGCACTATTAAAGTGCGGGTAATGCCAGGGCTTAAGTTAAACACCCCGCCTTCCAGCCAGTAGGGATTTAAGCCGGAGCCAACGGTTATTTTAAGTGGTTTGGCCTCAATGCCAGCCGGGTAGATTTTTTTCCCTTCAGTGTTCCAGATTTCCACATCCACCAAAGCATCACCACCGCAGACTATGGCGGGGGAGGTTGTAGAGCCGATGTCAAAAATCCTGATGTTCATATCGCTAGCGGGCAGTTCAGGCTCCAGGCGGATAATCTCAACTTCCGCATTCACTGGCGTGGCCGCTGGGGCTTTACCGGTGAATCCGGCTGCGTCATATGCCAGAAATGCTGGCGATTCTATAATGAATTTACTGCCTGCCTTTCGCCCGAACAGGCCATTCTCCAGCGCCGGGATTAACTTTGTGAAGCCAACTTTTGCATCCACAGGTTTTGCCAAATCACTGGCTTCTATCACTTTATTGTCAGGATCAGTGACTTTGTAATTAAAAACTATCCTCTGGCCGCAGACTGATGGACTGCCTGAGCCTTCCTGCAAAACTTGAACCCGTATCCCGCGCAGGTTTTTAATCAGGTTGGCAGGTGCTTCCTGAATTTTTGTCAGTTCGGATTTATGAGCATTTGCGGCATCAGGAGATTTAAAATCATCCCGGTTACGCCCACTGCTATTAATCACCGCGTAGGCAATAAACAGCACGATGATGATTTTCAAAAAACCCGGTATTTTCCTTTTTGGGTTTTCCTGATTATTCTTTCGCCAAAGCATA
>CAYTOJ010000069.1:6378-10281 GCA_964439415.1 uncultured Rickettsiales bacterium
CATACACGCCCATAGTTCAAACAGTTTGTAAAAACCACTGAGCTAAATAAAAAACCGCCCGGCATAAACCGGGCGGTTGAGTTAAGAGTTTATAGTATATGTAGTTAGCCGAGGAATGCTTGCTGAGTTTGTTTATTACCTAATCCCTCAGCACCAGCATTAAGTTCACCAGTTTTTGCATTGGGGTCAGTAAAGAAGGCAGTAGCACCAGCAAACAGATTCTCCAGACTTTTAAATACCGTCGGTTCCGGAGTGTATTCGTAAGTAATCGAAGTTATTGGTGTAGCGCTACCTAGATTTGCCTTTACTACATCCCAAGTTCCCATATCTGGTTGAGCTTTTAGATATTCAAGAAACTTACTAACGTTAGCTTTATCAGCGAGCAGTGAAGCTTTTACGCTGTCAGGCAAGCTGGATGCGGTAATAACCTCGGCAATATCATTACCTGCAAGGTCAAGCTGAGTAGGCTTATGCTCAATCCCTGGCAGAACATCAGTTTTCCCATTATTTATCACAGTGTTCCAAGTGGTTGTACCTATCAAACCTGCCAGTGCATTTGCAATATACGTAGTATCATAATTGATATTAACACTATCGCCAGTTTTCAGGTTCTCAATACCGTCAAATGGTGGTTTGCCAGCTTGGGTATTCTCAGTCACTTTCGCCTTTAATGCATCCGCCAGCTTTTGCAAATCTGGATCAGATATTTGATAATTGGCTGGAATGGCTGCTCTTAAGCTTGGAGCGGTTATATTGTTAGGGTCGAGTTTATCTTTTATCTCACTCAACACAACCCCCGGCTCTACATAGTCTATGTAATTATAGCCATTGCTGACTATGCTGCTGATATTGGTTTTGATGTCCTGAATTCTATCAGCATGTTGGAGATTAGCGCGTTGCTTATATGCTCCATTCAAAGTATCGGCCAGGGAGGTGATTGCTTCCGTTGGTACGGCTATTGTACCGTCAGCATTTTTGAGTGACGCCAGATATGAATTTGGCGCATTTAATACCGCATTGTCGATCAAATCTTTTATTTTAGGCTCTAGGCTTTCCCTGGTTACGCTTGTGCCATTTGCGTAAACAGCCGTTAAATTCAACCCATTCAAAATAGCCGGAGTCATATCTGGTGTTTTGAAGGTATAGCTGAAACCAAGTTCAGGTGTATTTTCTACACCAATAAGGCTGCCACCATTCATTTTGCTGTATTTATCTAGTGATGCAGCATATTGTCCAGCTAAAGCATCAGATGTAAGGCCATTTACATTATCAAACTTAAAGAAAGCATTCAGCCCTGGCTCAAGTGGATCCACACCTCCATCTATAGCTGCATGAAATTTGACCATTGCGGTTTTAAAAATTTCAGGAGTTATAGTTTTTGACGGATCATCTATATATTTACTGATATTGCTTAATAGAATTTTTTGAGCATCAGCCGGACTCATTTGCAGAGTCATAGGAATGTCTTGCGCAAGATTTTCCGTTACTTGACCATTGTAATAAGCATAAGCAGCATTGAGATAGTCATTTATCTGGTTTGCCGTTACATCATCAAGAGCATTAATGTTTGTTAAATCTTTCTTGAAAAGTTCCTCTAATTCAGCTTTTTGTGCGGGAACCTCGCATGCCTCTTTTATAAGTTGATTAATATCAACTTGGCCATTCGTGAATGAACTGTTATTTAGTATGCAAACATCCTGATTTGGTTCTGCTTTCTTAAACTCCATTAATTTTTTAATGAGTATTTCCGCATTAGTAGGTTCCGGGCCATTATCCACTACGGTAGGAATAAAACTGCCATTCCTTGCAGCTATAGGAATGAATAAAGAATTAGCAGCAGCAATCCCGGCTGACCTTCCGCCGCCCGGTGGGGTAGGTTCTGGAGCTTCTTCCTCAGCTGTTGGAGCAAACTCAGGCAGCATTACAGGCTTAGTGGTCAATACCGGAAATTGATTATTACTTCTATCCCCACGCTCTACTTCAATTGGTAGTGGTTTACCTGATACTTCTGTCTGCAAACCTGGTACAACTATAGCTTCAGTAGCTGGTTTGAGGGTTGCCGTGTCCTTCACCGGTGTTGGAACTTCGCACCATTCAGGTGCTCCAGGTAATCCTCCACCATTAAAGTTTAATTCTTTGGTGATTGTGGAATGCATTTTTACAACACTCCCAGGCTCAAGATCAGCCAGTTGAATGGTTCTTCCGTTAGCATCCTTAAAAGTAGTACCCTGCCCAATAAAATGTATATCAAGCTGATGATCCACACACTGTTTTACACCTTCTGCGGAAAAAGTTGAGTATTCTGTTACTTGTCCGTTACTAACCGTACTGGCAGGTACATGAATCATGAAACGGTGATATGTATCCTTAACATCATCATTGTCATTAATTCTGGTATCATCGTTAAGTTGTATATCAATAGGTGCACCTGTTAAATTTATAACATGGACGCCATTAGTGGTGCTGGTATCAGGGTCTATGGGATCGCGCCATAAAATAGCTATTTTCTCACCTTTGGCATTAAATACTTCTTGCTGATATTTCTCATCTACCGGAATGTTTAGTTCAGAACTTTTGCTCCATGTAAAAGTATCGGCATTAGGAAAAAGTTCCCCTGGGGTTTCTTCAGGAAAATTAACAACTATTGAGCCGATACCCTGAGTGGGGGATGGCACGAATGTATACTTGCCTTCAGGTGTTGGGCTGGTAGCAATAGCTATAATATGCCCATCAATTATGGTTGCTACAGTAACATCATATGGTGGCTTGGCATAAGCCGCCTCTACTGCCGTATCTTCAGGATTATGTGTAATAATCGGTAGGTAAGCTCTGTTTGGTGCTGGGGTTTCGGGGGTTGGTTCTAGTCCATTTTGGCTCGACATAATAAATTGTCCCTTAATACATTGTTGTCATTAACTGCATGAAGCTGCCGATATGCACTAGCCAGTGTTTTTTATTTTATCTCATCGTTGCGGATAGTAGTCGTGGAGCAAATCTCCATATATTTAATGTTCCGCATCGCGTGCGAGATAAATACACACCAACGTTATGCAAATGCTGTATTCTTCTGCGTTTTCTTAAGTTCACAATAATATAAATATTAGAAATGTTCCATGATTGAAAAATTATAGTTTTATTAAACGCGGAACTAATGAACACGCACTTTTGATTGAATGAATAGTTGGGGATCAATATTGTATAAAACATTGCGATCATCAACGCGAACGCATTCTGTATAGCACAGAGCTATCGTTATGGATGGCTATAATGATATTCAATTAATAAATGCGCGGTGGACGGGAAAATGATGCGGAGAAACCTTATCCACCGCGCTATTTCCATTAATAGCACGGAATTGATACGAAACTATGACAGTAATTGTCTTTGACTGCGGATGCGCTCCCAATTTTGATAATCTTTTTTTTAGTTATACTGTTCGTATTTAAGAATAGACCTTATCTTGCGACCGTAAGGGAGCGCGCCAGCGCGTAGGGGGGAGGCCTTTGGGTCACAGCTTGAACAGACATGGGGTATCCCATGTCTGTTCTTAGCAGTGACGGGGTGCGCCCCCCTTAATAAATTAAAAATATACCGCTGGAACTCCCGCCTTCATCCGACTCTTCATTTGTGAGCGGTATATCCTCTTGTTTTTGCCATTTTCCGGGCTAATATCCGGCTAAATTAATCAGGAGATTGGAAGTAAAATGGCGATACCCGTACTTGTGCCCAATATGGGCGAATCTGTCAGCGAGGCGATTATCTCACGCTGGTTCAAAAAGCCCGGCGATGCCGTGAAGGCTGATGAACCTCTGGCGGAGCTGGAGACTGATAAAGTAACCATGGAAGTTTTTGCCAGTAATGGCGGTACACTAGCTGAAATCAGTTCCCCGGAAGGTGCAACCG
>CAYTOJ010000070.1:0-3629 GCA_964439415.1 uncultured Rickettsiales bacterium
TTTAACTTCACTTGTGTTTAACAATATTTTTGATACTAATATCAATGTGGTAGGTAAAAAAACCGCCCATTATAAAATACAAATCCGGAATGCATTCATGAGCAGTTGGTCAGGCAAAGTAAAATCAGCCGATGAGAAAAAAGAAAAGAAGGATGATAAAAAACAACCCAAGGAGGTTTTTTACATTGATAATCCTGATTTTGTAAAGGTGGGCGTTATTGCCTTTTTTGAGTCCCCCAAGGTGGAGGACATCCGCGAAATTGCCGTTAAAACGGCACTGCTGAATACCATCCCTGATGTTATTGAGTTCACAAGTTCTGATGAACTGGTGGATGCGGACGGTCTCTCTGACGATGTTATCGAGCCTGACCAGTATGGCCACCGCAGGGATGAGGAACTAGGCGGGGATGGCAACCTGCTCAGTAACACGGAAGTGGTATTATCGGGAAAGCGGGACGGTATATGCATATTTTTCACCATGGGAACAAACCCGGAAGGCGAGAAAGCTTTCGCGTATTTCTCCATAAGGGTGGAGCGAATTAACTCACTGGTGCGGCAGATACAGAAAGGGCGGATAACGCCATCAGAAGTTGGGCGCGTGGTGCATCAGGGCATGGGTATGCCCGGCAAAAAAGATATTGACGAGATGTTCGATAACTGGCTTTTCACCGCCCGCAAAACCACCATTAAATATATCGCCCGCAAAGCCGGCGGGGAATAGACTTCTCTCCAGACTCTACTGCGCTGGCAAACTTGCTTGTCTCTGGCTGCGCTAAGCTACACAAATGAGGTTTACTCATTTGGTAGTTAAGCTTAGCTCTCAAATCCGCATGTACCCAAAAGTACACTTAGGCTTTAGCTAAAAACGCTTTCAGCGTTTTCCTCACGCCTACGCTCTGCGGTGCTCGCTTCGCGCATTTTGCTCACCGCAGCGAGTTTCGAAAGAAGTCTAATAGAATAACTGACTCTATTTCCCCTTTCCTGAACGTCGGATTCTCTATATCTACGCTTAATGCGTTCGGATAATATAAAATCAAAAACTTTCACACGGCGGGCGTTTATCCTGGGCTGTGGCAAGCTTGGCCTTTTCGGGGTGCTGGCTGGCAGGCTGTATTACCTGCAAGTCAAAGAGGGTGAACAGTTTGAAACGATGGCGGAGGATAACCGCATCCGCCTGCAGTTCCTATCCCCCCCCCGTGGCCGGATTCTTGATCGTAACGGCGTACTGCTTGCCGGGAATGAAACCAACTATGAACTGTTCTATGATAAGTCCCAGAATCATAACTTCACGCCACAGTTGGAAAAAGCCGCATCCCTGCTGCAAATCCCTGAGGATGAGATTAAAGAGATAGCCGCCAGAGTAACCAGAGCCAGACGTAATGAACTGGTGGAGATTATGGATAACCTCACCTGGGAGCAGGTAACAAGGCTGGAAGTCAGCCGGGTGGACATGCCATCAATGGAAATCAACTTCGGGCTTACACGCAGCTACCCCATGCGGGAAATGGCATCGCACATTCTGGGCTATACCGGCTCAGCCTCAAAAAGTGAGGAAAAGGGCAAGGCACTCTACCGGATGCCGGATTTTAAAGTCGGCAAGAACGGGATGGAGAAAATATATGATGAAACACTGCAAGGCCAGCCCGGCGTTAAAAGAATGGAGGTAAACGCCCACGGCGTGACGGTGCGCGAGATCAGCAATCACCGTGGTCTGGACGGTAGGGATGTTTACTGCGCCATAGATGCAGAACTGCAGGTTTATGCGTATGAGGCACTACAGGATAATAACGGCAGCATAGTGGTGATGGATATAAAAACCGGGGAAATTCTCTGCATGGTATCCAAACCCGGTTATAACCCGGCGGCGCTCAGCCGCTCCATGAAGCCGGGTTACTGGAAGCAGTTGATGCAGGATACTAACACCCCGCTTATAAACAAGTGCATCTCCGGCCTTTACCCCCCAGGCTCCACATTCAAGCTTATCACTGCGCTGGCAGCGCTGGAGGCGGGGGTTATAAACAATAACAGCACGGTTTTCTGCCCCGGACATATGGATCTTGGCAACCGCCGTTTTCACTGCTGGAAACGTGGCGGCCATGGAACGGTGAATTTGAAACAGGCCATAGCTGAATCCTGCGACATATACTTTTATAAAGCGGGGCTGGAGACGGGGATTGACAGAATCGCCGGGCTCGGGCGGCGGCTTGGTCTGGGACTCAGAAGCGGTATCGACCTGCCCGGCGAGAAGGCTGGCGTTATGCCGGATCAGGACTGGAAACGGGAACGTTACCGACAGCCCTGGCTGGCCGGGGAGACTCTCAACTGCGCCATCGGCCAGGGGTATGTTCTGTCTACTCCGCTGCAAGTCACGATTATGACAGCTATGCTCGCCAATGGGGGCTACGCGCTTAAGCCCACGACATTGAAAAACAGTGCCGACCAGGCAGAGGGAAAATCACAGGTACTTAAACGCAAACATCTGGATATGATTCTGGACGGTATGTACGCCTGCACTAATGAGCGCGGCGGCACGGCTTATGCTAACCGTATCATGCAGGAAGGTATGGAAATGGCAGGCAAAACCGGAACCGCTCAGGTAAAAAAAATACTTCGCAGCGCCTCAGGCAGCAGCCTTAAGGAATCCCGCCGGGAGTTCAAACACCATGCCTGGTATACGGGATTCGCGCCCTTCAACACGCCAAAATTCGCTATAACCGTTCTGGTTGACCATGGCGAGAGTGGATCAGCCGCCGCCGCCCCAATAGCGCGTGATGTGCTGCTTAAATGCCAGAACCTCTTCTCCGCCCGCAGCCCAGACGGCGAAACAGCAGGGGAGTTATAAAATTCCACCCAAAAAATACAAAATTTATGAGCTTTTTATTTTTTCCCATAACAAGTAGTGTCACTTTATTATCCGCTTGGATTCCATACTTAAATACTGTTCCGCTTCTTGCGTGAAGTGGAAGGATTGGTTCTAATAAAGTGATTTTCATGCCATTGCTGACAAAAATTCCCGGCAAACATTATTTTATCTCCATATTTATTATTGGCGCGGCCTTGTTTTTAACGTTCAGCACGCTTGTCTATCGGCGGTACGATGAGGCGCAATATCTGAATGGCTGGACGCTGTATAATTATGAGGTTGTACGATTATCACGACGTATTCTGCAGAGCCTAGTGGATATGGAGACAGGCGTAAGGGGGTATATCCTGACAGGCCAGGAAAGTTTCCTGGAGCCTTATGAAAAATCAAGGGAAAGCCTGGCAGATAAGGTCGAGCAGTTATTGCAATACACAGAGGCTGACAATACGGCCAGAAGTAATGTAGAGGTCTGGCAACAGAAAATAGCCGCTTATGATGCTTTGCTGAGTCAGGAAGTTCAGGCATTTACGGTGCGCGGCAAAGCAGGGATAAAGGAACCGATACTGGGTATCCAGAAGGCGCAGATGGATGAATTGCGCACTTTAATAGAGCAGTACATACAAACTCAGTTGAGTAAATTGCAGCAGCAAATAAAAATCACCGCCGGAAAAAGGGGTGATTTTAAGTATATACTGGTAATCGGTACGGTTCTGGCCATCAGCGCAATGCTACTGGCAACCCTGATAATTACAGCATTAATTGCGCG
>CAYTOJ010000070.1:3729-10233 GCA_964439415.1 uncultured Rickettsiales bacterium
TGGCCATCAGCGCAATGCTACTGGCAACCCTGATAATTACAGCATTAATTGCGCGTGCGCAGCGTTCCGCTCAGGCGATTATAGAAGCTGAGGAACGATTCCGGCTGGTTATGAACGGCATTAATGATGGTGTATTTGATTTTAATCCTGTTGAGAAAAGCATATACTACTCACCCACATTCAAATCCATGCTTGGTTATACAGAAGACGAATTTCCCGATATACCGGAAGCTTCAAATGATATTCTGCACCCTGATGATGTGGATGCCGTCTGGGAGCAGTTTTACAGTTATGAACGCAAGGAAATACCGGAATACCGTAATGTATTCCGTATGCGTCATAAAAACGGAAGCTGGCGCTGGATATTATCACGCGGCATAGGTTTCTGGGATAAGGATGGAAAAATGTACCGCATGATTGGTACGCACATGGATATTACCGATCAGAAAAAGCGTGAGGAGGATCTGGCTCAGGTAAATGCGGATCTTGAGACTTTTACCTATATAACATCGCATGATATGCGCTCTCCCCTGGTTAATCTGAAAGGTTTCGCCAAGGAACTGGCACATTCGGTTAATACTGTCAGTCCAGTTTTTCACGCTATCAAGCATCATTTATCAATGGAAGACCAGAATGCGGTTTTTAAAGCTCTGGAAGAGGATATTCCCGAAGCTTTGAAATTCATTGAAAAATCCACGGATCGTATGGATAGCCTCACCACTGCCGTGCTTGATCTGTCACGCATTGGTAGGCGTGAATATCACCGGGATATGGTGGATATGGAAGCGGTGATTAAGAGGTGTATAGACGCTCATGCCTATGAGATTGAGCAGAAAAAAGTTGTCACTACTTGTGAACAGCTGCCGATGCTTGTATCGGACGCATTGGCGCTGGAGCAGATATTCTGCAATATCATAGACAATGCGGTGAAATATTTAAGCCCTGAGCGCCCGGGCAGAATAACTATTTCCGCCCGCCAGACCGCAACTGATGTAATATTCACCATAGCTGATAATGGCCGCGGTATTGCCCAGGAAGACCAGACTAAGATATTTGAGATGTTCCGCCGTGCACGCAATACTGATGATGTGCGTGGTGTGGGTATGGGCATGTCATTCGTCAGGGCTACGCTGCGTAAATTAGGGGGGATTATATGGTGTGAGTCTCAACTTGATGTTGGTACAAACTTTTATATCCGTCTGCCAAGACAACCAATAAAAGAAAGAACCGTATGATCAGTACATTCCCTGAGCCTTTCACCCTGGTGATGATAGAAGACGATGAAGGTCACGCCAGGCTTATACGCAAAAACCTGGAGCGTGCCGGTATAGGCAATGAAATTATACATCTGGAGGATGGCCAGCATGCGCTGGATTATTTTTTCCATAAGGATAATATTGCTATCAAACACGATAAAAGCCTGATTCTGCTTGACCTCAACCTGCCTAATATAGATGGCTACGAGATTCTGAAAAGGCTGAAAGAGGAGGAACGCACCAGAACTATTCCCGTCATAATCCTCACCACAACCGATAACCCCAGGGAGATCGACCGCTGCTATGAACTGGGTTGCAATGTATATATCATCAAGCCGGTGGAGTACGATAACTTCACTGATGCTATCCGCAAACTCGGGCTGATACTCGCAGTGGTCAAATTGCCGCACGCCCCAAAAAAATACTGATATATGCCTTATACACCTTTGCATCATATACTTTATGTGGAGGACGATGAGGCACTGGCTCGCCTGCTGCAGAAACGCATGGAGCGGCAGCGTTTCGAAGTGCGCACCGTGTATACTGCTGAGGATGGGTTAAAAGCCATGTCAGAAAAGCATTACGACCTGGTGCTTATAGACTATAATCTTCCCGGAATGAGCGGCCTGGATATGCTGGATAAAATTATAGCCATGGATAATCCCATACCGGCGATAATACTTACCGCCAGCGGGGACGAGCGCATAGCGCTTTCAGCACTGGAGAGGGGCGCGGCGGACTACGCCGTGAAGGATACCAACCAGACTTATCTTGATCTTCTTCCGGCGGTAATGCAGGCGGCATACACCAAGGAAAGACTGATGCGCATCACTGAGCAGCAGCGCCGTGATCTGGAGGAAGCTGTTATAAAAGCGGAAGCGGCGAATCAGGCAAAAAGTAATTTTCTCGCTACCATGAGCCATGAAATACGCACACCCATGAATGTAGTGGTTGGCCTGGCGCAGATGCTGGCCCGCACCAGCCTGAATGAAGAACAGCTTAAAATTGTAAACACATTGCAGAACAATGCTGACCTTCTGCTGAAGCTTATTAATGATCTGCTTGATATAAGCCGTATCGAATCAGGCCAGGTGCAACTTGAAGCGGTTAGTTTTACTTTATCCTCCCTGCTGGATGATGTACGAATTATGTTTCACGACCAGGCAACTGATAAAAAACTATACTTGCATATAAACGGGCTGGAAGGAGAGCAGGCATTTAAGGGCGACCGCACGCGCCTTCAGCAGATTCTGATGAATCTGGTGAGTAACGCCCTGAAATTCACCGAAACAGGCGGTATTGATATTGAGGTAAATCATACTGAGCGGGATGAGAATAACATAACTTTAAGCATCACCGTGCGCGATACCGGAATAGGCATTACCGCTGATAAACTGCCATGTATTTTTGATAAATTCACCCAGGCTGATGAAAGCATCACCCGCCGTTTTGGTGGATCAGGGCTTGGTCTATCCATAGCCAGGTCACTTGCGCAGTTGATGGATGGAGATATTTCAGTGGAATCCACCCCTGGCATGGGTTCAGTATTTACCGTCACGGTTAATCTGCTTAAAGGTAATAACGTTGATACTGTATCTGCTGCTGCTTTGCAGGAAAAAGCGCCGGAACACTCAGGCGGAACTGTATTGGTGGTTGAAGACTATGCGCCGAATATAATGGTAGCTACCCTGATGCTGGAGGATATCGGTTATTCAGTGGTAACGGCTGAAAGCGGCCTTGAGGCTATAGAAGTTCTGAAAAATGCGAAAGTGCCTTTCCACGCTATACTGATGGACGTGCAGATGTACGGCATGGATGGTCTGGAGACCACCCGCCGCATCCGCGAACTGGAGCAAACGCAGGGTAGGCGTTATACCATTTTCGGTGTCACCGCGCATTCTCTGGCGGGTGACCGGGAACGCTGCCTTGACGCCGGCATGGATGATTACATCAGCAAACCAATCCATCAGGATATCCTGGCATCCAAACTGAAGGCTATCAAAACAAGAGAATTTTCTTAGCCGTTTCTTTATTTCTTTATCAGTCATTAAGCACTGCGATTTGCCTAGTTTAAGGCTATTAATTTCTTAATAAACACACAGGCTGTTATGCTGCAATCAGATTCTGATGATGCCACGCTTTCTCTGATTCCTGAAATAAAGGAAGTGGAGGCGCTTGCTAATGACCTCATGAAGCTGCTGGTGCGCTCCGAGCAGGAACTGATAAAAGGTGATGCGCGTGAACAGGTGGAAAAGCTTGAGCGCTGGGTTACATCTTACCGTAATGGCCTGTATGCAGCGCGGAAAATTTCGCAGGATGGCTCTGAGATATTACATAAAACCCGTGATCAATTGAAATTAGCTCTGGATGAACAACTGCGTTTGGAAAACGAAGGTGGAAACCTTCCCGCCACTAAGGAGCAGGACGGGCAGATCGAGCAGTTATCCAGTGCGCTGCGCCATATAGATCGCATGATACCTGTTATCGACCAGTCATTTCAAAGTCCCGTTCAGGAATTGGAAAATTCATAAAATAAAAAGGAGTTAGAAATATGAAAGGTGTTTTATTATGGCTTATCGGCCTGCCCATTCCAATAATAATATTGTTATACATTTTTAATGTCCTTTAGATTTGTGCTAGACTTCTCTCCAAACTCTACTGCGCTGGCAAATTTGCTTGTCGCTGGCTGCGCTAAGCTACACAAATGAGGTTTACTCATCTGCAAGCTAAGCTTAGCTCTCAAATCCGCATGTACCTCGATGTACACTTGCGTTTCTGCGATGCTCGCTTCGCGCTACTAAAGCTCACCGCAGCGAGTTGCGAAAGAAGTCTACTTGCTGGAATTTATTATTACAAAAGCAGGGTGCAGACGTATTTAAAATTTACGAGTTATTGCATAAAATTAGTGATGCATTAACATTAGTATTAAGATGAAAAAGAACACCACGCACGATGATAATTTCGATAAAACCCGTGAACAGCTCCACCGTCAGATGCTTTCAACGGTATCCCATGATTTAAAAACACCGCTGGCGACTATAATAGGATCGCTGGAAATTTATAGAAAAATGGGTGCGAAGTTAAGTGAGGAAAAGCAGAATTCATTAATAAGTTCCGCACTGATGGAAGCCTATAGGCTAGATAGTTTTATCACTAATATTCTAGATATGGCCAAGCTTGAAGGCGGCATGGTAAAAGTGAATCAGGAAAATTGTGATATTAAATCACTATTGCAGGATTCTATAATACGGCTTGGCTCGCGCCGTGACAAACTTGATATCAGTTTCAAGCCTTTTGAAAACCATGCTCATGTAATCAGAACGGATCCAGTTCTGCTTAGCCGTGCCATAGGGCTGCTGCTGGATAATGCTATAAAACATGGTGGCAAGCCGCCTGCGGTGATATTTGAATATGGGGTCAGGAATCATAAGGCTATTATCAGCATAAGTGATAATGGTGCGGGTATTCCAAAAGATCAGGAGAAAAAGATTTTCTCAAAATATACGCGCCTGAGTAAACGCGACCAGCACACAGGAACAGGCCTTGGCCTGGCGATCTGCAAAGAAATTATGCAGACTCTCTCAGGTGAAGTTAAATTAGAGAGCAATACAGAAAAAGGCTGTACTTTTCTCCTAACCGTTCCCGCCCAGTAAAAGCCGCTTGTGGAGCGGCTTTTATGAGGATCAAAAGGGTTTTATAGTGGTGGGCTTGAACGCCTTCCAGTAACCATGCTGTAAATCAGGCTTGCAACAAACAACACTACGAAAATCATAGCCAGGAATTTAGCAATTCCGGCAAAATCAGCCGCCAGGCCACCAAAGCCTAAAATTGCCGCCAATACGGCAAGCACAAAAAAAGTAATTACCCAGTTAAGCATAAGAGCACCTCCGTTAAATTAATAGTCTCAACAAAGTCTATTCTATGTTAATGCCTGTTATGGCGCACTGTGGTGTGGTGGCTGAGAAATAAGAAGTTGATCAATGTTTATCAGTATACTGCTCGCGTATGAAGAGTGAGAATTCTTTGCAGTTATAACGCGAGCAGTATAGATGCGCATGGGGCTGGGTTGGCGGCCATGCGCAAACATATAAAAGATATACCTGTCGCACTCTTGAAGTGCGATAGGTATACTAAGACTATTTCCAGATTGGCTTGCCGAGATTTAGATCCCTTTCCTTGGTAAGGCCACCGGTAGCAGCACCAACTGCGCCACCCACCACAGCGCCGGTAAGCGGGTCGGCTCCCAGCACTGCGCCGCCTAATGCGCCAGCACCAGCGCCAATCCCCGCGCCTGACAATGCGCGGTCAGAAGTGGTGTTTCCACAAGCTGTTAATAATGTAAGGCAGGATATGCCAATAACTGCTGTAAGATTTTTCATAACTAACTTCCTTCTCTGATTATGTAAGTTCCTATATAATAACCACTTTATAGCAGAAGGCAGTAGGGAGTTTTGTTTTAACTATAAGGAAGCTGTAAACATAAAAGCTATATCTATCGCACTCTTGAAGTGCGATAGATATAGCTCAGGCGGCTACTTTAGTATATAATTGCGCCTTATCCATGCGGTAGCCGACTCCGGCTTCAGCCACGATCAGTTTCCCCAGGCCTTTTGATACTTCCAGTTTATTCCTGAGCTGGCCTATGTACACACGCAGGTATTGGGTATCGTTTATATGAGCATCTCCCCATACTTTTCTCAATATTTCATGATGAGGCAGTATCCGCCCAATATGGCGTAGAAAATATTCCAGCAGGCCGTATTCTCTGGGGGTGAGATTTATCTTTCTACCATCCACCAGAACTTCATGGCGAAGCGTATTCATTTTTATAGCACCATTTATCAGCGTATGTTCAGAATCTGCTTCAGTATCCTTAGTACAGGTAAGCATCGATACTTGGCTTCGGCTTGCTGCCGATATACCAGACTGCACGGCAAAGCTTATAACAGGCACATCCAGTTGACTGCTCAGTGCAGAAAAAGCAGTGGAAACCTCCTGGGGCGACAGGCCAAAATCCAGCAATACCAGTTTTGCCTCTGATATAGTGGTCATTCTGGTTATGGTTCCAGCTTCGTCCTCCAGTGAAATGGTAATCTTTTTCATTGCCGCAGCTTTTGAATCAAAATGGAGCATAAAGTATAAAACATTCCCTGTAAGTAAACCGTATGGAACGCATCAATAATAATAAAAACGGGCATAAAGGGAATTAGTGGGGTCTGGAGAGGTAATTACTAATTAATATTTTCTT
>CAYTOJ010000071.1:0-3837 GCA_964439415.1 uncultured Rickettsiales bacterium
TCTATAGCGGACTCTCTCGCTTATACGCTGATCCTATTTTAGGGGGGCATTATAGCCATCTGCTGCCATGCTCCGAACAACTCAGCAGGTGCATTAGCAGCGCCAGCCTCTTCTAGTGTCTCATCTCCATCTCCGTTATTAACTCCACTAATGTATAAGTGGAGATGTTGTAGCAATCACCAGGGATGCAGTTGTATTTGAGATAGAAGGTATTCATAGCAGTCATGATCTGTTCCCGCTCACTGATGATTTTACCAACCTTGGCAGCCCGAATCAAATCCGCCCCGGCGAGAATACCGCCTACTAATAATCCAATAATCACCAGAACAATGGAGAGTTCGACCAGCGTAAAACCGCTGTTTTTCTGCTTGACAGAGTCTACAAGCCCTTCACACTGACTTCTGACTTCTGACTTCTGACTTCTGACTTCATCTTCTTACCCCTCAATCTTTAGCTGGCTGGTCATTTCCTCTATTTCCGCGAATGTGGGTTGCAGGTGGCTGGGGATGTTGCCACGGCCAATCTCCACGGCTATCTGCGGCGCGCTTCCCTTAAGGTGCGCAAGCAAAGCATCACGGATGATGAAAAAATATTGCTGCTCCTCCTCATAGGCCTGCCCGAGTTTGGTGGCCATGGGGCCGATAAAGCAGTAGGATAAAAACACACCCATAAACGTTCCCACTAATGCGCCGCCGATCATTTTACCCAGAACTTCCGGCGGTTCGGTAATGGCTGACATGGTTTTGATAATGCCAAGCACCGCAGCGACAATGCCGATGGCAGGCAGCGCATCCGACATGCTTTGCAATGCATGAGCCGGCTTGGTGTGCTCGTGGTGGTGTTTTTCCAGTTTTTTCTCGATTATATCCTCAATCATCATGGCATTATCCATGCCCATTACCATCATGCGCAGAGTATCGCAGATGAGGTCAAGCGCGAAGTGGTCGTGCATCACCTTGGGAAATTGCGCAAAGATACTGCTCTCTTCCGGTTTGTCTATATGCGGCTCCAGCGCGATCATGCCTTTGGAGCGCATAAGTTTGCATAAAAGAAAAAGCAGACATAAAATATCCTGATAATCACTCTTTTTCCATTTTGAGCCTTTAAATACCGTGCCAAAGCATTTGAGAATTGCTTTAAGTGACTTTCCACTGTTAGCAATAACCGTTGCGCCTATGGCAGCGCCCAGAATCATTTGCAACTCATGCGGCGCGGCATGGGCAATCACCCCGAATTTGCCCCCGGCCATAACGTAGCCGCCGAACACCATCACAAATACTACGATAATACCTATAATTACCGTCATTAACCCGCCCCAAGAAGTTTATAGAAATACTTATAACCTGGAACAGGTTAATTATAGGTTGCTATACCTAAAACACTTGAAGAGTGTTTTAGGTATATTGTTATATGTTTGCGCATAGCCGCCCCACCAGCCCCATGCGCTTATATACTGCTCGCGTATCAAGAGTGACATTTTCTTGCGACCAACAGGGAGCGCGCCGGCGCGGCGGGGGAAGCGCGAAGCGCGGGGGCGGCAGCCCCTTAATATATTAAAAATATACCCCTGAAATGATGTCTTTCAACCACACTCTTCAGACGATAGGGGTATATATATACTGCTCGCGAATTAACTGCAAAAAATCCACACATCAGAAACGCGAGCAGTATACCAATTCCGATTGTCAGATAATTGATGTAAAATGGATATATGTGCATGGGGCTGGCTTGGCGCCTATGCACGAATCAAGCCTTTGCCCACCAGTCATTAACATGGCGTTTGGAGCAGGGTGAGCCTTCAATTCCCGCGCACGGGCTTTTAAGATCCGGGATTTTGGAGGCACATGAATTTAAAAAAATGCAGGCTGCAACCAGCAGCAGGGCTTTGCCTATACTGCCTCTTTGTGTGATGATGTTCCAACTTCTATTCATAACTATTAATCATATATATAATTTATAAATAAATTATTAGTTTTACATTTTGCCCACGCCACCCGCCAGCCCGTGCATAGTTTTATATTTTGCGCACGCCATCACCCTTTGCTAAAGCTTCGGCTGACACGCCCGCCAGCCCGTGCGCATTTATCTCAGTATCTTAGAGGTTATTTGCGACTGGAACTGTTTGCCAATTCCGCTGAATGCGCCCTGCATGAATCCGCTGATACCAGATAAGCTTACGCCGCCGGCGATTGAAGAAGCGATAGCCCCAACAAAACCAGTGAAGTTATTACATATATAACACAATAGCATAAATATAAGTAGGCTTGGGAACATGCTGCTGATATCGTCATTCAGTTGTTTACACTCAGCCTCAAATGCCGGGGCGAAGCCACGACTGCCGCCGGGCATAGGGCTACAGGCGAAGTCATGCGCCTGATTACTGAATTTCCAGCCGCATTTTGCTGTGCTGCCTTCACCTGTACAACTGTAGCATACGGTAATTTTGCCGGAAATATCGCTGATGCTGACTGCGATCATAGCCGCGAAAAGGGCAATAAAGGTAAACAGTAATATTGGTTGCAGCATGAAACTGATGAGCAGACCCACATAACCATCAAACAAACCCTTAGTGCGCCGGAAAAGTATGAAGATTATGAATATGGGAAACATGCCAAGCAGCAGGTAAGTGGCGATTAAGGACATTAAATATACCCACAGTGCTTTTGCTATCGCCCCCAGCAGATAAAACACGCCAAGCGCATAAATGGCCACATAGGCAAAGCCCCAGCCTGCCGTTCCCTCCCCGCCGGATGCCTGCATTATAGCCAGGTTTTTCGGGCTGATAATCTCACCCAGCAGCAGATCAAGCGGGAACAGCGGATTAGCAGTGCTGCCCGCCCACGCGCCGCTGGTGGGCATGAACTGCGAGAATAAGGTTATGGGTGTTTTACCTGAATAGGCTATGCCGGTAGATGCCGTATTGGTTACTGTGCCAAGCTGGTCAAGCATTTCATGGCTTACCACTCCTATGATTTCATCAGTGCCGGAACGCACGAAACCGCCCAGAGTATCGCTGAAATAAGTCCAACCCGCTGGGCTGAAGATAGATACTATAATACCCATTTTAATAACGTTGACGACAATTGACCAGGCATTCTGCTGCACCATGCCAAGCACGAACATTATGCCGTAAATCATCACGAATATAGTGAACACGGCTGGTATAAGGCTTTGGGTGATGATACTGTTTTTTATGCCTTCAAATAGGTTACCCCCGGCATTTTGCAGCATGGTTTTAATATCACCCACAACACTGCTGAGTACGCATAAGCCTTCCGCGTTGTTGCCTACTAACCTGCACAGCTTGGCATCGTTCACAGTCTCATCCAGGCATTGCTCACTCCCCGGGCCGCCGCCGCCGAAGTCCACACCCATCATGTTGCAGCCACAGAGCATCAGTAGACAGACTAAAGCCAACCACTTAGTGTTAAGGTGTTTATGTGGCAGTCGTGGATTTAAAATTTCCTGGTTCATATTATCTGGTTAGAATACCTCTTAATATACTCTTAGGCGCGTTAAATTATTGTTATTCTAGTATGGCCTTCCTACTGGAGTTACTGAAGCTGAACGCTGCCCCATCGCCCGCATGATTGGATCTGCGAAACTGTTGGCGGATGCCGCGCCCTGGCCGAATGCCTTCATAGCCTCCGCCACATTCTTGCTTCCCAGTAGCGCATCACTGCCCGGTTTCATACCCGCCTGCAGTTCCTTAGTGAACGGCATGTTAGCACCCATAGTGGCGAAACCTGTCATACCCGCCATGTTGGATGCGAGATTCGGTATATATTCCATGGTGTTATACAGCACATAAACCATCAGTGCTATCATCAGCAGGCT